>CAITZZ010000172.1 GCA_903897005.1 uncultured beta proteobacterium | reverse complement strand
TGCATCAAACACAATCCAGGCTTCCAGGCCACCACCCGCTCGGGCACTCAAGCTGACTTCCCAGCCATTGGCACGAGCCAGCTCGCGCACAATCGCCAGTCCGAGTCCGGAGCCACCGGTGACCGGGCTGCGCGAGGCATCCAGACGGTGAAAGGGCTGAAACATGGCCTCAATCTGGTCCGGCGCAATGCCTGGTCCGCGGTCCAGAATGCCGATGCGGCACTGCCGATCTGACACGCTGCAGCTCAATTCCACCGGCGCTCCAGGTGCATAGCGAATGGCGTTCTGCAGCAGATTGCCAATAGCGCGACGCAAGGCTGAACGTGCCAGCACGAACTGGCTGGCCTGGCAATTGACAAGAATCTCGCGCTCAGGTGTTGAGAAGTCCTCCGCCAGTTCGTTCAGAAAATCATGAAGATCAACGTTGATGGTCGGTTCGTGCTCGAGTCCTCGCGCCAGGTCCAGCACATTACCGATCAACTGGTTCATCTGTTCTATGTCGCGCTCCAGCCGCTCGAACAAGGCGGGCGTGGGGTCGGTCTTCATGATTTCGAGGGCCAGGCGCATGCGTGCCAGAGGTGTTCGCAGATCGTGCGAAACACCCGCCAGCAAGGTGGTGCGCGCCGTCAGCAACTCGCTCACCTGTCTGGCCATGGCATTAAAGCGCCGGCTCAAGCTGACCAGTTCGCGGGGTCCAGTTTCAGGCAACAGCCGGGGTGTTTCACCTTGCCCGATCAAGGCGCTGGCTGCTTCCAGCCGAGCCAGTGGTCGCGTGATGCGCCGAGCCAAGCCATAAGCCAGCGCAACACCAAAAAACAGGCCGCCCACCAGACCGATGAACAGGGCCGTAAAGGGCTGGGTTTCGATCCGCGTCGCTGCCAGCCCGACCGCCAGTTGCCCGTTGCCGATAGGCACATTGGACCAGTACCAGGTGGCGCCGTCGATTTCCTGACTCACCAGATGTTGCGCGGTCCCGGTGCGCCGAACCAGCGCCTCCTCCAGCACATAGAAGTAAAAAGGATGCCATTCATCCTTGCCGGGGCCGCGGCTGACAGCTCGCAGGGCCAGCGCGTGACTGGCCAGCAATTCTTCTTCGAATGCCGGACGCGTTTCCGGCGGCAGTTCAGCCCAGGTCTGCGCCGAGAGCACCATCAACCCGGCCAGGTCATCGGCCGAACGTCGCGCCAGCGGCAGCAGGACAAACAAAACGGACAACGCAACCACCAGCAACTCGATCACGATAAACGCAGCCGCCAGCATCAGCGTGGTTTGACGCGCCAGACTTTGCGGGGCACTCAGGGGCTACTCCCTTGGGGGTTGAACAGATAACCCTCGCCGCGCACGGTGCGGATGTAGGCGGGTGCTGCCGCATCGATCTCGATTTTGCGGCGCAGGCGGGTCACGCGGTTGTCGATGCTGCGATCAAACGGATCGCGGTTGTAGCCGCGCAGCAGGTCCACCAGCATGTCGCGCGAGAGCACGCGGTTGGGGTGTGCGACAAAGGCCGCCAGCAAATCAAATTCGGCACTGGTGAGTACCAGCTCCAGACCCTCACGCAACAGGCGGCGCCCTGCGCTGTCGAGAGAAAATGGACCAAACTGCGGATAGCCGGCCGCTGTTGCCAACTCAGGCTGCGTGGCCTGGCGACGTCGCAACAGCGCGCGCAATCGGGCCAGCAACTCACGCGGTCCGAAAGGTTTTGCCAGGTAGTCGTCGGCACCCACTTCAAGACCAATCACGCGGTCCATTTCTTCGCCGCGCGCTGACAGCATCAGGATCGGCACCGAACACTGGGTGCGCAGCGAACGCGTCAACGACAGGCCATCTTCACCCGGCAGCATCAGGTCCATCACGATGGCATCGGGCACTCCGGTGGCCAGCGCGGCGCGCATGGCCACACCGTCGCCAGCGGTCTGCACGTCAAAGCCATTGGCGCCCAGATAGGTACGAAGAAGCTCGCGCAGATCGGGGTCGTCGTCAACAACAAGAATGCGGGGGGAGGTCAGGGCGTTCATGATGGGTGTGAAGGCAGTTTAAGCCATGCAAGCATGTCTGCCGCCGGTTTTACATGCGGTGACACCAGCGGCGACAAACCGATACACAGCGCGGCTGACGTGACATGATGGTGCGACACACGGGATGCACCATACAAACACCGGAAACAATCATCATGAACAAGCGCACCTCTCTCCTCTCTATGCTGCTGCTGATCGTTACGGTGTCGGTATCTGCCCAGACCCTGCCAGCGCGGCCAGCCAGTGCGCCGGCAAGTCAAGCGGAAAGCTCCGAGCTTGAGAGCAAGAAGATAGAGGAAAGAAGTGCGCTGCGTTTGCCTTACGGCACTGGCTTTGAAAATCGCCAGCAAGGTATGGCACCAGGTGGTGGTGGACGGGGTGGCATGGGCCGCACAAGGTAGTTTTATTCATTCACTTCAAGGAATCCATCATGAAATCGTCAACCAAACTCTCTCTCGCATTGGTCAGCATCCTGGCCGTTTCTTCCGTTGCACTGGCCCAGGGCCGTGGCGCTCCGGCGGGTGCAGGTGCTCAGGGTGCTGCTGCCAGCACCGCGGGTACGCAAAGCCGGCTTCACACGCCCGGCACCGGCCTGACCACCGGCACCACGCCGCTGCAAACGCGCATCCACGCGCCCGGCACGGGTCTGGGCACTGCAGCACCTGGTTCTGCTCTGGGCCGACCGGCCAATGGCGGGCGCGGGATTCACACGCCAGGTACCGGCCTGACCACGACGGCGCCGGTGCCCGTGCCGACACCCGTGGTGGTTCCCGTCGTCAACTAAAACCACAAGCGACGTAGCGGCAAGCGCAGGGCCTTTAGTGGCCCTGTGCTGTTTCAGTTAAGATAGTAACCAATTACTAGCAGCATGAAGTCAACTTATGGTCAACCCTTTGAACACGCCATCCAAACTCCCTGCCGACGAACGAAGAGCGGTCACGGTGGAAGCCGTCATTGCACTGGCTGGATCTCAGAATCCGAGCGACATCACGACCGCCGCCATCGCCAGCCACATGAACCTGACACAAGGCGCCTTGTTCCGGCACTTTCCCAGCAAAGACGCCATCTGGGAGTCCGTCATGGAGTGGGTGGCAGATCATCTGCTGGCTCAAATCGATCGCGCGGCCACCGGCATTGACTCGCCCTTGGCCGCCATGCAGGCGATGTTCATGAGTCACATTGACTTTGTGGTCGAGCACCCCGGCGTGCCTCGAATGATGTTCGGTCAATTGCAAAACACCGAGACAACAGCGGCCAAGAAAATCGCTCAAACGCTGATCAAGCGCTACGCCGAGCGCATCGGCGCGCGAATCGAACAGGGCAAGGCGAACGGCGAAATCGCGCCGACGGTAGAGACCCGAGCTGCCGCCACCCTGTTTATTGGAACCGTTCAGGGCCTGGTGATGCAGTCCATGCTGTCTGGCGATCTTGCGCGCATGCGCACCGATGCACCCGGTGTGTTTGCCATTTATCAACGCGGCATGAGGCACAACCAATGAAAACCTTTCTTTCCAGCCATGGCAGAACCATTGCGCTAACCAGTGTTCTCGTCATTTTGGCGGGCCTGCTGGGCTACGTCGCCTTGCGCGCCGGGCCACTGGCACCGGTGCCGGTCACCCTGGCCACCGTCGAGAGCCAGTCCATCAAGCCCGCCCTGTTCGGTATCGGATCGGTGGAAGCACGCTTCACCCACAAGATCGGCCCTACTTTCGCCGGACGCGTCAAGCGCGTCGAAGTTCAATCGGGTGACAAGGTCAAGGCCGGGCAACTGCTCGGAGAAATGGACCCGATCGATCTGGACGACAGGATAGGCGCCCAGGAAGCTGCGCTCAAACGCGCTGAAGCCGGCGTGCTGGCGGTCGAGGCGCAGGTTCAGGAAGTCAGTGCCCGCAAGGCGTTTGCTGAACTTCAGGCCAAACGCTACGAGCAATTGCTTGTTTCCCATTCGGTCAGCGAAGAAGGCGCGCAGGTCAAGCGCCAGGAAATGCAGATCGCACAAGCCTCTTTTGCCGCCGCTCGCGCCAATCTGGATTCGTCGCGCCAGGAACTGGTGCGGGCCCGTGCCGAGCGTGACGGACTGCTGCGCCAGCGCGCCAATCTGCGCCTGCTGTCGCCAGTCGATGGCATCGTGACCCGACGCGATGCCGATCCCGGCACCACCGTGGTGGCCGGTCAGGCCGTGGTTGAAGTGGTTGAGCCCGCCAGCGTCTGGGTCAGCGTACGCTTTGATCAGCAGCGTGCCCAGGGCTTGGGTGCCGAGTTGCCGGCGCAAATTGTCCTGCGTTCACGCGCCGGTGAAATGCTGGCCGGGCGCGTCCTGCGGGTCGAGCCGCTGGCCGATGTGGTGACCGAAGAGATTCTGGCCAAGGTTGCCTTCACGCAAGCCCCGTCATCGCTACCACCCATCGGCGAACTGGCCGAGGTCACGGTGGCGCTGGCGGCGCAAAAGGCGATGCCGGTCGTGCCCAACGCCAGCGTGCAAAGGGTGGACGGCCGGCTCGGTGTCTGGCTGCTTGAAGACGGCAGCCTGCGCTTTGCAGCGGTCAAGACCGGCGCCACCGATCTTGAAGGACGCGTGCAGATTCTTCAGGGTCTGAGCGGCGGCGAAAAAGTGGTGGTCCACAGCCACAAGGCGCTCGACGCCAACAGCCGCATCAAGGTGGTCGAGCGCATCATGGGCAAATCCTCATGATCAGCCTGGCCGGGCGAGACATCCTGCACGCCTGGGGCAAGTTTGTCTTCACCGGTATCGGCCTGGGCTTGCTGATTGGTGTGACGCTGACCATGGCTGGCGTCTACCGCGGCATGGTGGACGATGCGAACGT
Source organism: uncultured beta proteobacterium (assembly GCA_903897005.1). GTDB lineage: Bacteria > Pseudomonadota > Gammaproteobacteria > Burkholderiales > Burkholderiaceae_C > Rhodoferax. Next base: position 2,135 of record CAITZZ010000172.1, on the reverse strand, counting down.
TCTGCTGGATAACAGCGGCGCCGATTTGTGGGTGGTGCAGAAAGACACGCAAGGGCCGTACGCGGAGTCGTCCAGCCTGAATGACGACAGCTACCGCAGCATCCGTGGCATGCCGGGTGTGGCGCGGGTCGCCAACGTCACCTACCTGACCATGCAGGTGAGCCAACTCGGCGATGGCAAGGCACGTGATGTTCGGGCCATGGTGGTCGGCGTCACGCCCGACGGTGCCGGTCACCCGGGCCAGCCCGGCTACCTGGTGGAGGGGCGGCGCCTGACGCGCGGCCACTACGAGGCGGTGGCCGACATCGCCACCGGCTTCGCGCTGGGCGAGCGCATCCGTATTCGACGCAACGAGTACACGGTGGTTGGATTGACCCGACGCATGGTGTCGTCAGGCGGCGACCCGATGGTGTTCATTCCACTGAAAGACGCGCAGGAAGCCCAGTTTCTGAAAGACAACGACGCCATCCTGATGCAGCGCGCCCGCACCGCGCAGAGCCCGGCACTGAACCGACCCGGTGTGCCCGGCTTGCTCGACGCCGTGATTGCTTCGCAAAGTACCAACACCTCTGTCAATGCGGTGCTGGTGCAGATTGAACCCGGCGCGGATCCGGAGGCGGTGGCTGAGCCGATCCGGCGCTGGAAGCGCCTGAGCGTTTACACCCGGCTCCAGATGCAGGACATTCTGATCGCCAAGCTGATTGCCACCTCGGCCAAACAGATCGCCATGTTTCTGGTGATTCTGGCGATCGTCAGTGCTGCGATTGTGGCTTTCATCATTTACACCCTGACCATGGGCAAGATCAGGGAAATCGCCGTGCTCAAGCTGATCGGCACCACCAACCGAACCATCGCCGGGATGATTCTTCAGCAGGCGGTGGCGCTGGGCCTGATCGGCTTTGTGGTTGGCAAGGTTGCAGCCACGTTCTGGGCGCCGGTCTTTCCCAAATACGTGCTGCTGGAGTCGGGCGATGCGATCCGCGGCTTCGTGGCGGTGGTGATCATTTGCGTGCTGGCCAGTGTGCTGGCGATTCGCGCGGCGCTCAAGGTTGACCCGGCGGAGGCCATCGGTGGATAAGCAACAAACAGACTCTGGCGCACGCGGCATTCGCATTGAAGGCCTTAAGAAGCGTTACGGCCACGGCGACACGGCGGTGGACGCGCTCAAGGGCGTGAACATGGTCGTTGCGCCAGGTGAGGTCGTGGGACTGGTCGGACCTTCTGGCTCGGGCAAGAGCACACTGCTCAAGTGCCTGGGGGCGATCATTGAACCCACCGCCGGGCGCATGATTCTGGGCCAGGACGTGATCTATGACAACGGCTGGAAAATCTCGGACCTGCGCGCCCTGCGGCGTGACAAGATTGGTTTTGTATTCCAGGCGCCGTACCTGATTCCTTTCCTGGACGTGACCGACAACGTCGCCCTGCTGCCCATGCTGGCGGGCGTACCCAACGCGCAGGCGCGCCAACAAGCCATGGCCTTGTTGACCGCGCTGGATGTGCAGCATCGTGCCAAAGCCATGCCATCGCAACTCTCTGGCGGCGAGCAGCAACGGGTTGCGATTGCCCGGGGTCTGGTGAACCGGCCGCCAGTGATTCTGGCTGATGAACCCACGGCACCACTGGACAGCGATCGTGCACTGGCAGTGATCCGCATCCTCAACCAGATGGCCAAGCAGTTCGACACCGCCATCATCGTCGTCACCCACGACGAAAAAATCATTCCCACCTTCAAGCGGATTTACCACATTCGCGATGGCGTGACGCATGAAGAGGCGGGTGAAGGTCGGGGAATGGAGTGAAGCATGAATCACCAGCTTGGCGGCCTCGGCCTTACGGCGAAGTAGCGGCGGCACTTGTGCTCTTGGCTTTTGCTGCACCCACCAGTGCACAGGTCCTCAGCACGCCAGACACTGAAGCCCCAGCCTGCAGCGCACAAAACACCATCAGATTTCGGGGCTTGACCGCCAGGCTGGAAAACGACCTGTTTGCCGACACCGACCAAAACTACACGAACGGCGTGTCATTCACCGCTGTGTCGCACGACATGGTTGGCAAACTCAAGCCCGAGTGCCTGCCTGCGCCGATCAGGCTGCATGCTGAGCTGATCAGGTATTTGAACCCTGGCTTTTGGA
>CAITZZ010000171.1 GCA_903897005.1 uncultured beta proteobacterium | reverse complement strand
CTTGAAACCCACGTGCACTTTCCCACCGACATCAATCTGTTGCTCGATGCCATGCGCAAAGTTATCACCCTCACGGCGCAGTGGTGTGAAGACCTTGGCCTGAGAGAGTGAGAGTTTTTCTCCAAGTCCCTCAAACTGGCACGAGCCTGGGTAGGCTATGGGCATGACGACACCAATTGATCGCAACACCGAGCTGGCAGATGCGGGCTTGTTCGAAGACTTGGCTCAGCCAAGCCAAGCGCAGGTACAGCAGGCACAAGCCAAGATGGCCCGCAAGCAAGGCCAAGGAACGCCAAGGCTGCAGCAACCCAACCGCGCGCAAATTGAGTTGCGTGCCTCTGACCTCGAATCGTTGCTGGCCCAGGACCACCGAGCCCGCCTGGTGTGGGGCTACGTGGTGCACCAGGACTTGAGTCGGTTGATCGAAACGATCAAGGCGCGCGGCAGCACGGCCGGCCGTGCGGCGATTGACCCGCGCATCCTGTTCGCGCTGTGGCTGTACGCCACGCTGGAGGGCATGGGCAGCGGGCGCGAAGTGGCACGGCTGAGCCAGGAGCACGACGCGTACCGGTGGATTTGCGGGGGCGTGTCGGTGAACTACCACGCGCTCAACGACTTTCGTGCCGGTAACGTTGAGCTGATGGATGAACTACTCACCGACAACGTGGCCGCCTTGGCCGCAGCGGGCGCGATCAGCCTGGAGCGCGTGGCGCAAGACGGAATGCGCGTGCGCGCTGACGCCGGTGCGGCCTCGTTTCGCCGCCAGGTCAGCCTGGATGAACACTTAAAAGAAGCCAGTGAGTTAGTGCAAACACTCAAGACGCAGGCCCAAATAGACCCCGGCCTTGCCAGGCGGCAGGCGCAAGCGGCCCAGTTGCGAGCGGCCCAAGAGCGCGAAGAGCGCATCCGCCAGGCACTCAAGCAACTGCCCGAAGTGGCAGCGGCCAAGAAGCGCAACGGCTCCAAGGCCGAGGACGCCAGGGCGAGCACCACGGATGCCGACGCACGCGTTATGAAGATGGGCGACGGCGGTTTCCGTCCGGCCTTCAACGTGCAGTTCGCAACCACCTGCGAAGAGCAGGTCATCGTCGGCATGGACGTGGTCAACGCGGGCAGCGACATGGCCCAGCTCTCGCCCATGGTCGAGCAGGTGGAAAAACGCTTGGGCCGCAGCCCGGATGAGTGGCTGGTCGATGGGGGCTTCCCCGCGCACGGGCAGATCGACGCGGTGGCGGGCAAGACCGAGGTCTATGCACCGGTTCCCGAGCCCAAAGCCCGCAAGGACGGGAAGAAGGATGAGCAGGACAACGAGATGGCGCAGGACAAGGACAAGCACCAGCCCAAGCCGGGTGACTCCGAAGCGGTGGCCCAGTGGCGAGCGCGCATGGCCAGCGACGAGGCCAAGGAGATCTACAAGCAGCGCGCGGCCACGGCCGAATGCGTGAACGCCCAAGCCCGTAACCGAGGACTGTTGCGAATGCCGGTGCGCGGCTTGGCCAAGGTCCGCTCTGTGGTGGGTCTGTTTGTGCTGGCGCACAACCTGATGCGCACGGCAGTTCTGGCGCCGCAGCTCATTGGTTGGGGGACAGGTCCGTTCGCAATGGCCGCGCAAGCCGCATGAGAGGGCAAGAAATGACCGAAAACACAAAAATAAGCCCCTTGAGTGATGCCTTTGCGTTCATCACGGGCATCGTCGCCGCAATTCGTCCGAATGTCGGCGTGGTCGCCGTGAACAGCAACGGGCAGCGTGTCTGCGCCGACGATCAAAAAACTCTCAGCCTCTGAG
>CAITZZ010000170.1 GCA_903897005.1 uncultured beta proteobacterium | reverse complement strand
GCGCTTCCAGACGCTGGAACAGGAACACGGTCTGGAGAAGGCGCTGGACAATGTGCTCATCGCCAAGAGCCGCGTGGCCATCGACAAGGGCGAACGTGTGCAGTTCATGGAAGTGGCGCGCAACGTCAACCGCTCCGTGGGCGCCATGCTCTCCGGCGCGGTCACCAAGGTCCACCCAGAAGGCCTGCCGGATGACACCATCCGAATTCAGCTCGAAGGAACGGGCGGCCAGTCCTTTGGTGCCTTCCTGTGCAATGGCATCACCCTGTACCTGATTGGCGACGCCAATGACTACACCGGCAAGGGCCTCAGTGGTGGCCGTGTTGTCGTGCGCCCCAGCATTGACTTCCGCGGTGTGGCCGTGAACAACACCATCGTAGGCAATACGGTGATGTATGGCGCCACCAGTGGCGAAGCATTCTTCAGCGGTGTCGGCGGCGAGCGCTTTGCCGTGCGCCTGTCGGGCGCCACCGCAGTGGTCGAAGGCACCGGTGACCATGGGTGCGAATACATGACGGGCGGCACCGTGGCGGTGCTGGGCAAGACCGGGCGCAACTTTGCGGCCGGCATGAGCGGTGGCATCGCTTATGTGTACGACGAAGACGGCCAGTTCGCCAAGCGCTGCAACACGGCTATGGTGTCCATGGACAAGGTGCTGAGCGCCGCGGAGCAGGAAGCCAATGTGAACAAGGCCATCTGGCACCGCGGCCAGACCGACGAGGCGCAACTGCGCAAGCTGCTGGAGGACCACAACCGCTGGACCGGCAGTAAACGCGCCCGCGACCTGCTGGACAACTGGGAGGCATCCATGGCCAAGTTCGTCAAGGTTTTCCCGCTGGAGTACAAGCGGGCCCTGGGTGAGATTCATGCAAAGAAATCGACCCAAGCCCCCGCCAAGACGGCGAAGGTAGCTACTGAAAATGTAGCAATTCCAGCCAAATAATCGAATCAAACTGACTAGGACGCATCATGGGAAAAGTCACTGGCTTCATGGAATACGAGCGCATCGAAGAGGGCTACAAGCCCGTTGGCGAGCGCCTGAAACACTTCAAAGAATTTGTCGTCGGTCTGGACGATGCGCAGGCTTCCCGGCAGGCCGCGCGCTGCATGGACTGCGGCACGCCGTTCTGCAACAACGGTTGTCCGATCAACAACATCATTCCCGACTTCAATGACCTGGTGTACCGCGGCGACTGGAAGGCCGCCTTCGATACCCTGCACAGCACCAACAACTTTCCCGAGTTCACCGGGCGCATCTGCCCGGCGCCTTGCGAGGCCGCCTGCACGCTGAATGTGAATGGCGAGGCGGTGGGCATCAAGTCCATCGAGCACGCCATCATTGACCGCGGTTGGGCAGAGGGCTGGGTGCTGGCGCAACCTGCCGCGGTGAAGACCGGCAAGACCGTTGCCGTAGTCGGCTCCGGCCCGGCCGGCATGGCTGCGGCCCAGCAACTGGCCCGTGTCGGACACAGCGTGACATTGTTCGAGAAGAACGACCGCGTGGGTGGCCTGCTGCGCTACGGCATTCCCGATTTCAAGATGGAAAAATCCCATATTGATCGCCGTGTGGACCAACTGGTCAAGGAAGGCGTGACGATTCGCACCGGCGTGCTGATTGGTGAAATGCCCAAGGGTTCCAAGGTCACCAACTGGGCCAAGGAAAGCATTTCTGC
>CAITZZ010000169.1 GCA_903897005.1 uncultured beta proteobacterium | reverse complement strand
GCGTTGAACTGGAGCGCCGGAAAGCCGACTGTGGCGGTGACCTGCAATTTGTCTTCTGAAGCCAGTCAACAGTCTCTGCAGCCGCCTTTCGAGTTTGGTCGTTAGCAATGGAGGAAAGCGCAATTCGGTAGTGCAGCGGGTCCCGACGTTCGCTACGGTCAGCGTGCCATATTACAAATTGATCACAATCTTTGCCTGTCTACCAGTTACCATGATCCCCAAGGAATACTACAGTTTATGTCGGCGCCAGGGCGTACATCCTTGGCACGAAGAGCCCCAATATTGCATGACGTGGGGCCGCCGGCGCCATATGTCAGCCCCTGTTCGCGGCGTTGCCAGCAGCCGCGAAGTGGATTGGCGACACTAATGAGGGGGATGATTGCCGTGCTACGTGTCGGGAAATCTGCAGTATCAGGGAAAGCCGCTCCGGATGATGAACAAGCCTGGTTCAAACAACTGTTCGAGCTGTCGCCAGACCCAACCTGGATCATCGAAGACAATCAGTTTATTGAATGCAACGAGGCGGCTGTCAAAACACTGGGTTACTCCAACCGTGCCGAACTGCTAAACGTTCATCCCTCGAAACTTTCTCCGCAGACACAACCCGACGGGCAGAACTCCTACGAAAAGGCAGAACGCATTTTTGCTCTGGTACAGACCAATGGCCTGCATCGATTCGAGTGGACACATACCAGGGCCGATGGCACGGACTTTGTGGCCGAGGTCACACTTTCGACAATTCAACTCTCGGATCGACAGGTAATCTACTGCATCTGGCGCGACATCACTGAGCGCAAGGTCGCCGAAGAAGCCCAACGCATTGCCGCAGCCACTTTCGAGTCACAGCAAGGCACCTTCATCACCGATGCGAACAAAGTGATTCTGCGGGTCAACAAGGCCTTCACCAGCGTCACCGGCTACACAGCGCAAGAAGCTGTTGGCCAGACTCCGGGTTTGCTCAAATCGGGGCGTCAGAATGCCGCCTTTTATGCCGCCATGTGGGACAGCATCAGCCGCACTGGCACCTGGCTGGGTGAAATCTGGAACCGACGCAAGAACGGCACCGTGTACCCTGAGCACTTGAGCATCAGCAGCGTCAAGGATGCTGCTGGCATACTGACCCATTACGTCGGCACCTTCAGCGATCTCACTTCCTACAAGGCGGCCGAGGAACAGATCGACGACCTGGCCCACACCGATCTCTTGACCGGGATGTCGAATCGTCGAAAGTTGATCATCCGGCTGCAACAGGCAATCGTGGCAGCAGAAGATCATCAGCACCAGTGCGCCTTGTTGATGCTCGATCTGGACTACTTCAAGAGCCTCAACGATGCCATCGGACATGCGCAGGGCGATGAGGTGCTGCATTGCGTTGCAAAACGGCTTGCCGCAGCAACGCGAGACGGCGATACCGTGGCGCGACTGGGCGGTGATGAGTTTGTTGTGCTTCTGGATCATTTGAATCGGGACCCGCAGGTAGCACTTCGACAGGTCCAAGCGCTGGCCAACAAGATGCTTGAGGCGCTCAACACGCCCTATCAGCTTTCCGGTTCCACGATTTCGTGCACTGCCAGCATCGGCATCACCTTCTTCGGCGCGCAGCACGAAGATACGCTTGAGCCTTTGAAGCGGGCCGAGCTGGCCCTGTATCAGGCCAAGTCTGGCGGGCGCAACATGCTTCGCTTCTTCGATCCGCAAATGCAGGCCGTGGTCGATGCCCGGGTGAAATTGGCGGCGGCCTTGCAAGAGGCGATCCAAAACCAGCAGTTCACGCTTTACTACCAGGCGCAAGTCTCGGATAGCGATGGCATCGTCGGCGTTGAAGCCTTGGTGCGCTGGTTTGACCCAAAGCGTGGCATGGTCTCGCCGGCCGAGTTCATCCCGCTGGCAGAAGAGACAGGTCTGATCCTGCCCATCGGCAGTTGGGTGCTGGAGACCGCCTGCCAGCAGTTGGCCGCGTGGGCCGCCCAGCCTGCCATGGCACACCTGAGCATTGCTGTCAACGTCAGCGCGCGGCAATTTCGTGAAAGCAACTTTGTCAGCCAGACCTTGGCAACGCTGGAGCGTACGCGGGCCAATCCGCAGCGGCTCAAGCTGGAACTGACAGAGTCAGTATTGATAGCCGACGCCGAGGATGTGATCGTGAAGATGAACGCGCTCAAGGCCATTGGTATTGGTTTTGCCATTGACGACTTTGGCACCGGCTATTCATCCCTGTCCTACCTTAAGCGCTTACCTCTGGAGCGACTCAAGATTGACCAGGGCTTTGTGCGCAATATCCTGATGGACCCCGACGATGCGGCGATTTCCCGGGCCGTCATTGCGATGGCCACCAGCATGGGGCTGGGCGTGATTGCCGAAGGCGTCGAGACTGAGGCGCAGCGTGACTTTTTGGCGTCTCTGGGCTGCCATACCTATCAGGGCTATCTGTTTAGCAAGCCGCTGCCGGTTGCGGAGTTTGAGGCGTTTGCGACGCGGTTTTGACGAACACTAGGTAACTGCTGTCGAGCGACCGGATTCAAAAGTTGTATTACCGCAATGTGTTTGAAGCCGGTATAGGCCGGAGAAACTGCTCGACACAGCCGCCGCCGTCGAGAGTCTCAATCCAGCCAGTCGAGTTTCGGAACTACCCTCCCTATAGGAGCCGTTCAAAATAAAAGATTGCGAACCGAGCTATTGGAGGTACTCCACCCGGACCGTTATCCAGTGCTGCACAACCACTGGATTGCGGATCAAGTCCGCAATGACAGCCGGCGTCCGCAATGACAAGGGCACCCGCAATGACAGCCGGCGTCCGCAATCACAATTTGGTATCCCGTTCTTGTTGGGCGGTGTCATGAATTTCGGAAACATCAATAATGTTCACACTTGGGTGCTGCCATCGAACGCTATCTCGAAACGACCTTCGAGAATCAAGCCTCCATGCGCAGGCGGCGGGCCGCCTCTTCGGACCGGGCGTCGTCAATCTCACGCAGAACGCCTCCCAAATCGACGGCAGCGGTTTTTCGATCAAAGTGACCGGTGAGAGTCAACTCGGTGGAGAGCAGACCCGACTGGTACAGGGTCCAGATTTCAGGGCCATAGTGGGTGCTCAGCAATTCCGGGGCAAACTTGCCAAAGAAGTCGCGCAGGTTGGCGACATCGCGCAATAGCATTCGTTGCGCATGGTTGTTGCCCGCTGCGTCCACGGCTTGTGGCAAGTCGATGATCACGGGGCCATCCCCAGCCATCAGTATGTTGAACTCCGACAGGTCGCCATGGATCAAGCCGGCGCACAGCATGCGCACCACCTCGGCAATCAGTGTGGCATGGTGGGCTTTGGCCTGTTCCGGCGTAAAGACGAGATCGTTCAGACGCGGGGCCGCGTCGCCCTGTGCATCCACGACCAGTTCCATCAGCAGTACGCCATCATGGAAATTAAAGGGCTGCGGTACACGCACGCCCGCCGCAGCCAGGCGGTAGAGCGCGTCGACCTCGGCACTTTGCCATGCAGCCTCCTGCGCCTGGCGCCCGAACCGGGTTCCCTTGGCCATGGCACGGGCTTGCCGCGTATTCTTGACTTTGCGGTTTTCGGTGTAGTCCACGGCCTGTCGAAAGCTGCGCTGCGTGGCTTCCTTGTAGATCTTGGCGCAACGCGTTTCATCGCCACAGCGCACGACGTAGACGGTGGCTTCTTTGCCACTCATGAGTTGGCGAACGACCAAGTCGATCAGGCCCTCGTCAACGAGAGACTGCAATCTGCGGGGTGGTTTCATATTGGTTTATGCCGCTGGCCGGCGTTGAGAGAAGTGCCAGATCGCCAGCACCAGCGCCGTGATCTGAATCAGACTTCCTGCAAACAGGGGGAGTCCCAAGCGCAGGTCGCCTGCCGGTGCATCCGATACCAGTGCCAGCAAGCCGGCCCCAGCCAAAGGTGCCAGTACAGCGACCATGCTGTTGAGCGAAGAGACGGCGCCCAGTGTTCGGCCCTGGATGCTGGCAGGGGCCGCGCCCGACACGATGCTTTGCAATGTCGAACTGGTGGCAGCCGAGGGCATGTTCAGCACGATGATGACGAATACCATCCAACTCTGGGGCGCCAGGCCAAAAGCGCAGAAGGCCACGGCCGAGGTAGCCAGTCCGATCACGGCCAGCTTTTGCGGAGAAATGCGCTTCAACACATGTTTGAGCAAGACGCCTTGCATCAACACATTGACCCCGCCAACCGCCATGAGTGACAAACCGGTTTCATGCGGCCCCCAGCCAAACCTGAAGGTCGTAAAAAGAACCCAGGTCGAATGCAGCATGAACTGCGCCAGGTTGCTCAAGCCGATGACGGCAACCAGGGGGCCGACGCCGCGCAGGTCGAACAGTCCGCGCAAAGCCGACACCGGGTTGGCCTTGCGCCAGTCAAACGCTGTGCGCCCTTGCCTCGGCAGGCTTTCGGGCAAGACAAAATAGCCATAAATCCAGTTGATGACAGCCATCGTCCCGGAAGCAACAAAGGGCAGGCGCAGGTCAATATTGCCCAAGACGCCACCCAAAGCCGGACCCAGGATGAAACCGACGCCCATCATGGCACCCAACAGGCCAAAGCGCCGAGCCCGGTCCTCGGGTGGCGTGATATCGGCGACATAGGCATTGGCCACGGCAATATTGGCCTGCATGGCACCGCCAATGAGCCG
>CAITZZ010000168.1 GCA_903897005.1 uncultured beta proteobacterium | reverse complement strand
GTCAGCAGCAAGCGGCTATTGGCCTGCCATTTCAAACCGATCTCGGTCTGCTCGCTTTTGAGCGCCGGCAAGACCTGGCCGGCATTGGCAAAGAGTGCGGGGCGGTTCGGCACGGCTTCGAGCTCTACGCCCTGGCCCCAGGAAGCGTAAAGCGTCGTACTGTTGCTGGCTGACCAGGCCAGCCCGGCCCACGGTGTGCTCACCGTCTGCTCAAACGAGACCGCCTCGCTGCCATCGCTTAGCTCGCTGCTGCGGCTGATGCGCGACAGGCGCAGGCCGGCAAAGGACTGCAGGTCGGGACTCCAGCGTGAGGTCAGCGAGACATAGCCATCCAGTGCACGCTCGCGGCTGTTGCTGTTGAGGATCGTCAGCATCGGGTCGGCCGGCAGCGGCACCGGCGCAAAGATGTTGCTGCTACCCACGTAGTTGTAGGCCTGCATCGCTGGCAGATCGGCACGGCTGCTGTGGCCGCTCATGCCAAAGCGGGCGCTGTGCGAAAGTCCCAGCGCATTGAAACTGCCATCCAGATGCGCGTCCCAGCTTTGCAGACTGCGCCGCTCGCCTTCGCTGCGGTAATCGTAAACATCGACGTCGCCATTGGCGCACAGGCCCGGGTAGACATAGTTCGTGGCGTTGCCACAGCCGTCGGGGAAAGTGAGCCGGTCATTGATCAGCGTGGTCTGCGTGTTGACAGCAACACGCGCCTGCCAGTCGGCGTTGAAGCGATGCGTCAGCGCCATCTGCGCGGTCGTGCTGCTGGACTGGAAAGGCAGCGACCAGCTCTGGTTGTTCAGGTTCAGGCGTGGGTTGATGCTGCCCGGCAGACTGTCGCCAAGGCCGTCGCCATTGCTGTCAAGCAAGCCCAGCCCTGGCACCGAGGGCTGGCTCTTGCGCTGGTATTCGACGTCGGCGGCGAGAGAGGTGTCAGCGCCGAGCTTGGTGGCCAACGCCAGGCTGAGCAACTGGCGCTCGCCGTTGGCGTGGTCAAAGTGCGAATGCACCTGCTCATCGACCAGGTTCAGGCGCAGCCCAACACCGCCGACGTTGCTGTTGTGGTCCAACTGAATCTTGCTGCCGCCATTGCCGTCCACGGCCAGCGTGAGGTTGGAAAACGCTTCCTTCATCGGCACCTTGGTGACGTAATTGACCAGCCCGCCGGGAGCTGACACACCGGACTGCAGGCCCGAGACGCCCTTCAACACTTCGATCCGCTCCTTGTTCTCCAGCGCGATCGGCATGTAGTTCGAAGTGGGTAAGCCGTTGCGGCGGAAGTTGCCGCTCTGGTCCAGCACAAAACCACGCACCGACAGGCTCTCGATATAGCCGCTGGTGTTGTAGTTGTCAGCCAGCGAAGCGTCGAGTTTGAGTACACCTGACAGCGTTTGCACGGCTGCTCCGGCCAGCAGGTCAGACGTCAGCACCGTCACGCTTTGCGGTGTTTTTGCAAGCGGCGTGCCAAAGCCACCCACATCCGCGTTTTCAACATCGAGCAGCGGCGCTGCCTTGCCGGTGACGGTGACTGCCGTCAGACGGCCCGGCGCGGTTTGCGCGAAGGAAGTCAGGGCAGCACAGGCAGCCAGAGTGGCCACCAGGGCAGAGAGTTTCAAATCGAATGCCATCGAATATTCCTTCATCGACGGCAGGGGGGTGCAGAAAGAGTCGGGCTCGGGGCCCTACGGAATCAACATCGCTTCCCTGCGCAAGAATTACCTTGATCAAGTTCCAGGGTTTTTTCTCAGCCGGTCGTCTCGCAACAACCAGCACCCCTAGCGTTTACCGGACAGCATGAAGCAGCCAGCGCGGCCATTGTATCGCCGCTACACGGCAGCGTGCGGGTGCTGGCGAGAGGCCCACCAGCTCATGAGCATGGCCATGAGCAGGGCGGCCAGGCCGAACCAGTGCAAGTCGGCCATGCCGTTATGGGCAATCAGCCAGCCGCCGCTGCCCGCGCCCAGCGCCTGGCCGGCATACATCGCCGAGGTGTTGAGCGCGATCGACGCCGAGGACAGCGCTGGCGCAATGCCCGCCAGGCGGGCCTGCTGCGCCGAATTGCTGGAAAAGCAGCCCAGCCCCCAAGGCACGCTGATCAGCGCCGCCAGCAGCAGGCTGCTGCCCAGAGGCCATAGCAACAGACTCAGCGCCATGCTGCCGACGCCCCACATCACCGAGCGTGCCGCACCCCGGCGATCAATCTGGCGCGACATCACGACGTTGCCGATCACGCCGAAAGCGCCAAACCAGGCGAACAACAGGCTCAACTGCCCGGGCGTGATGTCAAGCACCGCCTTGTAATAGGGCGCAAAGTAGGAAAACAGCACAAACTGACCGGCGGAGTAGAGCAGCGTGACCGCCACGCACAGCATCAGTGCTTTGGAGCGCAGGGTCTCCATCCACGCAGCGCGGGACAGTGCCGGCGGACAGATGCCGTCGGGCAGGCTGCGCCAGACCCACCAAGCGCTCACCAGTGCCAGCAGGGCGACCAGCGCGAAGGCGCTGCGCCAGCCCAGTGTGCCGCCAATCCAGGCACCCAGCGGCATGCCCAGCACCGAGGCCAACGACCAGCCCAGGAAGATGAAGGTGATAGCGCGCCCGCGCTGCGAGGGTGGCACCAGCAGACCGATACAGGCGGCGGCTTGCGGCGTGAAGATGGCTGGCGAGACCACGGCCAGCACGCGCAGCACCATCAGCGAGGCAAAGCCGGGAGCCAGAGCGCTCAAGCCCAGAAACAGCGCGTACCAGAGCATCGACAGCGTCAGCAGCCGGCGCCGGTCCCAGCCCGCCAGTACGCCAGCGAACAGTGGTGCTCCCACACACATGAGTACACCGCCCGCCGTAATCAACTGGCCTGCTACCGGGACGGTGATCGCCAGGGAACTGCTGATCTCGTTGAGCGTGCCCGGCACCACCATGACGCCGGTGCCGATGACAAAGTTGCCAAACAGCAAAGGCCAGAGGATTCTGGGAAGGGCTTGGTTGGCCTGGGATGGGGGCATCTTGGGTGGGGAAGGTGCGGCGCTGTCAATCGACGCCGGGCGCTTGCATTCTCGCAGCAACAGGCCCCGAACCCGGTATTGTCATTGCGAGCGAAGCGTGGCAATCCATGTCTCTGGTATTCCAGCGTGGGCTGCCGCGTCGCTGCGCTCCTCGCAGTGACGCGCTGCCACCGCCCTTGCCCAGAAAAATGGCGGGCTGACTGATGGCCATCATGCATGTCATTTAATTTGTGGGTATGCAAATAATAGTTCACAATTACTTAAACGCATATACAATTAATGGCATGGAAATGAAGCTGATCTGGGATGAAGACAAGCGCATTGCGAACCTGGAGAAGCACGGCCTGAACTTTTGCGATGCTGGCGCAGTGCTCGAATCCCGATACCGGCTGGACATCACGGTTACTCGTGGCTCTGAGATACGCACGCAGTCCTTGTCCTATGTGACGGCTTGCCTTTACGTGTTGTCGGTGGTGCATACCGACCGCAATGGCATAGCAAGGATCATCAGTTACCGCCCGGCAAGTGAGCAAGAAACGGAGAATTACTATGAATGGATTGGCAGTGAACAAAATGACGCCTGATCAGGTGAAGGCAGCGGTACGGGCCATACCCAAAGACAAATTTTTCGTCTGGGACGGTGTCAACGAAGACGACCGCCCCTTGACCGATGCCGAATTGAAGTCCGGGATTGAAGAAGCCAAACGCAAGCGTGGCCGCCCAGCGGGGTCTGACAAGACGCAAATCGCCCTGCGCGTGGATAACGACACGCTGGCCGCCTTCAGGGCAACCGGGCAAGGCTGGCAGTCACGCATGAACACCGTCCTCGGGGAGTGGGTGAAATCAGCTCACGGCTGATGCAGAGTCTTCCAGACGGCCCGCGGTCCTTCCATTCTTGCAGCAGCTTCTCGCCTGCCATGCCCCGAAAACCGCACTTCGTCGCACTGGCGCTGCACTCGGGTTGACTTGGCGCGGCGCTGCAATTATGGTCGGCTGATGTCATCCGAAACACCCAACGACAGCGCCACTACCACCCACGCACTGGACCTGACCCGCATGAAGCCGGGGCGCGGCCAGATGATTGCCGTGGTCGTGAGCGCCCTCATCCTGGCAGTGGTGCTCAAGCCCGCCACCCGAAACACCTACCTTGAACTGGCCGGCGAGACGCTGTTTGTGGGTATGGTCGCGCTGCTCGCCTTTAATGCCGCCGGCGCCTGGCGCCAAAACTGGATACCGGTTTGGGCGGCGCGGCTGCTGGCGGTCACCCTGGGTGGCATGCTGGCACCCCTGATCGTGCAACTCCTCACGGTTGGCGGCGATATCAGTGCTTTTCTCAACTCGCGCTCGCTGGTGGGCGGTTACTGGATGGTGGCAACCAACGCCATCATCTTTGGCGTGCTCTTTGCGCTGGGCGCCCTCTTCCGGGAGCGAGATGCGCAGGCACGCGCACAGGCGCTGCAATTTGCGCTGGAACGCGAGACCCTGAAACGCCAGGCCGCTGACGCCCAGTTGCGGCTGCTGACGGCGCAGATCGAGCCACACTTTCTGCTCAACACCCTGGCCAATGTGCAGGAACTGATTGAGAGCGGCTCGCCGAAAGCGGTGCCGGTGTTTCGCAGCCTGATCGCCTATCTGCGGGCGGCCATGCCGCAGTTGCGACAAGGGGACGCGACCCTGGGCGACGAGGAAAAGCTGGTACGGTCTTACCTGGAACTGATGCTTATGCGCATGCCGGATCGCCTGAGTTACGAACTGCAGATCGACCCGGCGCTGCGGCCACTGCGCTTTCCGGCCATGTCGCTTCTGACCCTTGTGGAAAACGCCATCCGCCACGGCATTGACCCGGCGCTGGCAGGGGGCTCCATTGTGATTGGAGCGGCCGGATCAGGCGTCGGCACGCTGCACCTGTGGGTTGCCGATACCGGGGTTGGTATGTCCGACAAGGCCGCACCGGGTTTGGGACTGAGCAATCTGGAGTCCCGCCTGAAAGCCTTCTTTGGGGACAGCGCCCGCCTGGAACTCAGCGAAGTCGCGCCACACGGCCTGCGCGCTGACCTCTTTCTTGAACAGGTGGCGCGCGGTGAGTGAAGTCACGGCCCTGATTGCGGACGATGAGCCGCTGTTGCGCGAGCGACTGCTGGGCCTCTTGGGCAAGCTCTGGCCGGAACTGCGCGTGGTGGCGCAGGCAAGGCACGGCGGCGAAGCTGTGGAGATGTTCGATGACTTGCTGCCGCAGGTCGTGTTTCTCGATGTGCACATGCCGGGCATGAATGGCATCGAGGCAGCGCGCTGCATTGGCGAACGTGCCCACATCGTTTTTGTCACGGCCTTCGAGAAGTACGCGGTGCAGGCCTTCGAGCAGGGCGCCATCGACTACATCGTCAAGCCACTGGATGAGGGACGCCTGGCCGACACCGTGCACCGGCTGCGCGAGCGCGTGCAGCAAAGCGCGGCTACGGCGCAGGGCGAATTCGGCGCCGTGCTGGAGCGCGTGGCGGCGCATCTGCGTGAGCAGGTGAAGGCACAGGATCACCTGCAGTGGATCCGGGCCTCGGTCGGCAATTCGGTGCGCTTGATTTCGGTGCAGCAGGTGATCTACTTCAAGTCAGATACCAAGTACACGC
Source organism: uncultured beta proteobacterium (assembly GCA_903897005.1). Taxonomy (GTDB): domain Bacteria; phylum Pseudomonadota; class Gammaproteobacteria; order Burkholderiales; family Burkholderiaceae_C; genus Rhodoferax. The sequence continues at coordinate 6,988 of CAITZZ010000168.1, read as the reverse complement.
TGGTGGTTTGGGAAGGGGGCGAGGCGCTGGTCCGAAAGACGATTCGGGAACTGGCTGAAGAACTGGATCCGGCAGCTTTTATCCAGATTCACCGTGCGGCCATCGTCAATCTGCACCACGTCAGCCAGTTTCTGCATGGCTCGGGCGACGCCGGAGAAGTGCAGATCAGGAACCGTCCCGAGCGGCTGGTGGTCAGCCGCAGCTACGTCCATCTTTTTCGACAGATGTAGTTTCCGCTGCGACCCGGACGCAGGTTGGGGACAACGGTATGGCCGTCCTTTCGGTCAATGCCAGATTGGACGCTGACGCCTCGGTCACACGGCGCGCCACAATCGTCACGGGTGCCAGCGTGATCTGGCGCGGTGCGCTGAGCGCGGCCAGTGCCGGCACGGTTGCGGTGGGTCGGGCCGTTTGTGCCAACTGATGCTCGCCGGCGCTGCGCGCGACCTCGTTCATGCCCCACAGCAAAGCGCCCTGCAGTCCGGTGGCAATGGCGATGGCTGCAAACAGCGATTTGATCTTCAGGGTGCTCAGCATGGTGTTCTCCTTGGTCCGTGAAGCAACTGCTTCGATGACTGAACTTTAGGGGGCACCGTTTGCCGATGCACGCGGATTGCGACGGACCGCGAATCGGTGCGACCAACTGCGTTTTTGCCGACATGAATGTGATTGCACGGCTGCTGCTGGCACTGCCCAACCGGCCCGCAGCGGGCATCACGGGAATTCGATTCAGCGTACACTACATTCAGACCACCGAGCTGGAGCCCATCATGCGCAAGTACCTCAACATCCATCTGCCTGACCAATCGATCCAGACCGAAGAACTGCAAGGCGAGGAAATCATCCGCGCCGGCCGTTACTTCATTGCCCGAAAGCTGCTCGACATGGGCGCGGCCACGGTGGATCCGATGTCGGCGCAGAACCCGCTGATCTTTTCCGCCGGCCCCTTTGCCGGCACCAACTTTTCCAACGCGAATCGCCTCAGCGTCGGCTGCAAGAGTCCGCTCACAGGCGGCATCAAGGAAGCCAACACGGGGGGCAGCTTCGGCTTCGCGCTTGGACAACTCGAAATTGCTGGCTTCACATTGCACGGCGCAGCGCCGGATTGGACGGTCATCCGTATCACGAAGGATGGCCAGATCGCGTTTGAGAGTGCCGACCCCTATCTGGGCAAGGGCAACAATGAGGTGGCGCGGCTACTCCTTGAAAAGTACGGCAAGAAGATCAGCTTCGCTATCTGCGGCCCGGTCGGCGAGTACCTCGGGCTGATGGCCGGAATCTCCTTTGCCGATACGGATGGCCGGCCCTCCAGGCTGGCGGCGCGCGGTGGTGTGGGCGCCGTCATGGGCAGCAAGAGAGTCAAGGCCATCGTCGTCGATACACACAAGATGCCGACCTTCCATGACCGTCAGAAAGTGATGGGCGCGGTTCGGGAATACGGGGCCAAACTCGGCAAGGAGCCGGCCATCGACAACTTCAAACGCCTGGGTACGGCGATGGTGGCGGACCTGACCAACTACATCGGTGGTCTGCCAGTGCGCAACTTCAGCGCCGGGCGCATGGTCGAAGAGAAGGATGGCCCGTTCAAGCTGGGTGGTGCTTACATTCGAGAGCTCAATCTGTCGCGCGGCGGTAGAACGGCGCACGACTGCATGCCGGGCTGCATGATCGAGTGCAGCAACGTCTATTTTGACGCCAATGGTAAGGAGATGGTGTCGCCGCTGGAGTACGAGACCCTGGGCCTGGTGGGCAGCAACTGTGGCTTGCAGGACCCGGACCAGGTGGCACGTCTGAACGCCGTCGCCAACGACCTGGGCATAGACACCATCGAGCTCGGTGCCATGCTGGGCGTGCTGATGGAGGCCGGACAGGCCGCCTTTGGCGATGCCGATTTCATGATGCGCGCGCTGGACGACATCCGAGCTGGCAACGAGCGTGGGCGCCTGCTGGCGCAAGGGGCGTTTCGGGTGGGCCAACATTTCAAGGTGGCGCGCGTGCCCGTCATCAAGCGCCAGGGCATCAGCGCCTACGATCCACGCGTGATCGAAGTTACCGGTATTTCAATGATGCTGACGGCGCAGGGCGCGGATCACACGGTGGGCAATCTGCCGGCCTTTGACTGCAAGGGCAAGAGCACGGAGGAGCTGGTCACGGTGAGTCTGGGTGCGCAGGTGTCAGCGGCCACTGCTGATTCACTGGGTTTCTGCATTTTCGGGCGATCTGTGACCGACACCAACCCCCAGTTGATCGTGACGGCGCTCAACGATGCGCATGGCACGGCGCTTGAAGAACCCTTCCTCAAGAAACTGGGGCGCGAAGTGCTGGAGCTCGAATGGGCTTTCAACAAACAGGCTGGCTTCACGGACCAGGACGACGAACTGCCGTCCTTCTTCTACGACGAGGCGCTGGCGCCCACCGGCAATCTGGCGCGGCATCGCGCCGCCGAGGTGAACCGCTGCCTGGATCAATTGCTCACCGCTGCCTGAGTCATGGTGGCAGCAGCGCCTAAAGCAAAGACGAGCAAGGCGCTTGTGGCTGCCAAGCGGCCCGGCGTGCGCGAACTGGCGGCGCAGGCGACGCGCGAGGGGATTCTGAAGGCGGCGATCAAGGTCTTTGCCAAGGGCGGTTTTGCTGGCGGTCGCGTCGAGAAGATATCGAAAGCGGCCAAGTCCTATGACCGCATGATCTATTACTACTTCGGCAGCAAGGAAGGCCTGTTCATTGCTGCGCTGGAAGAAATTTACCGGCGCTTTTGCGAAGCCGAGGCCAAGGTCGATCTGGACATGGAGCAGCCGGTCGAGTCACTCAGGGCGGTGGTGCTGTTCACGTGGAGCTACTACCAGAAGCACCCTGAATTCATCACCCTGCTCAATAGCGAAAACCTGCACCGTGGCAGGCATATTTCCAAGTCGATGCGGGCCCGCGAGTACTCCGGCGCCGCGATCGCTATCCTGGATCAGGTGCTGAAAAGCGGCATCGCCAAGGGCGTGTTCCGCGCTGACGTGCAGGCACGCGATCTATATCTGACGATCTCGTCATTGTGCTACTTCTACCTCTCCAATCGCTTCACGCTATCAGCCTTTCTGGGGCAGGACCTCGAAGCCGCCGCCGCCCTGTCGCATTGGGAGAGCGTCATCACCGATGCGGTTTTGCGCGTTGTTGCGCGTGCCTGAGCGCTGTTGGCTCTGCTACACTGAATGTTGTAAACACTTAACCAAATCGGCGCACCGGCGTTAACACCGGGGTTGCTGTACCTGCACCAGAGGAGTCCGCCATGGCTACTGCAGCACCGACTGAAAAGTCCGGAAAAGTTGTGATCAGGAATATCGGCCTGCTGCTGTCGGGTGACATCGACCGTCCGATCCTGGATGCCGATACGCTGGTTATCAAGGACGGACTGATCGTCGCCGTCGGCAAGGAGGCGGACTGTGACATGGCAGAGGCGCAGACCGTGATCGACGCGCGTCGCACCTGCGTTGCGCCGGGCCTGATCGACAGCCATGTGCATCCGGTGTTTGGCGACTGGACACCACGACAGAACCAGACCGGCTGGATTGATTCCACGATGAACGGCGGTGTGACCACCATGATCTCGGCCGGCGAAGTGCATCTGCCGGGGCGCCCGAAAGACATCGTCGGCCTGAAGGCCCTGGCGATCACCGCGCAGCGCGCGTTTGACAATTTCCGACCCGGCGGCGTCAAGGTGCTGGCCGGCGCGCCCATCATCGAAAAAGGCATGGTCGAGCAGGACTTCAAGGATCTGGCCGACGCGGGCGTGACCTTGCTGGGCGAGGTCGGTTTGGGTTCCGTCAAGGCCGGTTACGAGGCGCAGGAGATGGTTCGCTGGGCCCGCAAGTACGGCATCCAGAGCACGATACACACGGGGGGACCTTCCATTCCCGGTTCCGGTCTGATCGACAAGGATGTGGTGCTGGAGGCCGACGCCGACGTCATCGGCCACATCAACGGTGGCCACACGGCGCTGTCGGAAGCGCATGTGTGCGAGCTCTGCGAAAAATCCTCGCGTGCCATAGAAATTGTGCACAACGGCAACGAGAAAGTGGCCATTGCCGCAGCGCAGGCCGCGCTGGCGCTGAAGTGTCCGCACCGCGTGATTCTGGGCACCGACGGCCCGGCCGGCTCCGGCGTGCAACCACTGGGCATGCTGCGCATGGTGGCGCTGCTGTCCAGCCTGGGTGGCATTCCGGCAGAACTCGTGTTCTGCTTTGCCACCGGCAACACGGCGCGTCTGCGCAATCTGAACTGCGGCCTGATCGAGGTCGGGCGCGCAGCCGATTTTGTTTTCATGGACAAGGCCCAGCACTCGGCCGGGCGCGACCTGCTCGACAGCATTGCGCTGGGCGACATCCCGGGCGTCGGCATGGTCATGATCGACGGCATCGTACGCTGCGGTCGCAGTCGCAACACGCCGCCGGCCACCGAAATTCCCGTGGTACTGGGTGCAGCGCATTAGGGCCGGCAGGAGGTACCCGAATTGACAAGCAACACCTGCGTTTATCTGCGACCGCAGCGCCTGGACGAAGCCTTGAGTGCGCTGGCGCTGCAGCCGCTGACGATTCTGGCCGGGGGCACCGACTTCTACGCTGCACGCAGCGGGCAGGCCATTACCGAATCGGTGCTGGACATCACGGCGCTGCTCGAGTTGCAAACCCTGCAAGACGATGGAACGCAATGGCGCATCGGCGCGATGGTGACCTGGACGCAGATCGCGCGTGCCGTTTTGCCTGCGCAGTTTCGTGGCCTGCAACAGGCGGCGCGCGACGTTGGTGGCATCCAGGTGCAGAACGTCGGTACCGTGGCGGGCAACGTCTGCAATGCGTCGCCCTCCGCAGACGGCGTTCCGGTGCTGCTGGCGCTGGACGCGCAGGTGGAACTGGCCTCGCTGGCGGGTCGGCGCTGTGTTCCATTGAACGAGTTTGTGCTGGGCAACCGGCGCACGGCGCGCCTGCCCGGGGAACTGGTGACCGCCATCCTGGTGCCAAGGCGCGAGCATGCGCGATCAAGCTTTGTCAAACTCGGCAACCGGCGCTATCTGGTGATCTCGATCGCCATGGTTGCTGTTCTGATTGATACCGACGCGGATGGCGTCATTTGCCACACTGGCATTGCGGTGGGTTCCTGTTCCGAAGTGGCGCAACGCCTGCGCACCCTGGAACAAAAACTGTTGGGGCAGCGCGCGGCCAGCGGCCTGTCTGCTCTGGCAATGCCGCAGGACTTGCAGGTGCTCAGCCCGATAGACGACGTGCGCGGCAGCGCAGCGTATCGGCGCGATGCAGCGCTGACGCTGGTACGGCGCGCCATCGAAGAGGCCCTCCATGAATAAGACCGCTGCCATGCAGACCATCCGCCTGAACCTGAACGGCCAAGCGGTCGAGGTCCTCGCCGACCCGGCCAAGCGCTTGTCCGATCTGCTGCGCGACGATCTGGGTTTGACCGGCACCAAGATCGGTTGCCATTCGGGTGACTGCGGAGCCTGCACTGTGCTGCTTGACGGCCAGCAGATCTGCTCCTGCATCACGGCCGCAGCGCAGTGCGCTGGCCGGGACGTGACCACGGTGGAGGGGCTGGCTTGCGACGGCAAGATCAGTCGATTGCAACAGGCTTTTCTGGCGCACGGTGCCTCGCAGTGTGGAATCTGCACGCCGGGCATGCTGATGGCTGCTGCCGATGTGCTGCGGCGCCATCCCGACCCAACCGAACAACAGGTGCAGGATGGTCTGGCCGGTGTGCTGTGCCGTTGCACCGGCTACCGCAAGATCATCGAGGCGGTGCTGGCCGTGGCGCATGGCGAGTTTGATCTGTCGCAACCGGCTGCGGGGCAGGCGGTGGGTGCCCGGTTGGCGCGGTTGGATGGCCAGGCCAAGATCACGGGTGCCGAGAAGTTTGGCGCTGACCAGTATCCGGAGAACAGTCTGTGGTTGCGCACCGTGCGCTCGCCGCTCGCACGGGCCAGCTTCACACTGGGTGATCTGGACGCTTTCAAGCGCCGCCATCCTGAAGTGGTGGCGGTCTTCAGCGCCGCCGATGTGCCGGAAAACAGTTTCTCGGTGTTCCCGGAACCCAAGGATCAGCCGGTGCTGGCTGATGGCCACGTGCGCATGCGCGGTGAGGCGGTGTTGCTCATCGTGGGCGAAATGGACGCGGTGAAGGCGATTGCTGAGAGTGACATCCCCATCACCTGGCAAGTCGAGGAGGCGCTTGACACCAGCGAAAAGGCGCTGACGGCCACCGGCGATCTGCTGCATGACTTTGCCCCCGAAAATGTTCTGTGTCGTGGCCGTGTAGTGAAGGGTGACGCCGCTGCCACGCTGGCGCAGTCGGCCTTTGTGGCGGAAGATGAATACCGCACAGCTTATGTCGAACATGCCTACATCGAGCCGGAAGCGGGTTACGCCGAAGTGTTTGAGCAGGACGGAGCGCAGCGCCTGCGCATCTTCGCCTGCACACAGACGCCGGTGATGGATCGCGACGAGGTGGCGCGCGTGCTCCAGCTGCCCAAAGAGGCGGTGCACATCGTGCCGTCAGCCGTGGGCGGTGGTTTTGGCGGCAAGCTCGATGTCTCGATTCAGCCGCTGCTGGCGCTGGCCGCGTGGCAACTCAAGCGTCCGGTGCGCACGGTCTACAGCCGATGGGAGTCGATGCAGTCCACCACCAAACGACACCCGTCGCGCATTCGCGCCCGCTTTGGTTGCGACGACCAGGGCCGGCTCACGGCGCTCGATTTTCATGGTGACTTCAACACCGGTGCCTACGCCAGTTGGGGTGCCACGGTGGCAAACCGGGTGCCAGTGCATGCCACCGGTCCGTACTTTGTGCCGCATCTGCGGGCGCTGACCAGGGCGGTGTATACCAACAATGCAATTTCCGGTGCCTTTCGCGGCTTCGGTGTGCCGCAAGCGCACATCGTGACCGAGGCACTGCTCGATGAACTGGCGCACAAGGTCGGCATCGACCCGCTTGAATTCAG
>CAITZZ010000167.1 GCA_903897005.1 uncultured beta proteobacterium | reverse complement strand
GGTATAGAAGTTCCAGCCCGCGGCCTTCAATCGGGTCAGCGCCTCCTGCGGCAGATTCACAAAGACACCGTTGGCCTCGGTGGGCAGCAGCATTTCGGCACCCGCGATACCGGCGATTTTCTGGGAAAGGCGTTGCGCCATGGCGTTGGCATGACGGGCGTGGCGCAGCCAGTGATCGTGGCTGAGCATGGCCAGCCAGGGCGCGGACAGAAAGCGCATCTTGGAGGCCAGTTGCCCGGCCTGTTTGCAGCGGAAGGAAAACTCCTCACCGAGTTTGCGGTCAAAGAAGACGATAGCCTCGCCGACCGGCAAGCCCATCTTGGTGCCGCCGAAACACAGCACATCGACGCCGGCGCGCCAGGTGAGGTCGGCCGGTGTCAGGTTCAGCGCCGCCACGGCGTTGGCGAAGCGCGCGCCATCCATATGCACCCGCAGGCCGTGCTGCTGGGCGATGCGGGCGATTCCGCTGACTTCGCCCTTCTGGTACAGCGTGCCCATTTCGGTGGATTGGGTCAGCGTCACCACCTTGGGCCGGGGGTAATGCACATCGGTGCGGCGCGTAATCACTTCCAGCACACCGGCCGAGGTCAGCTTGCCGTGGCGATGCGGTGCCAGCAGCAGCTTGGAGCCATTGGAGAAGAACTCGGGTGCGCCGCATTCGTCGGTTTCCACGTGCGCCGTGTCGGTGCAGATCACGGCCTGGTAGGACTGGCACAGTGCGGCCAGCGCAATCGAGTTGGCGGCCGTGCCGTTGAAGACAAAAAAGATTTCGGCATCAGCCTCGAACAGCTCGCGCAGGCGATCACAGACGAGGTGGGTGGCGTCGTCGTTGCCGTAGGACGCGGCAAATCCGTTGTTGGCCAGATTGAAAGCGCTGAGCGCCTCGGGGCAGATGCCGGCGCTGTTGTCGCTGGCGAACTGCAGGAAGTAGCCAGGGCAGTCGACTTCTCGTGACTTCATTTCGTCAGCCACTTAGGTGTGAACAGAGGGGTGTGGACATCAATGACAGGCATGCGTGGTCTCCCGGTTGCCTTGAATAATAGCCGGCCATGTAATGCGCCGACCAGGCTGGCTGAAACGCCGTCAGAACAAGTGCGTGATCGAACTCGGCACCAGGGTTCAGATCTGGCGCAGCCCCAGTGCTTCATCAGCCGCTGCCAGTGCATGAATCGAGGTGGTGTCGTACAGAGGGATAGACGCGTCCGCTGGGCCGACGAGCAGGGATATTTCGGTGCATCCAAGGATGATGGACTGCGCTCCCTGCTCAGCCAGTCTGGTCATGATTTTCTGATACGCCGTGCGTGACTCCGGCAGGACCTGGCCCAGACAAAGTTCTTCGTAAATGATTCTGTGAACTGCTGCACTGTCCTCCGGGCAGGGTGTGATGACCTCCAATCCTTGCTGCTCCAGCCGCTCACGATAGAAGCTCTGCTCCATGGTGAAGAGGGTTCCCAGCAGCCCCACTCTGGTATGTCCATCGTTCCTGATTTGTCTGGCCGTCGGGTCTGCAATGTGCAGCAGGGGAATCGCGGTCGCCTCCTCAATCGCTGATGCAAGCTTGTGCATGGTGTTGGTACACAGGACGATGAAGTCGGCACCCGCCAGTTCCAGAGAGCGTGCAGCCCGGGCCAGCATCAGGCCTGCGGCATCCCAGTCCCCCGCGTGCTGCAGGCGCTCGATGTCGTGGAAGTCAACACTGTAAAGAATCACCTTGGCTGAATGCAGACCGCCCAGACGTTGCTTGATTCTCTGGTTGATCAAACGGTAATAGGGTACGGTGGATTCCCAGCTCATGCCACCCAACAGTCCGATCGTCTTCATCTCAGCCGCCCTGCATTTGACCGGAAAGGAGTGTCGTCACACCCGGTGCAGCCGTCTGTACCGCCCGGATCAAGGCATGCGCCACGTCCCTGGCCAGGATGGCGCGGTAGTTGGCAGGTAGCAGCGGGCGCAGACCACGCGCCAGCACAAGACCCACGCCCTCGCCGGCGCGCTCGCGCTGACCCAGCGCAGCGCGGTCGCCGTCGATCAAGGAGGGTCGCGCAATCACCAGACTGCCAAACCCCATGCGTGTCAGAGACTGCTCCATCTCCCCCTTGATACGGTTGTAGAAGACACGGGACTGTGCGTCGGCGCCCATGGCACTGACGACACCCAGCCTGGTTGCGCCGGAGGATAGCGCCGCGCGGGCTACCGCCACTACGGCGTCCAGATCGACAGCCTGGAAAGCGGCTTGACTGCCGGCCACCTTGATGGTGGTACCCAGCGCAATAAAGCATTCATCGACCTTGGGAAGCCTGGGCAGCGCGTTCAACTCAAGCACATGGCTGGTGAGCTTGGTGTGTGTGACGCCGGGTGCCCGGCGCCCCACGCAGTGAACCGCTGCCACCGTCTTGTCGGCCAACAGGGCCTTTAGTATTTCCTGACCGACGAGGCCTGTTGCCCCCGCCACCAAAACCACCCGACCCTGCTTCGCTGCCATTTGTTTTCCCCGATCAATCGCGCCCGCGTACAGGCTCCAGCTGGAGCATGCGGGCCCACCAGCATAATGCAAGAAGCATGGTGAGCGCTGCCGAGGACGCCGCAACGGGTTCAAAGGGTCTGCGCGGCACAAATAGGCTGCGCCAATAAGTGCGATACTGCTTGTGATGTGGTTCGAATGCCGCTCTTCCTCCAGTCAGATCATGGCCATGCATCGCCCCTGGGATCCAGCGCTGGCCGGGGTTGACATGGGCCGAGGAAGTTTGTGTCGTAGCGGCGCTTTCACTGGCAATTCGGCAAGACAGCAGGTTGCGACAAAGTGGAAATTCTGATCGTCATCCTGGCCGTTGCAGCCGTTTTGATCATCTACTTTCTAGGGAAGTCAAGCGTCAAGAGCGCTTCGTCGCGGCCAATGGGCTCGACCGCATCGGGGGCCGACACCGCCCATCGGGCACGCCCGGCCAGCGTTTCCCGTATCCAACCGGTGCCACCGACTCCCAGTCAGGTGCCACCCAAGGAATTGGCAGCATTCCGCTTCTTGGGCAGCGACAGTCTTTCGGCCGAGCGACGTGAGTCCCTCAGGGAGGACCTCCGCAGGCTTCCCAGACCGCCGCTGTCTCTGTACAAACTGGTTTCCCCTGAATTGTTGGATAGCGCGACCTCCAGTCAGATCAGCGATCTGATAACGAGCGAGGCGCTGATTGCGGCCCAGGTGCTGGCACGGGTCAATTCGTCGTTCTACGGACTGCGCAGACCGGTGGTCAGTATCGGGCAGGCGGTCACCTTCCTGGGCCTGAATTCGGTTCGCGGCATCTGCTTGCAGTACATGTTGGAAGCCTCGGTCAGGACGAGCAGCCCGGAGCGCAAAAAGGTGTTCGACATGGTTTCGAGTGCGAGCGCCCTGGCTGGCGAATTGTGTTTCAAGCTGGCCCAGCGTCTCGAATTGCCGGCTCAGGGCTCGCTGGTGACACAAGTGGTGTTGTCGTTTCTGGGTCACCTCTCGACAGCCTCGCTGTTGCCAGTTGACAGTAGCTTGTGGAGTCCGGGCAAGGGTCTGCTTGAGCGAGCCAGTGCGGAGCAGTTGAGCTTGGGGCTCAGCGCTACCGAAATCGGCAGCCTGCTGATGCAGGAATGGGGCTTGCCAGCAAGTCTGATCGCAGAGGTGGCAGGGATTGACAGAATGCTGGTAACACCGGTCGATCAAATCGAGCCGGGCCCCAGCGCACGTCTGGCGCTGTGTTACTTCTGTGCTCGCCTGGGCGAAAGACTCGCACTCGGCAGTGTGAGCGACCTTGCGGCGTTTGATTTGGGTGCTGACGCGAGCATGGATTTCTTCTATCTGCGGGGTCATCTGGATTCGCCGAGACTGGCGCGCTTGGCCGAATTTTTGCAGTCGACAGAACTGATCAAGAGTGTTCACCAGATGCAGCTTGCATTTTTGGCACGTCACTGAGGCGCTTGCGCCGAAATACATAGACGGCAGCTTCCAGTTCGGGGGGCAGCACCAGTGGGCCCAGTTTCTTGTCTTCTTGCAGGTCGAAAGCGGATTGCCGTGTGTAGTCTTTCCAGTTGCCGAATGCAAACTGGTAGCGGCTGCCGATGACGATGTACAGTTGCACGCTGGGTGTCTCAAAGACGGCGCGCTCAAAGTCATTTTGCGAAGGCGGCCACGAACAGATGACCACCTCTGGAGCATAGGTCGCCAGGGCCTCGCGGGCATCAAGCTTGATGACCCACTGCGGGTACGCCACGACAGTGTTCCAGCCATGATTGTCCGTGGCGCTTAGCTCGACACCCCGGTGTTTCAGGAAGCGCGTCAGCGTCCCGTCCCCCGCTCCGATCTCCAGGCAAGTTCTGGAAGAAATCATGGCAGCCAGTGCCTCGATCAGTGCGCCGGAGTAGAAACAATAAATCCCCCTGGGCTGCACCAGCGGCATAAGCCGCTTCCTTTGCCAGACCAGTGGCCAGAACGCGCGGAACCAGAACAGGGAAGCTGGTTTGCGCTCTAACCCTCTGGAAAACAGCAGTTTCTGGGCGATGTAACCATTGAGCAGATTGAAGCGCAACTTTCCTTTCTTGACTCCGGCATCTGCGGCCAGTGTGGCCAGGCAGAGTTTCTTGACGGACTCATGCGCCATGCGGCTGCGGACAAATTGCGACAGAGCGCTTTCCATGACTCTTTGCCGGCTCCCGGAAGACGGTTGGATCAACTCTGGCGGCGCGGACAAGCGCTCCAGATAGGCCTTGAGTTCTTGCGCGACGCCGCGCTCCACAATGGCGGAAATATCCTGTTGCACGGTCGCCCATTCGGCCGGAAATCTTGCGCAAAGCTCATCCAGTGGGGGGTTCGCTTTCAGCCACTTCAGCGTTGTTGCGTAACTCTCTTGCTTCATGAGGACATTTTCGTACGGTGACAGGCGCAATCCGGCACGAAGTGCAACGCCGGTCAAAGGCGCCAGTATGGCACCGCGGGTCGCTCGGCGAGCTTATTTCAAGTGACTCCTGACCCAAGCCACCACTTGCAGCGGGCTAAAGGGTTTGATGAAGTAGGCATCTGCACCGCGCTTGCGGGCGTCATGCCCGTCTGCAAGCTGACCGCGTGCGGTCACCATGGCTACCTGGGTGCCACGCGTTGCGGGATCCGCCTTGATGGCATCGAGCACCTGCAGGCCATCCATCTCCCCCGGCATCATCACGTCCAGCAGTACCGCCTCGGGTCGATGTTGACGAATGGCTCTGAGGGCGCTGCTACCGTCTTCGGCTTCCAGAACGGTGAACTCCTTGCCCAGCGTGATGCTGAACAGGCGGCGAACGTCCGCGTGGTCGTCAACAATCAGGATGCTGCGCATGCTGGGTCCCTTCTTGATTCGCTGGTGTTATTCAGAAGTTGCGACAGGTCAAAGGCATAGGCCTGTCCCTGCAAGACGTGCCGACAGGTGCCGCAGGAAACGCGGCTACGTTCATTGATTGGCTGGCCAGTGCCAAGGGTCAGCGTGAAAGATTCAATCGGCGCGGTGCTGGCATCGTCGGCGCCACCCTCGGGAAGAAAAGCGAGTTTGAGCTGACCGCCATGCAGCGCGATGATGCGCCGGCACATCAGCCAGCGCACCCGGGAATCACGACTTTCGGCGGCTGTTGCGTTGCCATCGGTAGCCGCTTGCCGCGTGGTGGCTTTGCTGCTGCGCCTGTGCGCGATCGCCGCCACGTGCCCGCTGATGATCACAAAGTTCCCCATCTGGCGCGTGCGGATGTTGATCTGGCTTCGCGCCGGAGCGCTGTCCTGCAGTGCCTCAAACAGCACCCTCAAGGCGTACCGCATCCAGGCCGCATGGCCGTACACCACGCCTTGGGCAGGGCTATCCTGACCCATAGAAAAAACCGCCAATTCGGGCTCAACGGGCAGCCTCACCGGTGGCAAAGCAGCACCCACCAGTTCAGTCAGGTTCAGTCGCTCATCGGCAAACACATCGTCACGCTGCATCAGCAGCGACAAGTCAGAGAGTTCTTGCAGCAAGGACTCGACGCGCTTGCTCTGCAGCGTGATGGCCTGCGCGTTGTGCAAAGCGTGACCCGCCTGCGGTGCAAGCATCAAGCGCAGCGCAGTGATTTGCGAGCGGGCCTCGTCGCCCAGCAGACTCAGAAAGTTTTGCTCGGCCGCAGGTAGATGCGCCAATTTGGCAGCCGCGCCATGACTGCTTTGGACAGGCACGATACAAATTGCATTGTCGTGACGACCATCCATAATCAGCCAGGCCTCGCCGGGGTGCTCATCGGTAGCGGTTTTTCCGCTCCACCGCCCCAGTTTCACCGGCAGTTTGATGCGCCCGCGTGCTTCCAGATCCAACAGGTCTTTGAGTACGCCCTGCATCGCGTGGGCTTGTTTGACCCAGGGCTCCGCCGCCTGGTTGTGCGATAACACTTGCGCCTTCCGATCGAGCAGGATAAGGCCCTCAGCCAGCTTGTCCAGCAGCGGCAGGTCAAAGTTCCGGCGCGTCGTTTGGCTCATGGCTTTTCATCCTTATTGCTCATTCAATCAAGAGGCAAGGCAAACCAGATCCGAGTCATTCGGGAACCTCATCGCGCTGGTCTTGTCCCTGATTGATCAGGTAAGCAAGCGTAGCTGCAATCTCGAATGGTGTCCGTTAAGAATTTTTAAGACTGATTCTGGAGCGACTGATCAGCGGTGCAGCAGCAGGCCTGAAGGCGGCCGGTCAGCCACTGGATCCAAAGGTGGCAAAAGAGGGGCAAAGTTGGTGCCGGAACTGCTTATGTGGCTTGTAAGACTAGGCGGCAAACGCCTCAAACTCGTCAATCGGCGCCGGCTTGTTGAACAGATAGCCCTGATAGTTATTGCAGCCCAGCTTGGCCAGAAAGTCCTTTTGGGACTCGGTCTCGACACCCTCTGCAATGACCGTCAGCCCCATGCTCTCGCCCAGAGCGACCACCATGTTGGCAATGGCTGCATCGTTGAGGTCGGTGAGGATGTCTTTGACAAAGCTCATGTCAATCTTGAGCTGAGCCAAGGGCAGGCGTTTGAGGTACGAAAGTGAGGAATAGCCGGTGCCAAAGTCATCGAGCGAGAAAGACACTCCCAGTGCCTTGAGTGTGTTCATCTTGGCGATGGTGTCAGTCACATTGTCGAGCAGCCCGCTTTCGGTCAGTTCGAGCTTGAGTCGTTCGGGCCTGGCACCGGTTGCTTCCAGGATGGCCAGCACCTCCGGGACGAAGGAACTCTGTCTGATTTGACGGGCGCTGACATTGACCGCCATGGTGAGGTGTGAGCGCTCGGGCCGAAGTGCCCAAGCGGCGAGTTGCCTGCACGCAGTCTCCAGGACCCAGCGGCCCAGGGGCAGAATCAGACCGCTGGCCTCCGCGATCGGAATGAATTCCTGCGGCGACACCAGGCCGCGCTGGGGATGCTGCCAGCGCACCAGTGCTTCTACACCGCTGAGTTGATTCTTGTCTCCGCACTGGGCCTGGTAGTACAGAATGAACTGCCCTTTGGTGAGGGCCTCGCGCAAATCGACTTCGAGTCCGGCGCGTCCTGCCAATGCGGTTTGCATCGTCGGTTCAAACAAGCGTATCGAGTTGCGTCCGGCCGCCTTGGCCTCGTACATCGCCAGTTCGCCACGTTTCAAGGGTTCGTCTATGCTTTCACGCTGGGGGCCACCAAAGAGGGTGACGCCGATGCTGGCCGTGCTGTGATGTCCGTGACCCTCAAGTTCGTAGGGTTGCCCCAGTGTGTTGAGGATCTTGACGGCGACGATTTGAGCCTGCGCGGCCGCCTCAGGTGCGGTGCTGATCAAGTTTTCGAGCAATACGACAAATTCGTCGCCGCCGAGTCGCGCCACGGTGTCGCCCTCGCGCACGCAGCCGATCAAGCGATGGGTGATCTGTTGGAGCAGCAAATCACCTTTGTCATGGCCCAGGGTGTCGTTGAGGGTCTTGAAGTCGTCCAGATCGATGAACAATAGCGCACCCTGATAACCGTGTCGCAGTGCCGCAGCCATCGCTTGTTCGAGCCGATCCAACAGCAGCCTGCGGTTGGGCAATCCGGTCAGGGGATCGGAGAAGGCCAGGGCCTGAATCTGGCTGTCGGATTGTTTGCGCTCGGTAATGTCCTGGACCGTGCCGACCATTTTCTGCAAATCACCTTGAGAATCGAACTCGAGCCTGCCCAGGCCATGCACCCAGCGTTCAGCCTCATCGTCTGGCTTGACGATACGGTATTCCTTGTCGAACATCCTGTGCTGCCCCGCGACCTGATTCCGGAAGTACTCGCTCATCATCGCCCGGTCTTCGGGGTGAATCAACGACTCCCAACTCTGCACTGAACGATCGAAGCTGGCACTGATCCCGAATAGCCGATCAAGCTCTTCTGAACTTTCCCAGCGCCCCGTGGCCATATCCAGTGCATAACTGCCTATGCTGGCAATGCGTTGCGCCTCCTTGAGCGATTCCTGGCTTTGATGCATGGCTTGATCCGAGCGACGCTTGGAGAAAATGCGATAGAGCGTCTGAGCCACCAATCTGGCGGTTTCCACATCCATATCGGTGTAGGGCAGCGGCTTGTTGCCAACACCCATCATCATGCGAACCAGACCGTCCTCGATGACCGGCACGCTGATCAGGCGCTCCAGCCGGGCATGGCCTTCTGGCAGGCCATGCTTGCCGGATGCATTTGCGTAGTCATTGATCAGCACCGGCTTGCGCTGGCGCAGGGCATCGGCCCAGATTCCGGCCTGGCTGATGGGGTAATGCCGGTCAACACTGGCTGTGCAGTAGCCCGTCAGGGTGGATTGCGACCAGGTCAGTAGGTCAATGGTTTCCTGGTCGTCGTGCACACAATGGACAAAGCCGATCTGGCTGCCGGTGAGCTGTTCTGTGATGGCCAGCCCATGCTGCAAGAAATCCGTCTCGTTCATGGCATCAGCGGCGAGCGGGAGATTGAGCAGTGCTTCGGAGCGTTGCGCCTGTTGGTTCAGTAATGTCTGTGCCTCGCTTTCACGCTCAGACAGACTGAAGGTTTGACCGAGCTGGCGCTGAATCATCCCAAACAGCAGCAGGGAAGTTACTGCAACAAAGAGCCAACCCTTGACTGTGCTCCAGAAGGCAATCCGGGTTGGATCGCTGACCAGCCACACCAGAATCCAGTCCGAAGACAGTATCCACAGACAGGCGAATACCGCATACAACAAAACCACCCTCGCTGCTGCATTCTTGGACTGCAGTTTGGCTGTTGGATTGTCAAGGGTGTAGTTCATGCTTTGTCCACACATTGTCTATTACGACCTCGGCCGAGAAATCTTTAGCGCCGAAATCATCGCCACCGCGACATTGGACCTACAGACCGCTGCCAATGTTGAG
Organism: uncultured beta proteobacterium; assembly: GCA_903897005.1. GTDB lineage: Bacteria > Pseudomonadota > Gammaproteobacteria > Burkholderiales > Burkholderiaceae_C > Rhodoferax. The sequence goes on along the minus strand of CAITZZ010000167.1, from coordinate 3,276 downwards.
GCCGGTCTCGATCAAGCGCGAAATATTTGGTGGGTTGTCTCGGGGGTATGGCAATTTCAAGAGAATTCGCCATTGGTGAAATGGCGGAAGCGGTGAGATTCGAACTCACGGACGGTTTCCCGTCGCCGGTTTTCAAGACCGGTGCAATCGACCACTCTGCCACGCTTCCGAGGGGGGTATTCTAGCTGCCTGGCGCTGTGATGGAAGCGGCGTGACAAAATGCAGTCATGCCAGACGCATCCGTTCCCGCACAGCCGCATAACCCCTTGCACGGCCTGACGCTGCAGGCGATCGTCACCGCGCTGGCGGCCCACTACGGCTGGGCCGAACTGGGTGAGCGCATACCCATACGCTGCTTCACCCATGAGCCGAGCGTAGCCTCCAGCCTCAAATTCCTGCGCAAGACACCCTGGGCACGCGAAAAGGTAGAGGGTCTCTACCTTTTCATGTTGCGTGAAATGCGCCGCGCTGTTTCTTAGCTGGCGTGGTGCTTGGCCGCGTTGGCTACTGCCAGCGCCGTCATGTTGACAACACGGCGCACGGTGGCAGACGGCGTCAGCACATGGACCGAGGCCGCAGCGCCGAGCAGGATCGGGCCCACCGTGACGCCATGCCCGCCTGTCATCTTGAGCACATTGAACAGGATATTGGCGGCGTCCAGATTCGGGCAGATCAGAATGTTGGCTTCACCCTTGAGTTTGCTGTCCATCAGGGTCGCATGTCGCATGTCTTCGGACAGTGCAGCATCGCCGTGCATTTCTCCATCGCATTCCACATCAGGTGCCAGCTGGCAAAACAACTCGTAGGCCTGGCGCATCTTGACGGCGGATTTGCGGCTGGATGAACCGTACATCGAGTGCGACAGAAAGGCAACCTTCGGCGGCAAGCCAAAACGCTTCACCTCGTCGGCGGCCATCAGGGCGATGCTGGCCAGTTGCTGGGCGTCCGGGTCGTCGTTGACAAACGTGTCGGCGATGAAGAGCGTGCGTCTTTCCATCATCAGGGCGTTCAGTGTGGCGAAGCCGGAAGCACCTTTCTTGGTGCCGATGACGTCGCGCACATGATCCAGATGGACGTCAAAACGACCGTGCAGACCGCACAGCATGGCGTCGGCATCACCGAGCTTGACCATCAGCGAGCCGATGGTGGTGGTGGAGCGGCGCACCGCGGCCTTGGCCGCTTCAATCGATACGCCGCGTCGGCCCGTCAGGCGGTGGTAGGTCTCCCAGTACTGGCGGAAGCGCGGATCGTCTTCCGGGTTAACGCAGGACACATCCTTGCCCAGTCGAATGCGCAGGCCGGCTTTGAGCAAGCGGGCTTCGATCACCGCCGGACGTCCGATCAGGATCGGGCGTGCCAGTCCTTCGTCCACCGCCAGTTGTGCCGCGCGCAGAACGCGCTCGTCTTCGCCTTCCGCAAAGGCAACCCGCTTGCCCGCCTCAGGCACCACCTTGGCGGCAGTAAACACCGGGCGCATGAACATGCCGGTCTGGTAAACAAAACGCGACAACTGCTCGCGGTAGGCGTCCATGTCCTTGATCGGGCGTTTAGCCACGCCGGACTCTTCGGCGGCCTTGGCCACGGCCGGCGCGATGCGCAGGATCAGGCGTGAGTCAAACGGCGTCGGAATCAGGTACTCCGAGCCAAACACGAGTTCCTTGCCGGCGTAGGCGGTGGCCACTTCTTCGCTGATGTCGGCCTTGGCCAGGTCAGCGATCTGGCGCACGCAGGCCAGCTTCATCGCTTCGGTGATCTTGGTCGCGCCACAGTCCAACGCACCGCGGAAGATGTAGGGGAAGCACAGGACGTTGTTGACCTGGTTCGGGTAGTCGGAACGTCCCGTGGCAATGATGCAATCGGGCCGCACGGCCTTGGCCAGTTCGGGCCGGATTTCGGGCTCGGGGTTGGCCAGCGCCAGGATGATGGGCTTGTCGGCCATGGTCTTGACCATGTCCTGCGACAGCACGCCCGCCGTGGAGCAGCCCAGGAAGACATCGGCGCCGCTGATCACATCGGCCAGTGTGCGCAGCTCGGTTTTCTGTGCGTAACGCGCTTTCGATTCGTCGTAGCCGCCGGGGCGACCTTCGTAGACCAGACCCTTGGAGTCACAGACATAGACGTTTTCACGGGTCACACCCAGGCCGACCATGACGTCCAGACAGGCAATCGCCGCAGCGCCTGCCCCCGAGACCGCCACCTTGACCTTGTCGATCGGTTTGCCCACCAGTTCCAGGCCGTTGAGCAGGGCTGCGCTGGAGATGATCGCAGTGCCGTGCTGGTCATCATGGAACAGCGGAATGTTCATGCGCTCGCGCAGCTTCTTCTCGATATAGAAGCATTCGGGTGCCTTGATGTCTTCCAGGTTGATGCCGCCCAGCGTCGGCTCCAGCGCGGCGATGATTTCGATCAGCTTGTCCGGGTCGCGTTCGGCCAGTTCGATGTCGAAGACGTCGATACCGGCAAATTTCTTGAACAGACAGCCCTTGCCTTCCATCACCGGCTTGGAGGCCAGCGGACCGATGTCGCCCAGGCCCAGCACGGCGGTGCCGTTGGTGATGACGCCGACCAGGTTGCCGCGTGAGGTGTATTCGTTGACGAGTTCCGGGTTGGCCTCAATGTCCAGACAGGGGTAGGCCACGCCGGGCGAGTACGCCAGCGAGAGGTCGCGCTGATTGGAAAGCGGCTTGGTTGGCGTGACTGAAATCTTGCCGCGAGTGGGGTTGCGGTGGTAGTCGCGTGCTGCCTCGCGCAGGGCGTGTTCGGCAGGGGACAGTTCATTACTCATTGATTTCTCCATAGTTATTGGCTAAAACCTTGCAGGCCCGCGGATTTTGCAACCGCCCGCCATTGTCACCTATGCGATAGCTCAAGAAATGGCGAATCGGGCTGTGCTAGGCTGGCTGAAACAGGTCGTGCAGGCTGCGCGCGATGACTTTGGTGGCACGGCGCAGGTCCTCCAGCACCAAGCGCTCATCAGCGCGTTTGGCGTGTGACTCCAGCACGGTACGCGGTCCGGCGCCGTAAATCACTCCTGGAATACCGGCTTCGCAGAACAGGCGCACATCGGTGTACAGGGGTGTGCCCAGGGCCGGAATGTCCTCGCCAAACACCGCCTTGCCATGGCGCTGAATCGCGTCCACCAAAGGTTTGTTGCCGGGTAGCGGTTGCAAGGCCTTGGCCAGCAGAATGCGCCTGACATCCACCGTCACGCCCGGGCTCTGCGCTGCGGCCTCGGCGATGATGCCGCGCAGGCTGGCCTCGACCTGCACCGGATCC
>CAITZZ010000166.1 GCA_903897005.1 uncultured beta proteobacterium | reverse complement strand
GCTGTCGTCGCCGGCGCTGGACCCGGGTTTGAGTGCATTCCAGAAATTCCTGGTTTCGGTGCTGCCGAAAATTGCGCCGGATCTGCGGGTTGGCAATGGGCTGGACCCCACCATGATCTCGCATGACCCGGCGGTGGTTGCTGCCTACCGCGCTGACAAGCTGGTGCACGACCGCATCTCGGCCCGACTGGCACGCTTTATTGCCGATGACGGTCCGGCCACGGTGGCGTTGGCGCCGACCTGGCGGGTGCCAACCCTGTTGCTCTACGCCGGAGCCGACAAGCTGGTGAATCCGCAGGGCAGCCGTGACTTTGCGGCGGCAGCGCCCAAAGAGGTCGTGACCGCGCGCTGCTTCGAGACGCTCTACCACGAGATCTTCAACGAGCTTGACGCCGAGCCGGTTTTTGCCGAACTCAAGAAGTGGCTTGATGCGCGTTTTTAGAGGATTGCAGGACCGATCGGCAATCCAGTGGATGCGTGGCACTGGATCCCGGATCAAGTCCGGGATGACAAACTGTGCGCCCGGGATGACAACTTGGGGGTTCATTGCGGGCTTTGGCTTTGTCATTGCGGGCCACGACCCGCAATCCAGGAGTCGCGTGGCACTGGATCCCGGATGTTGAAACCCCGGACCCCGGATCGAGCCCGGGGCCAGCTCTGATCCGGGGCCGGGATGACAAACTGTGCGCCCGGTATGACAACACCGATGTCTGTCAAAAGCGCTGGTGGCCCTTTGATTACAGCTTTTCAGTCTCACCCGAGCGCGGTTGCCACTTCATCAGGTGGCTCTCAATGCGTCCTACCGCTTCATCGAGCACCAGGGCAAACGCAGTCAGCACCAGAATGCCGGCCATCACGGTGTTGATGTCAAAACTGCCTTCGGCCTGCAGGATCAGGTAACCGACACCCTGGCTGGAGCCAAGATATTCACCGACCACGGCGCCCACAAAGGCCAGTCCGACCGAGGTGTGCAGCGAGCTGAAGACCCAGCTCGTGGCGCTGGGCAGATAGACCTGGCGCAGCAGCTGACGCTGGCTGGCACCCAGCATGCGCGCGTTGGCCAGCACTACCGGGCTGACTTCCTTGACGCCCTGATAGACGTTGAAGAAAACGATGAAAAAAACCAGCGTCACACCGAGTGCCACCTTGGACCCCATGCCCAAGCCAAACCAGACTGAAAAGATCGGCGCCAGGATGATGCGCGGCATGGCGTTGAAGGCCTTGATGTAGGGCTCCAGCAGGGCCGAGGCCATGGGTGCCAGCGCCAGCCACAGGCCGCCAGCCAGCCCCAGGGCGGAGCCCGCGGCAAAGGCCATCAGTGTTTCCGCCAGCGTCACGCCCAGGTGCTGGTAGATGTCAGCGTCGCGCACAAACCAGGACCAGATCCGGCTGAAGATTTTCAGGGGCTCGCCGAAAAAGAAGGCGGCCTGGCGCTCGTCGGCAAACATCATGGGCGGGATCAGTCCGGGCACGGTCATCAGGTGCCAGAACAGGAACAAGGCCAGCAACAGGCCGAGTTGCCAGAACCACAAGGTCTGGCTGCGCGGTTTGATCAGTTTCCACATAAGCGTCTGCCGTCCTCAGGCAACCTGCAACTGTTGCTGATAGCCTTTGAGCACTTCATCGCGCAGCACCGACCAGATGGCTTTGTGCAGTTCGATGAAGCGCGCCGTGATCTTGACTTCAGCCACGTCGCGCGGGCGCGGGATGTCGATCACGAACTCGCCCATCGGGTGGCTGCCGGGCCCGGCGCTCAGAACCACGACGCGGTCGCTCATGGCAATGGCCTCGTCCAGATCGTGTGTGATGAAGAGCACGGCCTTTTTCTTGGCTGCCCATAGCGCCAGCAACTCGTTTTCCATCAGTTGACGCGTTTGAATGTCGAGCGCCGAAAACGGCTCGTCCATCAGAATGATGTCGGGGTCCAGCACCAGGGTTTGCGCCAGGCTCACGCGCTTGCGCATGCCGCCCGACATCTGGTGCGGGTAGCGGTCGCCAAAGCCACCCAGGCCAACGCGGCGCAACCAGTCGTCGGCGCGGCTGCGCGCCTGCTCCGGCGCCACCCCCTGAAACTCCAGACCGGCCAGCACATTGCCCAGCGCGGTACGCCAGGGCATCAAACTCTCGGCCTGAAACATGTAGCCGGCCTGGCGGTTCAGGCCCTTGAGTGGCTGGCCGAACACCGATACCGTCCCCGTGCTTGGTTCCAGCAGGCCGGCGCCGACGTTGAGCAGGGTGCTCTTGCCGCAACCGGTGGGCCCGACCACGCTGACAAATTCGCCAGCGCCAACGGTCAGGCTGACATCCTGCACCGCCGTGTAGCGCTGGCTGGGGTCGTGCTTGCTGACAAAAGTGCAGGCTACGCCCTTGAGTTCAAGCGCAGCTGTCATCCCTTGGGGTATTTGGCGTTGGCCTTTTTGACGAAGTCATTGGTATAGACCGCGTTCAGGTCCAATTTGGCAGCGGCCAGTTGATCGTCCACGCTGGCCAGCGCCCGAAACGCGGTCTGAGGCCCTTTCTCGGGGATCATGCCGTCTGGCGACAGTGCGCCCTTGGCAGCCAGAAAGGCGTCGATGTAGACGGCGCGGTCGCCCATCAGGAAACTCTCGGGCACCGTCTTGATGATGTCGGCAGCACCGGCTTTCTGAATCCACCTGTCGGCGCGCACGATGGCGTTGGCGAGTGCCTGCGTTGTGTTCGGGTTGCTGTTGATGAAGCTTTGCATCGCGTACAGGCAGGCGGCCGGCATCGGACCACCGAACACCTTCTCTGACTCGGCCACGACGCGTGTGTCCGAGATGATCTTGAGGTCACCCGAGCGCTGCAGCAGCGTGATGACGGGGTCCAGATTGCTGATGGCATCAATCTGGCCGGAGCGCATGGCAGCGACCGCGCCGTTGCCGGCGCCAACACCGATGACGCTGACGTCACTCGGTTTGAGACCGGCTTTGGCCAGCACAAAGTTGAGCAAGACGTTGGTGGAACTGCCCGGCGCAGTGACCCCGACCTTCTTGCCCTTGAGGTCAGCCATGGTCTTGAAGCCGGCCATGGTTTTCGGGTTGATGCCCAACACAATCTGGGGCGCCGCGCCTTGCAGCACAAAGGCGCGCATGCGCTGGCCCTTGAACTGCATGTTGACCGTGTGCTCAAACGCACCCGAGACCACATCGGCGCTGCCGCCCACCACCGCCTGCAAGGCGCGCGAGCCGCCAGCGAAGTCGACGATGGTGACATCCAGCCCCTCGGCCTTGAAGTAACCCAGTTGCTCGGCGATCGTCAGCGGCAGGTAGTAGAGCAGGTTTTTGCCACCTACGGCCACGGTGAGTTTGGATTTTTCCAGGGCCTGGGCCAGGGTCCAGTCGGGAAGCGTCGCAGCCAGCAGTCCGCTGGCCAACAGGTTTCGTCTTTGCATGGGTTTGTCTCTTCTAGGGCGGGCTCACATCATACTGCGCGACCCTGTTGCCTCTTGAACCACAACAGCGAAGCACCGATCAGTGCCACCGGTACCAGTGAACCGTAATTGAGCAGGGTCCAGCCGCTGGTGGTGACCAGCACACCGGATGCGAAGGAACTCAGGGCCAGTGTCGCAAAAACCGTGAAATTGAGCGCCCCCTGTGCCTTGTCCTTTTCCTCGGCGGTATAGGTTTGCAAGGACAGCGTGGTGCTGCCGGTGAACAGAAAGTTCCAGCCGACGCCGAGCAGGAACAGGGCGACCAGGAACTGATGCAGTTCGACTCCCGAAAGCGCAATGGCGATGCACAGGGCATTGAGGGCCAGACCCACCGTCATGATGGGCAGGGTGCCAAAGCGCTTGATCAGATGGCCGGTGAAGAAACCGGGCGCGAACATGCCGATCACATGCCACTGCAAGACCAGCGCGGCATCGGAAAACGGCAGGCTGCACTGCTGCATGGCTAGCGGCGTGGCGGCCATCAACAGATTCATCACACCGTAGCCCAGAGCGCCTGCAGCGGCTGCCACGATGAACGCGGGCTGCTTCATGATCTCTGCCAGCGTCCGACCACCGTTGAGCAGCTTCTTCGGTGGCGCTGGCGCGAACTCGATGAAGGACAGGACCACCATGGACAGCAGCGCGACCAGGCACAGGGTCAGGTAGGCGCCGGCAAACGGCGTGCTGACCAGGGTGCGCGTCTGCTGTGCCAGGTTCGGTCCGATCACGGCGCCGATCAGGCCGCCTGCCAGCACCAGAGACACGGCTTTTTCGCGCCAGGCCGGCAAGGCCAGTTCAGCGGCAGCAAAGCGGTACAGATTGGCGTTGGCGTTGTAGTAACCGGCCAGCAGGGTGGCGCTGCAGAGCAGCCAGAAGTTCTTGTTGATGACCGCATAGGCGCACAGCAGACAGGCCAGCAGGACGACAAGCAGGCCCAGTTGAAACGATACTTTGCGCCCGAAGCGCTCCTGTGTTTTGGCAACGAGACCAGTGGACAGGGCGCCTCCCACGACGTAGGCCATGACCGGCAAGGTGGCCATCCAGCCCAGTGGCGCCAGACTCAGGCCGACCAGTCCGTTGATGGCGATGAAGGTGACGTTGTTGGTCAGAAAAAGCCCCTGACAAATGGTGAGCAGCCAGAGGTTTCGGTTCATGTGTTTGCTTGAGATTGCGCAGGAAGTGAGCCCCATTTTCGCTGTAAACTTCATGACATGAAATTTTGTCTGCTTTACAGGGCGGACAGCGACACACCCGCTGTGGGTGGTTCAATCCCAACGCATGATGAATTCCATCTCTGACAACTCACGGGGGCCAGCGGCGCAGCCTGCTGTTGTACCCATGGAACTGGTTTGCCCGGCCGGTAGCTTGCCGGCCCTGAAAGCCGCTGTCGACAACGGAGCCGACTGTGTTTACCTGGGCTTTCGTGACGCGACCAATGCGCGCAATTTTGCCGGCCTGAACTTCGACGAGGCCGCCATCAACAGTGGCATCCGCTACGCCCATGAGCGCGG
>CAITZZ010000165.1 GCA_903897005.1 uncultured beta proteobacterium | reverse complement strand
GGACAGCTACTACCTGCACCGCAAGCAGCTTCTGGCCAGCCGGCAGACGCAAACCTTCGATCTGCAATTGGTGGCGTCGCAGGATCAGCCCATCTGGGCCAGGCTGATCAGCAGCGTGGTGCAGAAAGACGAAGGCGACGAGATCCGCGTGGTGCTGAGTGACATCAGTGAGCGCAAACGCAGTGACCTGGCGCTGGAGCAATCCGAGCGCGCCTTGCGCATCAGCCAAGAGCAGATGGAAATCATCCAGAGCATCAGCGCCACCGGCTCCTGGACCTACAACCTTGTCACCAAAGAAATAGGGGGCTCGGCCGAAGGGATGCACATTTTCGGCTTTCCAGCCGTTGCCGGGAGTTTGCCGATCGACCGCTTTCAAGCCTGCATTGCCGAGCAGGATAGGCAGCGCGTTCATCAAAGCCTGCTGGGCCTGATTAACGAAGGCGGCAAGTACGACCTCGAATTCACGGTGATACCGCATGACGGTTCGCCGGCGAAGATCACCCATTCCGTCGCCATCCTGGAAACCGATGCGCAGGGCAAGCCGCTGACGGTGCTGGGTTTTGTGCAGGACATCACCAAGACCAGAATGATGGAAGAGCGGGTGCGCCAGCTCGCCTTTCTGGATCCGCTGACATCCCTGCCAAACCGGCGCCTGCTGCTCGACCGCATCGGGCAGGCCCTGGCTGCCAACCGGCGCAGTGAGGCCTTCGGGGCACTGATCTACCTGGACCTGGACAATTTCAAACCACTGAACGACGCGCACGGCCATGGCGCGGGCGATATGCTGCTGATGGAGGTTGCACTGCGGCTGAACGGCTGTGTGCGTGCCGTGGACACGGTGTCGCGCATTGGCGGTGATGAATTTGTGGTGCTGCTGGGTGACCTGGCAGCGCAGCAGGCCCGAGCCGCTGAACAAGCCAACAATCTGGCTGAAAAGATTCGCGTTGCCCTGGCACGGCCCTACCTGTTGCCCGGCGGGATCGGGTCTGAAGCCATTGAGCACCGCTGCAGCGCCAGCATTGGCGTGGTGCTGATCGAGCCGCAACACCAAAGCGTGGAGGGCTTGCTGAAGTGGGCCGACGCTGCGATGTACCGCGCCAAGGAAGAGGGACGAAACCGCATCACCTTCATGGTCGAAAGGCGTGCCCAGCAGCGTCCCTAAGCCCTAAACTACCCAGCATGAGCAAGAATACCCCACCCCAGCGCCGAGCAGCGCAGCGCACTGCCCCATTGCCCGTCCCGGCGCCAGCCGTCACTTCAGATTCGGTTGACGAATCCCCAAGCATCAAGCCGGGTTTTCCGGTCGTGGGCATCGGCGCCTCGGCCGGCGGCCTGGCCGCCTTCGAAGCCTTTTTTTCCGGCATGCCGGCTGATGTTGAACCGGGTATGGCTTTTGTGCTGGTGCAGCACCTGGCACCCGACCACAAAAGCATTCTGGTGGAGCTGATCCGGCGCTACACCCGAATGCAGGTGTTCGAGGTGGAAGACGGCATGCCGGTGCAAATCAACTGCGCCTACATCATTCCGCCGAACCGCGACATGGCTTTTCTGGGTGGCGCGCTGCAACTGCTCGACCCGGTTGCGCCGCGTGGCCAGCGCCTGCCCATCGACTTTTTCTTTGCCTCGCTGGCGCAGGACCAGCGGGAGCGCGCCATCGGCATCGTGCTCTCGGGCACCGGCAGTGACGGCACGGTGGGTGTGCGTGCCATCAAGGGCGAAGGCGGCATGGTGATGGCGCAAACGCCCGACTCCACCGAGTACGACGGCATGCCGCGCAGCGCCATTGCCACCGGCCTGGTGGACTACCAGCTACCGGCGGCCGAAATGGCCAAGCAGTTGATGGCCTACGCGGCACACGCCTACGGCCGGGGCACCCAGGTGGCGCATATCGCCTCGCCAAAAGCAGAAAGTGCGCTGAAAAAAATATTTGTCCTGCTGCGCGCGCAGACCCGGCACGACTTTTCAGGCTACAAGCCCAGCACCATTCACCGCCGCATCGAGCGCCGCATGGCCGTGCAGCAGATCAGTGCCATCGAAGACTACGTCAAGTTCCTGCAGGAGACACCGCCCGAGGTGGAAGCGCTGTTTCGCGACCTGCTGATAGGCGTCACCAACTTTTTCCGCGACCCCGAAGCCTTCCAGGTGCTGGAGGCGCGTGTCATCCCCAAACTCTTTGTCGACAAGCGCGGTGACGCGGTGATCCGGGTCTGGAGCAGCGGTTGCTCCACCGGCGAGGAAGCCTATTCGCTGGCGATCCTGCTGCAGGAGCGCATGGAAGTGCTGCGCCAGAGCTACCCGATCCAGATCTTTGCCACCGACATTGACAGCCAGGCCATTGCGGTGGCGCGCGCAGGCATCTATCCGGCCAGCATTGCCGCCGACATTTCGCCCGAGCGGCTGGCGCGCTTCTTTGTCGCCGAACCCGGTGGCCAGACCTACCGCATTCTCAAGGGCATACGCGACATGCTGGTGTTTTCGGAGCAGGACCTGATCAAGGACCCACCGTTTTCCAAACTCGATCTGATCAGTTGCCGCAACCTGCTGATTTATCTGGGCGCGGACTTGCAGAAGAAGCTCATTCCCCTGTTCCACTACGCACTCAACCCCGGTGCCACCCTGTTTCTGGGCACCTCCGAGGGCATTGGCAGCTTTGACGACCTGTTCAACCCGCTGGATCGCAAAGCCAAACTCTACCAGCGCAAGGACAGCTTGCTCGGCTTGCAGCGCACCCTGGCCGGGCGTTTTCTGCCCAACGTGACAGCGGCTGCCGTCGGTTCTGGCAGCGACAACGGGAAAGCGGCTTTTCCGGTCAAATTGCCCTTGCGCGAGCTCACCGAGCGCGCGCTGCTGCAGCAAGTGATAGCGGCCGGTGTGCTGGTGGACAGCCACGGCGACATCCTCTACCTGCACGGGCGCAGCGGCCTGTACCTGGAGCCCGCGCAGGGCGAGGCCGGCACCAACAACATTTTGAAGATGGCTCGCGAAGGTCTGCGCCCCGCGCTCAGTACCGCTTTGCACCAGGCCAGAACCAGCGGCGCCTCGGTGCGCTCGCACAATCTGAGCGTCAAGACCAATGGCCACTTCAGCCAGGTCAATCTGTGCGTCAGTCCCCTGACCGGTGACCCGCAGAGCAGCCCGGAGACGCCGCTTTTTCTGGTGGTGCTGGAGGAGTCAGCGCAGCAGTCAGTCGAGCTCCAACGGACCCGGGGTGCGCTTGCCGAGGGTGCCAGCGCAGCCGAGCTTGACGCAGAGACGCGCATCAAAGCGCTCCACCAGGAAATTCGCATCAAAGACGAATACCTGCAAAGCTCGCGCGAAGAACTGGAGAGCTCCACCGAAGAACTCAAGTCAAGCAACGAGGAGATGCAGTCGGTCAACGAAGAACTGCAGTCCACCAACGAAGAACTGGAGACCTCCAAGGAAGAACTGCAATCGGTCAACGAAGAACTGGCTACCGTCAACACCGAATTGCAGATCAAGGTGACCGACCTGTCACGCGTCAACGACGACATGAACAACCTGCTGGCCGGCACCGGCATCGGCACCGTGTTTGTGGACCACCAGTTGCGCATCCTGCGCTTCACGCCAGCAGCCAGCAGCGTCATCAACCTGATTGCCGGCGACATCGGTCGCCCGGTGGCACACATCGTCTCGAACCTGGTTGGCTACAGCACCCTGGTGGCCGATGTGCGCGCCGTGCTCAACACCCTGGCCGCCAAAGAGGTTGAGGTGAAAACCACAGAAGACAAGTGGTACACGCTGCGCATCCAGCCCTACCGCACGCTGGACAACGTGATTGAAGGCGCCGTCATTTCCTTTATCGACATCAACGAGATGGTGCACACCCGCGAGGCCTTGCGCCTGGCCAATGAACAACTACGCATGGCCGTGGTGTTGCGCGATGCCTCCGACGCCATCACGGTGCAGGACCTGCAGGGCCGCACACTGGCCTGGAACCCGGGCGCTGAGCGCCTGTATGGCTGGAGCGAGGCCGAGGCGCTGCTGATGAATGTGCACGAGCGCATTCCGCCGGCGCTGCAGGCCACGGCACTCAAGACGCTGAGCGAACTCAGCCAGGCCAAGGTCCTGCAGCCCTATCAGACGCAGCGCCTGAACAAGGCCGGCGCCTTGCTGGAGGTTTCCATCACCTCCACGGCCCTGCGCAACGCCACCGGGCAGTTGTACGCGATCGCCACCACAGAGCGAGCGCGCTAAAGCGCCAGCCACGCGGGTCTGGGATTTGTCATCCCGGACTTGATCCGGGATCCAGTGCTACTCGAACACTGGATTGCGGATCAGGTCCGCAATGACAACTTCTGTGTCATCCCGGACCGGCTGTTTGTCATCCCGGACTTGATCCGGGATCCAGTGCCACGCATCGACTGGATTGCGGATCAGGTCCGCAATGACAGCAAACTCCCGCAATGACAAAAGGGCCGGCAATGAAGAACAAGGGTAAACACTTAGCTTGCAATCCCGTTTTTCTCTTTGTTTAATTATGTTTTATAACCATAATTGAGTACAAAATCAGAACCAGCCACGCTGTAACCAGGAGACAAACCATGAATGTTGCCCAGTATCTTGAACGCCACGCAGCGCAGACGCCCGATCTGGTGGCGATCCGCTTCGAGGGTCGCTCCATCAGCTACGGCCAACTCAACAGCGACGCCAATCGGCTCGCTTCAGCCTTGCGCGCAGCGGGTGTCACGGCAGCAGACCGCGTGGCTCTTTATCTGCCCAATGTGCCGGAATTCGCGGTGGCCTACTACGCTGCGCAAAAGCTCGGCGCCATTCCGGTCACCATCAACGCCATCCTGAAAATGGAAGAGGTACGCTACCTGCTGGACGACTCGGGCGCCTGCGTGGTAGTCACCATGGACGAATTGACCGGCTATGTCAGCGACGACTGCACCGCACTGCGGCTGCGCATCGTGGTGGACCCCAAGAGCGCCAAGCCCGGCTGGTCGGCACTGGCAGATATGCTAGCCCAGGGCAGCGACAAATTCGAGTCCGTGCAGCGCGGCCCGGAAGACATCGCCGCCCTGCTCTATTCCTCCGGTACCACCGGCTTTCCCAAGGGGGTGTCGCTCACCCAGCACAACATCCACAGCAATATCGCGCTGCCGCCACTGGCGCGTTATTCCGACTACCGCCCGGGTGACCGGCTGGCAACCTTTTTGCCACTGTTCCACGTCTACGGACAGAACTACATCATGAACGCCGCCTTCCTGGCCGGCGCGACCATGGTGCTGTTTTCGCGCTTCGTACCCGATGTGGTGCTGCGTGCGATTGGCGAGGAGCGCATCACGCACTTCTTCGCGGTACCGACGATCTACATCAATCTGCTGGCGATGGACCTCTCGGGCTACGACCTGAGCAGCCTGCGCTACGAGATGTCGGCCGCCGCCACCATGCCGGAAGAAATCTCCAGGCGCTGGACCGAGCGTTTTGGTCGGCGCGTCTTTGAGGGCTACGGCCTGACCGAGTGCTCGCCCTTCTCCTGCTACAACGACAGTGTGGAGCACCGCTTCGGTTCGGTCGGGCGCGCCGTCGACGGCTTCGAGCTGAAGATTTTTGACGAGTCGGATCGCGAACTGCCGTTTGGCGAGCAGGGCGAGATCGTGATTCGCGGCGACGGTGTCATGCAGGGTTACTGGAACCGCGCGGACGAGAGCAAAGCTTCGCTGCGCGGCGGCTGGCTGCACACGGGTGATGTCGGGCGCATGGACAAGGACGGCTATGTTTACATCACCGACCGCGTCAAGGACATGATCAATGTCTCGGGCTTCAAGGTCTGGCCGGCCGAAGTCGAGCAGTATCTGTACAAGCTGCCCGGCGTGCAGGAGGCGGCCGTCTATGGCATTCCCGCTGGCGCCCAGGGTGAGAAGGTGGTCGTCGCCGTGGTGCTGAAGGCCGGCGCTACGCTCACTGCCGAGGAGGTC
>CAITZZ010000164.1 GCA_903897005.1 uncultured beta proteobacterium | reverse complement strand
TCGCTGTGGGGCCTGATCCTGCTCTACGTGGCGGTCAATCTGCCGTTTGCGATCTGGCTGCTCTACGGCTTCATTCTGCAGGTGCCCAAAGAACTGGAAGAAGCCGCTGCCATCGACGGCTGTGGTCCGATCAAGGTCTTTTACAAAGTGGTGCTGCCGCTGATCAAACCGGGCATTGCCGCGGCATCCATCTTCACCTTCCGCATCGCCTGGAATGAGTTCATCCTGGCACTCGTGCTGACGGATCGCGCCACGCGCACGCTGCCGGTGGCGGCCTCGCTCTACATCACCGACATTGGTGTGGACTGGGGCAAGATCATGGCCCTGGGCAGCCTGATTGCCATACCGCCGCTGATCTTTACCTTCCTCGCGGCCCGGCAAATCATTACCGGGCTGACGGCGGGCGCGGTCAAGGGTTAGGGCCGGTCAGCTTGCATCCTGCGCCGCATCGGCCATGGCCCGGGAATTGCATGCTCGTCGCGTGTCATCGAGCTTACCTGTATAGACAGTAAAAAATCGGTCAATATTCCGCATTCAATGCACCGTCAGAGGGGGGATGGATCAAGGAGCCTTGAAATCAAGGGCTCGCCGACCCGGTTTGGGGATTAGGGTTTATCCTGTATAGACAGGTTTGTGTTCGTTGACACAATCAGCTTGCCAGGCATCGCGCACAGGATCCTGGAAGTTAATCAACTCTTTAACCGACTGGAGAATGTGATGGGCATGAGGATTTTCAAGAAAGCGGCAACGCTGCTGGCCGTGGGCAGCTGCATGGCGGGCCTGAGCGCTCCAGCCGCTGCGCAAGACACCAAGGTGTTGATTGGCATGTCCGGCTGGACTGGTTTTGCCCCGCTGACGCTCGCCGACAAGGCCGGTCTGTTCAAGAAGCAGGGGCTCGATGTCGAGATCAAGATGATTCCGCAGAAAGACCGCCACCTGGCGCTGGCCGCCAAGGCCATCCAGTGCGCGGCCACCACCGTGGAAACCCACGTCGCCTGGAACACCAACGGCGTGCCCATCGTGCAGATTTTCCAGCTCGACAAGTCCTACGGCGCTGACGGCATCGCGGTGCGCGCTGACATCAAGGGCTTCGCCGACCTCAAGGGCAAGACCATCGGCGTCGATGCACCCGGTACCGCGCCCTACTTCGGCCTGGCCTGGATGCTGAGCAAGAACGGGATGAGCCTGAAGGACGTGAAAACCACCACGCTCAGCCCGCAGGCTGCCGCGCAGGCTTTCGTCGCCGGCCAGAACGATGCCGCCATGTCGTACGAGCCGTATTTGTCGAGCGTGCGTGACAACCCCCAGGCCGGCAGGATCCTGGCCACCACGCTGGACTACCCGATGGTGATGGACACACTGGGCTGCGCGCCTGACTGGCTCAAGGCCAACCCGAAAGCGGCGCAAGGGCTGGCCAACGCCTACTTTGATGCTCTGGCCATGATCAAGACCGACCCGGTGAAGTCCAACGAAATCATGGGCGCTGCGGTCAAGCAGACCGGCGAGGCCTTTGCCAAGTCGTCCTCGTTCCTGCGCTGGCAGGACAAGGCCGCCAACCAGAAGTTTTTTGCCGGTGAATTGCAGTCCTTCATGAAGGACGCGGCCAAGATCCTGCTGGAAGCCGGCGTGATCCGCAAGGCGCCGGATGACTTCGCCGTGATGGTCGACGCCAGCTTCATCAAGTAAGCCCATGAACACAGCACCGGCAATGGTGGCACCAACGGCCCCGGCGCGGCCACAGCGCCGCTCGCTGGCTCCGCTGGAGCCGGTGAGCCCGCGCACACAGTGGCTGCTGGGCCTGGGCTTCTTCATCCTCTTCTTTGCCGTGTGGGGTGTCTTCACTCTGGGCGGCTTTGTCTCACCCACATTTCTGGCCAGCCCGGTCACGATGGCGCGCGAAGGCTGGCTGCTGTTCACCGAGTTCAACTTCATCCACGACATCGGTATGACCGTGTGGCGGGTGTTCGGCGGCTTTGTGCTGGCGACGGTCATCGCCGTACCGCTGGGCATCGCCATGGGAGCGCACAAGGGCATCGAGGCGTTTCTGGAGCCCTTCGTCTCGTTCTGCCGCTACCTGCCGGCCTCGGCTTTCATCCCGCTGCTGATCCTGTGGGCCGGCATCGGCGAGATGCAAAAAGTGCTGGTGATCTTCATCGGCTCGGTGTTCCAGATCCTGCTGATGGTCGCGGTCAGCGTGGGCTCGGCGCGCAAGGACCTGGTGGAGGCGGCCTACACGCTGGGCGCGCAACCCTCGGGCATTGTCAAGCGCGTGCTGATTCCCGGTGCTGCCCCCGAAATCGCCGAAATCCTGCGGCTGGTGCTCGGCTGGGCCTGGACCTACGTCATCGTCGCCGAGCTGATCGGCTCGTCCTCGGGCATCGGCCACATGATCACCGACAGCCAGTCGCTGCTCAATACCGGCCAGATCATCTTCGGCATCATCGTCATCGGCCTGATTGGTCTGATTTCGGACTTTGCCTTCAAGGCACTGAACCGCCGCCTGTTCGCCTGGAGTTCGCTGTGAGAAACCAACTCTCGATCCAGGGCGTGTCACGGGTTTTTGTCAGCCCCAAGGGCCAGAAGACCCAGGCCCTCACACCGGTCGATTTCGAAGTTCGTGAAAATGACTTCGTCACCATTCTGGGCCCCTCGGGCTGTGGCAAGTCGACCCTGCTGCGCATCGTGGCCGGGCTCGACCGCCCCAGCGCCGGCACGGTGCTGCTCGACGGCCAGAAAGTCGAAGGCCCCGGGGCAGACCGCGGCATGGTGTTCCAGAGCTACACGCTGTTTCCCTGGCTCAGCGTCGAGCAGAACATCCGCTTCGGCCTGCGCGAGCGCGCCGTGCCTGAGGCGCAGCAGAAAGAGCGCGCCGATTATTTCATCGCCAAGGTTGGCCTGCGCGGCTTCGAGCACCACTTTCCGAAGCAACTCTCGGGTGGCATGCAGCAGCGCACCGCGATTGCGCGCGCGCTGGCCAACGACCCCAAGATCCTGCTGCTCGACGAGCCCTTCGGCGCGCTGGACAACCAGACCCGGGTGCTGATGCAGGAGCTTCTGCTGGGCATCTGGGAATCGGCGCAAAAAACCGTTCTGTTCGTGACCCACGATATTGATGAAGCCATCTTCATGGCCAACCGCGTGGCAGTGTTCAGCGCCCGGCCCGGGCGCATCAAGACCGAGATCGCCGTCAATTTCCCGCACCCGCGCCACTACACCATCAAGACCTCGCCCGAGTTCATGGCCATCAAGGCGCAGCTGACTGAAGAAATCCGCGCCGAGTCGATGGCGGCGGACGTGCATTGAAACCGGCGCGCCCCGACAGCATGGCCACCACCGCATCAGAACCCTCGCCGCGCGCACGCGCCGCGCCGGTGGTGCGCGCGAAGCCGAAGGCCGAGGCGTCCAGCGGCACCGCGCTGTACCAGCAGATCAAGGATTTTGTGGCCGGAAACATCCAGCACGGCAGCTGGAAAGCCGGCGACCGCCTGCCCTCGGAAAATGACTTCGTGCAGCAGTTCGGGGTCTCGCGCATGACGGTCAATCGCGCCCTGCGCGAGTTGTTGGAGCAGGGCCGCATCCGCCGGGTCGCCGGCGTCGGCAGCTTCGTGGCCGAAGACAAGCCCCGATCGCACCTGCTGCGCATCGCCAGCCTGGCGCAGGACATCCGTTCGCGCGGGCATGACTACCGCTGCGAGGTCATCGTCGTGGAACGCATTTCCGCCACGTTGGAAACCGCCGCTGCTCTGGGGCTACATACCGGCGCCTCCGTGTTTCACTGCGTGTGCCTGCACAAGGAAGACGGCGTGCCGGTCCAGTTGGAAGACCGTTTCGTCAATCCTGCCATGGTCCCCGGCTTTGCCCAGCAGGACTTTTCGCAGGAGCAGCCCTCGGACTTCCTGGTGCGCACCGTGCTGTTCGACCAGATGGAGCACGTGGTCGATGCCGTGTTGCCCACACCGGAGCAGGCCAGCCTGTTGCAGATGGAGCCCGGCCAGCCCTGCCTGCTGCTGACCCGGCGCACCTGGCAGCGCGAGGTTCCCATCACCATCGTGCGCTGCCTGCATCCGGGTGCCCGCTACCGGCTAGGCAGCCGCTTCCGCACGGACGGCAACGCCTTGGCCAGCTAGGACGCCGTCCGCCGCATTGACGTCAACAACTGTCTCACACTTGTCTATACAGGAACATACCAATGTCCCCGACCTCCTTCACCCTGCTGCCCGGGCGCGTCACACTGGCGCAGTGGCGCGACATTTTCCGGGGCGCGACACCCACGCTCGACCCGGCCTGCGCCGCCGGCGTGGCCGCCAGTGCCGCGACGGTGGCGCGCATCGTCGCCAAAGGTGAGCCGGTCTATGGCATCAACACCGGTTTTGGCAAGCTGGCCAGCGTGCGCATTCCCGCGCACGACCTGGAGAAACTGCAGCGCAACATCGTGCTCTCGCATTGCGCGGGCATCGGCGAGGCCACCCCGGTGCCGGTCACGCGACTCATGATGGCGCTCAAGCTCGCCAGCCTGGCCCAGGGCGCTTCCGGCATTCGCCCGGCAACACTGAACCTGCTCGAAGCCATGCTGGTGCGCGGGGTCATTCCGGTGGTGCCGGCGCAGGGCTCGGTGGGTGCCTCGGGCGACCTGGCGCCGCTGTCGCACATGACGGCGGTGATGATCGGCGTCGGTGAGGCCGACACGCCCAGCGGGCGCAAGAGCGCCCTGGAGGCGCTGGCCAGTGTGGGCCTGGCGCCGGTGCTGCTGGGGCCCAAGGAAGGGCTGGCGCTGCTCAACGGCACGCAGTTTTCCACCGCCCATGCGCTGGCCGGGTTGTTCGAGGCCGAGCGCCTGTTCCAGTCGGCCCTGCTGACCGGCGCGTTGTCCACCGACGCGGCGCGCGGCACGGATGCGCCGTTCGATGCCCGCATCCACACATTGCGCCGCCACAAGGGCCAGATCGCGGCGGCCGAAGCACTGCGCCAGTTGCTGCTCGGCAGTGCCATCCGCGCCTCGCACCTCAGCGGCGACGAGCGGGTGCAAGACCCCTATTGCCTGCGCTGCCAGCCCCAGGTGATGGGTGCCTGTCTGGATGTACTGAACCACGCTGCCAATTTGCTGGAGACCGAGGCCAACGGTGTGTCGGACAACCCGCTGATCTTCCCGGGCCAGGACGGCGCCCCCGACGACTCGCTCTCCGGCGGCAACTTCCACGCCGAGCCGGTGGCCTTTGCCGCCGACATGATGGCCATGGCGATCTGCGAAATCGGCTCCCTGGCCGAGCGTCGCATTGCCATGCTGGTGGACCCGGCGCTGTCGGGTCTGCCGGCCTTCCTGACGCCCAAGCCGGGCCTGAACTCGGGCTTCATGATTCCCCAGGTGACCGCCGCCGCGCTGGTGTCCGAGAACAAGCAGCGTGCCTATCCGGCCAGCGTCGACTCCATTCCGACCTCGGCCAACCAGGAAGACCATGTGTCGATGGCCGCGCACGGTGCGCGCCGGCTGGCCCCGATGGCAGAAAACGCCATGGCCGTCATCGCCATCGAATGGCTGTGCGCCACCCAGGGCTGTGACTTTCATGCCCCGCTCAAGACCAGCGCTGCGCTGCAGCAGGCCGTGAACCTGCTGCGCGCCCAGGTGCCGATGCTGGGCGACGACCGCCACATGCAGCCCGACCTGCAGGCCGCCATCGGCATGGTGCGCAGCGGCGCGCTGCTGGCGGCGCTGGCCGGCGTGGCCCTGCCCGGCGTTGTCTGAGTCCGTCCCCCCCCGTCTCATTGCATTTGAATAAAGGAGTCGTCCATGAGCACCCACAACGATCCCCGTATCGACCCCACCCGAGTGATCCGCGCGCCCCGAGGCAGCGAGTTGCATTGCAAGAGCTGGATCACCGAGGCGGCCTACCGCATGATCCAGAACAACCTGGACCCCGAAGTCGCCGAGAACCCACAGTCCCTGGTGGTGTACGGCGGCATTGGCCGCGCGGCGCGCGACTGGGCATGTTTCGACCAGATCCTGGCCTCGCTGAAGGACCTGAACGACGATGAGTCCCTGCTGGTGCAATCGGGCAAGCCCGTGGGCGTGTTCAAGACCCACCCCAACGCGCCCCGCGTGCTCATTGCCAACTCCAACCTGGTACCCAAATGGGCCAACTGGGAGCACTTCAACGAGCTCGACCGCAA
Organism: uncultured beta proteobacterium; assembly: GCA_903897005.1. Lineage (GTDB taxonomy): Bacteria > Pseudomonadota > Gammaproteobacteria > Burkholderiales > Burkholderiaceae_C > Rhodoferax. The sequence goes on along the minus strand of CAITZZ010000164.1, from coordinate 1,795 downwards.
GGGCTTGTTCATGTACGGCCAGATGACCGCCGGCAGCTGGATCTACATCGGCAGCCAGGGCATTGTGCAGGGCACCTTCGAAACCTTTGTCGAAGCCGGACGCCAGCATTACGGCAATGACCTTGCGGGCAAGTGGATCCTGACCGCCGGCCTTGGCGGCATGGGCGGTGCGCAACCCCTGGCCGCCACGCTGGCGGGGGCTGTCTCGCTGAACATCGAGTGCCAGCAGACCAGCATCGACTTCCGGCTGCGCACCCGGTACGTGGACAAGCAGGCGCGCGACATCGACCACGCCATTGAACTGATCAAGGAGCACACGGGGAAAAAAGAAGCGGTTTCCATCGCCTTGCTGGGCAATGCCGCCGAGGTGCTGCCCGAACTGGTGCGCCGGGCCCGTGCCGGCGGCCTCAAGCCCGATCTGGTGACCGACCAGACCTCGGCCCACGACCTGATCAACGGCTACCTGCCGATCGGCTGGACGGTCGAGCAGTGGAAGGCCGCGCAGCGCGAGCCGGCGCAGCACGCCGCTCTGACCGCCGATGCGGCGAGCAGCTGCGCCGTGCATGTGCAGGCCATGCTGGACTTCCAGGCCATGGGCATTCCGACGGTGGACTACGGCAACAACATCCGCCAGGTGGCGCTCGACCATGGGGTGAAGAACGCGTTCGATTTCCCCGGCTTTGTGCCGGCCTACATTCGCCCGCTGTTCTGCGAAGGCAAAGGCCCCTTCCGCTGGGTGGCGCTGTCTGGCGACCCGGAAGACATCTACAAGACCGACGCCAAGATCAAGGAGCTGTTCCCCGACAACAAGCACACGCACCGCTGGCTCGACATGGCGCGTGAGCGCATCAGCTTCCAGGGCCTGCCCGCGCGCATCTGCTGGCTCGGCCTGGGCGAGCGCCACCTGGCCGGTTTGGCCTTCAACGAGATGGTGAAAAGCGGCGAACTCAAGGCACCCATCGTCATTGGCCGCGATCACCTGGACACCGGCTCGGTGGCCAGCCCGAACCGCGAGACCGAGTCCATGAAGGACGGCACCGACGCCGTGAGCGACTGGCCGCTGCTCAACGCCCTGCTCAACACCGCCGGTGGCGCCAGCTGGGTCAGCCTGCACCATGGCGGCGGCGTGGGCATGGGCTATTCGCAACACGCCGGCATGGTGATCGTGGCCGACGGCACCGACGCCGCCGCCGAGCGGCTGGCCCGCGTGCTGGTGAACGACTGCGCCTCGGGCGTGATGCGCCACGCCGACGCCGGCTATGAACTTGCCATTGCGACTGCGAAGAAGCGGGGCCTCAAGTTGCCAATGATCAAGTAAGGCGCAGGCCATGCTGCAGCGCTTTGCCATTGCCGACCTGCCCCTGACAGCGTGGAAAAACGGTGGGGGCAGCACGCGCGAAATCGTTTGCAGCCCGCAGCGCTCGGGCCTGGACAGCTTTGACTGGCGCATCAGCATTGCCACCATTGCGCAGTCGGGGCCGTTTTCAGTGTTTGCGGGGGTCGACCGCAACATCATGCTGCTGCAGGGTGATGGCGTGCGCTTGCACGGTGCCAGCGGCATTGACCACCGGCTCGATACAGCGGCACTGCCTTTCGCTTTCCCGGGCGACGTCGCGCTGGAGTGCACGCTGCTGGGCCTTGCATCCACCGACTTCAATGTCATGACACGCCGTGGCCGGGCGCAGGCCAAGGTGCAGGTCCACCAGCAGTGCGCCAGGCTGACACGCACAGCCAGTGGCTTGCTGCTGGCCCTGCAGGGTGGCTGGAGCCTTTCAGATGGCAGCGCAGCCACGGA
>CAITZZ010000163.1 GCA_903897005.1 uncultured beta proteobacterium | reverse complement strand
TCCTTAGCGGCCTTTAGAGGGGGTAATGGTGGAGCTGGCGGGATTTGAACCCGCGTCCGCAAGCCATCTTCGAGCAGATCTACATGTTTAGTGGTCTGATTTGAGTCTCGCCACCTGTGTCGCGCAGCCACACGCTACACAGGACGCCAGCACCCTATTTTCTTGCTCCCAACCAAGGTACCCGGTTCAGAGCCAGCCGATGTGTATGACCTTACAGCCGGGAGCTCTCAGCTTGCGCTAAAAACCCCTTGCCCAGCCCACCGGCCTGCTGTTGTAAGGCTCACTGGTTATTAAGCAGCGAGTGCGAAACGTTCGTCGTTTGCAGTTAGTTTTTTTGAATCTGTTTTACGAGCGCATTCAGCTCGACATGCACCACAGCGATTCCGTACCCACGTCGAAACCAGTGCAGCCCCAAGGCTTGTATTTTAGGCCTTGACGGTCAATTGCAAGCGCCAGCGAGAAATATTGTCGCCAATCACACCGGGGAAGCGGGAGCCCTTTGCGTAGCAAACAGGTAATTGACGCTGGTGTCGGCCTGGAGCCAGTAGCGTCGTGTCAGCGGGTTATAGCCCATGCCTCGCGTGTGCAGTAAATCAAGGTTGCCAGAGCGGCAGTAAGAGGCAAGCTCACTGGGGCGGATCATCTTGGCAAATTCATGGGTGCCGCGCGGCAGCAGCCCCAGCACGTACTCGGCGCCCACAATGGCCAGCAGGAACGATTTCGGGTTGCGGTTCAGGGTGGAGAAAAAGACCCAGCCACCGGGCTTGACCAGTGCCGAGCAGGCACGCACCACGGAGGCCGGATCAGGCACATGCTCGAGCATCTCCATGCAGGTCACTACATCAAAGCTTTGTGGTTGCTGCTCTGCCAGTGCTTCGACACTGACTTCACGATAGTCAAGGTTCGGCGTCTGCGCCTCCAGCGCGTGCAACTGCGCCACCCGAAGTGCCTTGCTCGCCAGGTCGATGCCGGTGACCTGGGCACCGCCACGCGCCATCGCGTCGGCCAGAATGCCGCCGCCGCAACCGACATCAAGGACCTGCTTTCCCCTGATGGGAGAAATGCCGTTGATCCACTCCAGTCGCAGCGGGTTGATCTGGTGCAGGGGACGAAATTCGCCTTCCATATCCCACCAGCGGTGTGCGAGGTCGGAAAACTTGGCCAGCTCGGCCGGATCAGCGTTCAAGGTTGATGTCATGGGGAGATTATCGACAAAACAAAAAACCCCGCCAGGCGGGGTTTTTTGAGGAGGTCGGGAACGACCGATTACTTGTTGGCGCGGGTACCGACAACTTCGATTTCAACGCGGCGGTTCTTGGCTTGACCTTCTTTGGTCTTGTTGTCAGCCACCGGTTGCTTCTCGCCCTTGCCTTCGGTGTAAACGCGGTTTTTCTCGATACCCTTGGTCACGAGATAAGCCTTGACAGCTTCAGCGCGCTTGACCGACAGCTTCTGGTTGTAAGCATCGTCACCAACCGCATCGGTGTGGCCAACAGCAATGATCACTTCCAGGTTGATGGCCTTCACCTTGCCAACCAGATCGTCCAGCTTGGCTTTGCCTTCGGCCTTGAGCACGGCCTTGTCAAAGTCAAAGAACGCGTCAGCAGCGTAAGTAACCTTGGTAGCTGCCGGAGGCTGTGGAGCGGGTGCCGGTGCGGGCTTCGGAGCCGGGGCAACTACAGCAGGTGCGGGAGCGGGCTTCGGAGCCACAACCGGAGCTGGAGCAGGCTTGGCAGCAACGATAGCGCCGTCGCAACCAACAGCGGCAGTTGCCGGTGTCCAGGTGGCATCGCGCCAGCAATATTCGCTGGTACCGTTCTTCCAGGTAATCCCGGTAGCGCTGACCCAGTTGTCAACAGATTGGGCGCCAGCTACGGCCGAGAGTGCTGCGGCAGCAACCAGCATTGCCAGTTTGTTCAGTTTCATCATGGTTCTCCTAAAGGACAAGAGCCGCAGCAGCGCGGCGGGTATTTATAAGACGCTGCGGGTGCCCATCACCCATAACGTTCGTGCCATTGTGCCACAGTCAGAATCGGCCTTAAACCTGAAACCAGAGGGCAAGCCTTACAAATTTAAAAGCACTCGATAAAGACACTTCACCGTTGCACGAAAGCCACAGGACGGGCCCTTTACCTTTAGAATCGGGGCCTGCCTTTTGACTCCCCCGTTCCAGCTACGACCGCCCCATGACCCAGTTCGCCAAAGAAACCCTGCCCATCAGTCTTGAAGAGGAAATGCGGCGCAGCTACCTCGACTACGCCATGAGCGTGATTGTGGGTCGCGCCCTGCCCGACGCAAGGGACGGTTTGAAGCCGGTTCATCGGCGCGTGCTGTTTGCCATGCATGAGCTGAACAACGACTGGAATCGGCCCTACAAGAAATCGGCCCGTATCGTGGGCGATGT
>CAITZZ010000162.1 GCA_903897005.1 uncultured beta proteobacterium | reverse complement strand
CTGGACACCCTGCTTGACGATGGCCGCATCGACTTTGAGGGCATAAGCGGCACCAGCGCCGGTGCCATGAATGCGGTGGCCATGGCGCACGGTTTTGCCCAGGCGGAGGGGCAGACACCGCTGCAGATGCGCGAATCCGCCAGGGCATCACTGGAACGGTTCTGGGAGGGCGTGGTGGACATGGGTGCCCTGGGCGCTTCCATCTCCAAGGCGCAGCGGGCTCCATTTGACATTCTGTTTGGTGGATTGGGCGGCATGACCGGCGAGCAGTCGCCTGGCCAACTGATGAGCGATGCCATGACCAGTTTCTGGGCCAAGACGGTGTCACCGTACCAGAGCAATCCGTTGGACATCAATCCTTTGCAGAAATTTCTGGAAGCCCAGATCGATTTTGAACGCATGGCGGCCTGCAAGGCCCTGAAGCTGTTTGTGGTGGCCACGGCGGTGACCACCGGCAAGGCCGAGGTGTTTTCCGGCAAGCGTCTGACGGCGCAGGCGGTGATGGCCTCGGCCTGCCTGCCCACGGTGTTTCGCGCGGTGGAGATCGACGGCGTTCACTACTGGGACGGCGGTTTCTCCGGCAACCCGGCCTTTCACCCGCTGATCTATGCCTGCAGCAGCCGCGACATCGTGCTGGTGCAGATCAACCCCATTCAGCGTGACAAATTGCCCACCACGGCGGGCGACATCATGGACCGCATCAACGAGATCACCTTCAACGCGGCCCTGATTGCCGAGATGCGGGCTATCGACTTCGTCAAGCGCCTGCTGGCCGAGGGCAAGCTTGACCCCTCCCGCTACAAGGACGTGCTGATGCACCGCATTGACGGCGGCGAGATCCTGGAGGGCTTTCATGCCTCCACCAAGTCGGCAACCGATGCCAAGCTCATCCACACCCTGCGTGACCTCGGCAAAGACTGCGCCCGCCAGTGGCTGCAACGCAAGTTCTCGGCCCTGGGTGTCGCCAGCAGCGTCAACATCGGGCGCGACTATCTGGACGATTTGCGCGTCCCGAATCGGTAAATAGCAAATCCGCGCCGGGCCGCCCCAAGCGGAGTTACGACCCCGCTGGGGACAGCGACCCGCGCGGCGGTAGAGCGTGTGGGCCATCTCGCACCTAAAATGCGAGGTTATTCAAGAATTCACCGCACAGGACAGCACCATGGAAGCAGAACGCATCAACCTCATCGGCACCCAACTCACGGACCTGTCCGCCAGGACCCAAGAGTTACGGGGGTATCTTTGACTACGATGCCAAGTTTGAGCGGCTGCGCACCGTCAACGCGTCGCTAGAAGACCCATCCGTCTGGAACGACCCCAAACGCGCCCAGGAACTGGGCAAGGAAACGAACCTGCTGGAGGGCGTGGTACTGACCCTTGCCAGTCTGGAGACCGAACTATCGGACAACCTGGAGTTGTTCGACATGTCCAAGGAAGACGGCGATGAAGCTGGCCTGATCACCATTGAAGGTGAGACCGAGAAGCTGGCCGCCATCATCAAGGATCTGGAATTCCGCCGCATGTTCAACAACCCGGCCGACCCCCTGCCCTGCTTCCTGGACATCCAGGCCGGCGCTGGCGGCACCGAGGCCTGCGACTGGGCCAGCATGCTGCTGCGCCAGTATTTGAAGTACGCCGAGCGCAAGGGCTTCAAGACCACCATCGAAGACGAGACCGCCGGCGATACTGCCGGCATCAAGGGCGCCACCATCAAGATCGAGGGCGAATACGCCTTTGGCCTGTTGCGCACCGAGACCGGCGTGCACCGCCTGGTGCGCAAATCGCCATTTGATTCATCGGGCGGGCG
>CAITZZ010000161.1 GCA_903897005.1 uncultured beta proteobacterium | reverse complement strand
GCGAGCCTGCCTGACCTCGTCGAAGCTGACCAACACTTCGACCTGACGCGTCACGTCATTGGCGCTAGGGTCGACGCGCGTCACCTTGCCACGAAACTCCTGCCCGGCATAGCCGTTGATCCGAAAACTCACCGCCTGACCAACCCGGACCACGCTGATCTTGTCGGCCGACACGCGCCCGGCAAAGCGCATGCTGCTCGGGTCGATCACCTTGAGGAGTTCCTTGCCAACCGAGGCCGTATCGCCGGCCGAGACCTTGCGGTCGCTGACCACACCATCAAACGGCGCACGCACCGTGGTGCGTTCAAGCTGCTGGCGCGCCAGCACGGCACGCGCATGGGAGGCTGCAAGCTCGCTTTGCGCCGCGTTGCGCCGGACTTCGGCGTCGTCGAGCGCCTGCAGGGAGGTCATGCCGGAGTCACGCAGGGTCTTGAGGCGCTGCAAATTGCGCTCGGACTGATCCAGCGCCTGGGTCGCGTTGCGCACATTGGCCTCGGCCGACTGCAGGTTGTCGCGAATCGAGGTTGGGTCCAGTCGCACCAGCACGTCCCCGCGCCGAACCAGGTCGCCGTTCTCCTTGAGCACCTGCAGCACGACGGCCGAAACCTCGGCGCGCAGATCGGCTTTGCGCTCGGGCTGAATAGAGCCGGTCACGACCGGCCCTGACGCCAAGGCGTTGGCCTGGATGGTCAGGACGTCCTCAGGCGCAATGACCAGTTTGGCGGGTATGGCGACGGCGTCCTTTTTGCCACCCTTTCCCGGAAACTTGTCGCAAGCGCTGAGGCTTGCAAGCAAGGTGACCACAGCAAGAAAAAGGCGCAGCATAGAGAAACCTCCGGGAGAAAGCGATTTGACTTGGGTGCTCCGCGTGGCTTGTAGTTATGGGAATTCACGCGCAGCGGCATGGATTATGGCGTCAGCAAGCGCTACTTGTGCGCGAAGGGTGATACCTTTGCGACCAACAACCGTTTCGCGCGACGAACTGCGGATTTCGCAGTCCCGGCTGAGTCATCCCGGACGCCACAGCTGTCATCCCGCACCCAGGAGCTGTCATCCCGGACGCCACAGCTGTCATCCCGGACACGGCAGTTGTCATCCCGCACCCAGGAGCTGTCATCCCGGACTTGATCCGGGATCCAGTGCCACACCACCACTGGATTGCGGGTCGTGGCCCGCAATGACAAAGGAAAGGGCTGGACTGCAGGTCGTGGCTCGCTTCGTCAGCTTTTCGCCTGGCCCGCACTTGCCTTGAATACACTGGCGCAGGCGGCACGGGTCTCATCCTGCTCGGGCAATCTTGCGCAGACTGCGTCCATCTGCAGTTTGAATCTATTCAATGCTGCGCTGTGCCCACTGCCCTTGTTCCAGCCCAGTAAGCGCTGCCCCATTTTCTCCAAACCACGCCGGTTGCGCTCGTAAAAAGTTTCTGGCACGGCTTCAAGTTCGGCCAGCACCCCGGTGACTGCTTTTTCAATGCGCGCGGCATCCTGCGGCGCCAGCTCGATCAGGCGGTTCACGTAGCCAATACCCCACTGCAGGCGCGTAGCCGGGCCCTTGGCCGCGTTCCAGGCCTGTTCGGCCCAGTCGAGTGCAGCCACCTTGTCACCGCGATGGCGCGCATTGGCTGCGAGCCCCAGCATGTGGTAGTAAGGCGAGAGCGCCTTGGGCAATTCGGCTTTGAGCATGGCGTCGGACTCGACCAGCAAGCCAGCCTCGCTCAGCACATCGGCAGCATTCGGAATGACGGCCTGACGCTCGTAGGTGCTGCTAGCAGCCTTGTCTGCGGCCAGCACCGCAGCGCGCACCTGCGTCAGCAGTGCTGCATCCAGCGCTGTCTTGTCGTCCTTGGCGCGACCGACTTTGGCCAGCGCCACCTTGGCGGCAATGGCAGACAGACGGTCGGCGTTGGAGAGGCTCGCATCGGCAGCAAACTGGTCCAGCGTCAGATGCCAGGACGCCAGCAGACTGGCGCGCTCACTGCTGCCGGCGGCGCTGAGCAACTCCAGCAGGTCGGGCGCGTAGTTCACCAACTGGTCAAAGTTGCTGCGTCGCAGTGGCACATCGGCCAGAATCTGCTGCACGCGCGCCAGCGCAGCGGCCTTGTCCGGCAGCGCGGACTTGTCCTGCGCCGTCGCCACCATCGCCTTGAGCGCCAGTCGCGAAGCCGCTTCTGCCTGCGCTGGCGGGCAGGCTCGGGCCAATTTGTCCAAAGTCTGCGCACGTTCCTTCTGCGCCACCAGTTGTGCCTCGTCCTGCTCCCACGAGTAGTAGGCCAGCTGCCGCCAGGCCTCGGGTGTGAGATTGGCCTGAGAGCCGCTTTGCACTGCGGCCAGCGCTTCCTTGACCGAGCTGCCGGAAGCCAGCCCCAGGTTCAGTACTTCCATGTACTGCGAAGCCTGCACCTCGCCCGGCAGACGCGTCAACTCGCTGCCGTCGGGCCGCAGCAGAATCATGGTCGGATAACCGCGCACCTTGAAGCGGGCACCGAGCTTTTGCGCGCCGGCCGTGTCGCCGTCCAGGTACACCGGCACAAAGGACTTGCTGCGTTCGATGAAATCCTGCCGGTTGAACACCGTCGCCTTGATCTGGTTGCATGGCGGGCACCAGACCGCACCCCAGTACAGGAACACCGGCTTGTTGGCCGCCTTGGCCTGGGCAAAAATGGCATCCATGTTGGCGCCATCGGGCTTGACCCAGGCCACGCTGGAGGCAGCCGCGTGCGGGGCTGCCGCTGCCGGCACCTCGGGCGCCTTGGAGCAGGCCTGCAGGGTCAGCGCGCAAGCAATGGCCAACGGCACATACCAGGCAGCATGGTCCTTGCGAGTCCCTGTCTTGTCATTGCGGGCTTCACGTTTGTCATTGCGGGACCCAATCTTGTCATTGCGGACTTGATCCGCAATCCAGAGTTTGCGTGGCACTGGATGCCGGATCAGGTCCGGCATGACACTGTTTTCATTCATTGACTTCATGACTTAAGCTCCCTCATTGGGCAACAACAGCCAGACCGCGCGGAATGGCGCCCAGCAGCTGTTGTGTATAGGGGTGCTGCGGCCGGGCGTAAATTTCCTCGGCGCTACCGCGCTCGACCACTTCGCCCTGACTCATCACCAGAATTTCATCGGCCATGTACTTCACAACGGCCAGGTCATGGCTGATGAAGACGTAGGTCAGGCCAAACTCGTCCTGCAGGTCCAGCAGCAGATTGAGCACCGTCGCCTGCACGCTCACGTCCAGTGCGCTGACACTCTCGTCGCAGACGATGATTTCGGGCTTCATGGTCAGGCAGCGCGCAATGGCGATGCGCTGACGCTGGCCACCAGAAAACTCGTGCGGGTACTTGCCGAAATCATCGCGTGTCAAGCCGACTTTTTCGATCAGTTCGAGGGCCAGCCTCGCCCTGTCGTCCTCGGTCTTGCCGATACCATGAATTCGCATCGGCTCGATCAGGATCTGGCCGACGGTAAAGCGCGGGTTCAGGCTGGCGTACGGGTTCTGAAAAATGATCTGGATGCGACTACGGTAGATCCGCATCTGGGCCGCGCTGAGCTGCGCCAGATCGACACCTTCGAACATGATGCTGCCGGCGCTGGCCTCGGTCAGGCGTGTCAGCATCATGCCAATCGTGGTCTTGCCGGAACCGGACTCGCCCACCACGCCCAGCGTGCGCCCTTTGTAGAGCGAAAAATCGGCATGCTTGACGGCGCTGAAGACCTTGCGCTTGAACAAGCCCGACTTGAGCAGATAGTCCTTGCCCAGGTTCTTGACTTCAATCAGAGCGGCGCCGGTAATGGGGGCCGCGACGCGTTGCTCGGTAACGGGTGGGCGCTTGTTCACAATATCGTCGATCACCGCCAGCCGGCGCGGCCGCGAGTCCAGGCGCGGCCGGCAGGCCAGCAAGGCCTGTGTGTAGGCGTCGGTCGGGGCACTGAAAATGCGCTGCACGCTACCGGCCTCGCGCACCTCCCCATTGCGCATCACTACCACCTGGTCCGAAATTTCACCGACCAAGCCGAGGTCGTGACTGATGAACAGAATGCTCATCTTCTGGCGCTGCTGCAGTCCGGCCAGCAAATCCATGATCTGACGCTGCACTGTCACGTCGAGCGCCGTGGTCGGCTCATCGGCAATCAGCAGCTTGGGTTCGCAGGCAATCGCCATCGCAATCATCACGCGCTGCTGCTGTCCGCCCGAGAGCTCGTGCGGGTAGGACTTGAGCCGTTCTTTCGGATTCGGGATGCCGACCTCGGTCATCAGGTCCAGGGTGCGGTCCAGTGCCTGCTTCGAGTTCAGTTTCAGGTGAATGCGCAGCACTTCGGCAATCTGCTCGCCCACCGTAAAAACCGGGTTGAGCGAACTCATGGGCTCCTGAAACACCACCGAAATATCCTTGCCACGCAAGCGACGCATGTCTTCCAACGGTGCGGCCAGCAGATCGCGACCGTTGTAAAGCACTTTGCTGTGCTGGCCCAGAATGGCGTTTTCCGGCAGCAGGCGCACGATGCTCATGGCGCTGACGCTCTTGCCGCTGCCCGACTCGCCTACCAGCGCCACCGTGCT
>CAITZZ010000160.1 GCA_903897005.1 uncultured beta proteobacterium | reverse complement strand
TTTGCAAGACGGCATCCAGATGCTGCTCGGCCAGCGGCTCAAAGCGCGCTTCAACGGCCTTGAGCACAGCACTCACAGAACACCTTTCTGCGCTGCACGCTCCAGCGTGGTTTGCGCCACCTTGTCGCGCAGATAAAGCGGCAGCGCCTGAGCTGGCTCCAGCGCAGCGCCGCCCGCCAGCAGCAGGGGTGCCAGTCGCAACATGGCAGTAGCCGTGGGCATTGCATGGAAGCGCTGCGTCATTGCCGCCGGCAATCGCGCCGCGTAGTTGCCAAAGACATTGCCCGCCAGTCGGCGCTGGGCGTCGCCTTGCAGGTCTTCCGGGCGGATCAAATCGTAGTCGCCGCTCTGCGTCCATTGCCCACCGTGAAACGCATAGTGAGCCAGGTACATCTCATTCATCCGCGCGTCCAGCAAAGCAGTCACTTCGTAGTGCTCCTGCAGAGGCTCAAATTGAAAGCGCGCTTCTTCGGCCAGCGCCAGCAAGGTGTCGATCGGCAGCACCTTGATCTCTGCGCCAAATGCCAGGCCCTGCGCCACCGAACAGGCCGTGCGCAGACCGGTGAAGGAGCCCGGGCCCCTGCCGAAAGCGATGGCATCAAGTTCATCAAACTGCAGGCCGGCCTGCAACATCAGATCCTGAATGACTGGAATCAGCTGGGTCGAAGTTTTTGCACCGCCCTCGCCGCTGTGCTGCCAGGTCTGGCAGACACCCGATACGCTACGCTGGACTGCCACCGACATGAGCTCGGTACTGGTGTCAAAAGCCAGCAGTTTCATCGCCTGACCCCGGCGCGCACGCCAAACAGAATCCCCATGGTCACCAGGGCCAGACCCGCTGCCAGATTCCAGTGCAGCGGCTCGCCCAACAACAGCACGGCGCCAAGGGCAGAGAGTCCTGGCACCAGCGCAGTGATCATGGTCGAGCGCACCGGACCGAAATATTGAATCATCCTGGTAAACGCAATGCCCGAAATCACCACCGAACCCCAGCCTTGGTACAGGGTCTGGAACAGCACCTCACGCCATGGTGCGACAAACACATGGCCCGCCACGGTGCCGCTGAGGACCAGCAATGCGTACAGCGGAACGAAGCTGAAAAATGCGAAGGCTGTCACGGCGATGGTGGCGCGCACCGCGTCAAGCGCATGACGGCGCGCCAGTACGCTGTACATGGCCCAGCAGGAGGCAGCCAGCATGAACAGCAAGTCCCCCTTCCATACTGCGCCGCCCTCAAAGGCACGCAGCAGACTGGCGCCACCGACCAGCAGATCGCCCAGCACGATCAGACCGAGCCCGAGGGCGCGCGCCGCGGTCACGCGATCCTTGAGCAGCCACAGCGCCAGCAAGGTAGTCCACAGCGGCAGGCTACCCGGCATCAGCACGGATGCGTGCAGCGCCGGTGCAAAAACAAAGCCGTTGTAGGCAATCAGGGCGTAAAGCAGGCCGCCAAACAGGCCAACCATGCAGGTCACGCGCCAGGGCAAGGGCGACAAGCCGAGCAGACAGGCGTGGCCCAGAGCGCGCGCGCGGTCGCGCCGAACCAACCAGGCGCCCCAGGGCAGCAGGATCAGACTGGCACCCAGGATGCGACAAAAAGCGATGTCAAAAGGCGTCAGCGTGCCACCGCGCGCCGGATCGGCCGAAGCGCGCGCAATCAGGATAAAGGAGGTCCAGATCAGTACGGTGACCAGCGCAGCCATCAGACCCACCGTGCGTGGGGAAAAGCCACTGCTTGGAAGGGTCGATGTGGAATCCATGGCAGCCATTATCTGTGACCGCACCAGACCGATGCCCTCACACCGACGTCACCTGCTGCACTGATTCAAAGTGCCAGAGGGTTTACCCCGATTTTTTCGACTTTCAATGGGTTATATGATCTAAATCAAAAAATCGCACGAGCGTTCTATTTTGCATTTCAGCCTCACATAACCGGAGAACACGAATGATCAATTTCAAGGCTTCATGGGCCGCACTGGGCGCGGCACTGCTGGTCGCTGCTTGCGGCGGCGGAGACGGAGGACCCCTGGGTACGCAGGATGCAAAACCAGCACGCGGGGCGCTGATGCAAAGCCCACCGCCGCGCATCACTTCCATGACCGCGGCTGACTTCACCGCCATCCTGACCGCCAAGTCGGCCAGCTTGCTGCAACTTGCCGGCGCACCGGTCTGCGGCGTCGATGTGCAGTACATCAAGTACGGTACCGTGGGTGGCGCTGGCGAGGCAACCGATGCGTCCGGCGCCTTGATGGTTCCTACCGGCAGCAACGCCAAGTGCACAGGCGCACGCCCGATCGTGGTCTATGCGCATGGCACCAACATCACCAAGAGCTACAACCTGGCCAACTTCGCCGATGACACCAACGCGGCGTTCTCGGAAGCCGTGCTGCTGGCTGCAATGTACGCAGCGCAAGGTTATATCGTGGTGGCTCCCAATTACGCCGGCTACGACAGTTCCAGCCTGAGCTACCACCCCTACCTCAATGCCGATCAGCAGTCCAAGGAAATGATCGACATTCTGGCCGCCGCCAAGAAGGCTTTGCCGACCCTGATTTCACCGACCACGGCCAGCGCCAAGCTCTTCCTGACCGGCTATTCGCAAGGCGGCTTTGTCGCGATGGCGGCACACCGCGCCATGCAGGCGGCAGGCATTCCCGTCACGGCCTCGGCCCCGATGTCAGGTCCGTATGCCCTGGCAGCGCAATCGGATGCAACCTTTTATGGCAACGTGAACGCCGGCGGCACCATTTTTTCGCCGATGATCTTCACCAGTTTCCAGAAGGCCTACGGCAATCTGTACACGGCACCGTCTGACATCTACGAAGCCGCTTACGCCACCGGCATTGAAACCCTGCTGCCAGGTGCTTACGATTTCACCACCGTAGTGACCAGCGGCAAGCTGCCGCAACTTGCACTGTTCAGCAACACGCCACCGGCACCGGCCTTTGCCGCCATCACACCACCCACGGGCACCGGTGCCACCGACGCCTTGTTCGCCATGGGTTTTGGCCCGAACAACCTGATCAAGAACAGCGCGCGCGCCGCTTACCTCGCCGATGCCATGGCCAATCCTGATGGTGTGGTTCCGGCCTTCACCACCGGCGCGCCATCGGCCACCGCCAAGAACCCGATACGCATCGCGGGTGCCAAGAACGACCTGCGCGGCTGGACTCCCGC
>CAITZZ010000159.1 GCA_903897005.1 uncultured beta proteobacterium | reverse complement strand
CGGGCACGCTGCACCTTTCTCGCACCAACGCCTTTTTTATGGGTGGTGGCAAGGCGCTGGTGAACGCTTATTACCGAAGCGCCGAAAGGCTGGGCGTGGCGATCCGTTATGACGCCGCGGTGGACCGTATCGAGATCGAACAGGGTCGCTTTGTCGCGGCCTGGGTTGGCGCTGAGCGCATCACTGCCAAGACCTGCGTGCTGGCAGCCGGCGGCTTCGAGTCGAACCGGGAATGGTTGCGCGAGGCCTGGGGCCAGAACGAACGCGGCGAATGGCCGGCGGATAACTTCCTGATCCGCGGCACGCGCTACAACCGCGGTGTGCTGCTCAAGCAACTGCTGCAAGCCGGAGCGGATGCGATCGGCGATGCGACGCAAGCCCATATGGTGGCGATTGATGCCAGGGCCCCCCTGTACGATGGCGGCATCTGCACCCGCATTGACTGCGTTTCACTGGGCGTGGTGGTGAACCGCGGCGGCCAGCGCTTTTACGACGAAGGCGAAGACTTCTGGCCCAAGCGCTACGCCATCTGGGGCCGCCTGGTGGCGCAGCAGCCCGGCCAACTCGCTTATTCCATCATCGACGCCAAGGCGGCAGGGCGCTTCATGCCGCCGGTCTTTCCGGGCGTTCGCGCCGACAGCCTGCCTGAACTCGCGCAAGAACTCGGGCTCGATCCGGAGAGCTTCGTGCGCACCCTGAACGAATACAACGCTGCCTGCCAGAGCGGCAGCTTCGATCACACCGTGCTCGATGATTGCTGCACCGCCGGTTTGACCCCAGCCAAGACCCATTGGGCGCGCCCCATCGACACGGCACCCTTCTTTGCTTACGCGCTGAAACCCGGTGTGACCTTCACCTACCTGGGCCTGAAGACCGACGCCAGCAGCGCCGTGCACTTTGACGGCAAGCCCAGTGAGAACCTGTTTGTCGCTGGCGAGATGATGGCTGGCAATGTGCTGGGCAAGGGCTACACGGCCGGTGTCGGCATGTCGATCGGTACCGCTTTTGGCCGCATTGCCGGAACACAGGCGGCGCAATCGGCGCTTGGACAAGGGGCGCAGCATGCAAACGCTTGAGGACCTGAGCCGCGAAGCCCGGGCCCTGGCCAATGGAACCAGCCTCGGTGCGAGCGAGGCCGAAGTAGCGCGGCAAATGCAGATCTGCAACGCCTGCCGCTACTGCGAGGGTTTTTGCGCTGTCTTTCCGGCGATGACGCGGCGGCTTGAATTTGGCAAGGCCGATGTTCACTATCTCGCCAACCTGTGTCACAACTGCGGCGCCTGTCTGCACGCCTGCCAGTACGCGCCGCCGCACGAGTTTGCGGTGAATGTGCCACAAGCCATGGCCAAAGTCCGGCTGCAGACTTACTCGGACTATGCCTGGCCAGCGGCGCTGGGCTCGCTCTATCAGCGCAACGGCCTGACGCTCTCGCTGGCGCTGGCGGCGGCACTGGCGCTATTCATGATGCTGGCGCTCGGTGGCAGCGGCTCAACCGGGCAGGCCACTCCTGCATCGGGTTTTTACGCGATCCTGCCCCACGGTCTGCTGGTCTGGCTGTTTGCACCGGTGTTTCTTTTTGCGGTGCTGTCGCTGGTTCTTGGCTTGCGCCGCTTCTGGCGTGCGATCACGCCGCTGTCTTCGTCGGACCCGAGCGCCAACACCATGTCAGGCGTCGCGGTGCAGGAAGCCAGCCTCAACGCACTGAGCCTGAAGTACCTCGATGGTGGGCACGGCGAGGGTTGCAACAACGAAGATGACGGCTGGACGCTGTGGCGCCGGCGCTTTCATCACCTGACGGCTTACGGATTTGTTCTCTGCTTTGCCGCCACGGCAGTGGCGACGCTGTACCACTACCTGCTGGGCTGGGACGCACCCTATGAACTGCCGAGTCTGCCCAAATTGCTGGGTGTGCTCGGCGGTGTCAGTCTTCTGATTGGCAGCACGGGACTGTTCGCTCTGAATCTGCGCCGGCACCCGCTGCACGGCGACGCCGCACAAAAGCCCATGGACCGGGGCTTCATCGCGTTGCTGTTCTTCAGCAGCGCCAGCGGTCTGGCCCTGTGGCTCTCGCGCGGCACGCTTGCCATGCCACTGTTGCTGGCATTGCATCTGGGTGTGGTGATGGCATTGTTCCTGACGCTGCCCTACGGTAAGTTTGCGCACGGCATCTTTCGTGGTGCTGCTCTGCTCAAGTGGTCGATAGAGCGGCGTCAGCCGGACCGGTTGAAACTTGGGTCGGACTGATGAAGATTTCCGAAGTGATGCCGAGCCGAATTCCGCTGTATATGTCTGGTGGATCTGGCCGACGGGGCACTCAGCTCCGCGGCTGTCCTCCGTCCTGCGGACTCCCCCTTTATGCCGCTGCGCTGAGTGCCCCATCAGCCAGATCTTGCGTGCAGTGCTGGTATTTGAAATGCGCAGACTACCGCCGCCGGTTGCCGGGGGCGATGCAGTGGGTGGCGCAGCG
>CAITZZ010000158.1 GCA_903897005.1 uncultured beta proteobacterium | reverse complement strand
GCCATCGGCGAGGGTATAGGAAATGGTTCTCATGGTCTTTTATGCTATCAAGTTAGGAGCTTATTACGCAATAGGGACGGGCGCTAGGGGCCAGTTTGCCTCACATCCGCTCCACGATCGTGGCAATGCCCATGCCGCCGCCAACACACAGCGTGGCCAGACCGTAACGCAGTTTGCGCCGGTGCAACTCATCAATCAGGATGCTCAGGATCATGGCGCCGGTGGCGCCCAGCGGGTGGCCCATGGCGATCGCGCCACCGTTGACGTTGACCTTGTCGTGCGGCACTTTCATTTCCTTCATGAAGCGCATGACGACGGCGGCAAAGGCCTCGTTCACTTCAAACAGATCGATCTGGTCTATCGTCATGCCGGCTTTCGCCAAAGCCTTGCGCGCTGCGGGCATGGGACCGGTGAGCATGATGGTCGGGTCGGCGCCGCTGAGTGCGGCCGACACAATGCGGGCTCGCGGTGTCAGGTGATGGATCTTGCCAGCGGCTTCAGAGCCAATCAGGATCGCTGCCGCGCCATCGACAATGCCGCTGGAGTTGCCCGCATGGTGCACGTGTGCTATGCGCTCGACCTGCGGATAGCGCGTGAGTGCCACCTGGTCGAAGCCCATGCCACCCATCTGGTCAAACGCGGGCTTCAGCGTGGCCAGGCCTTCCAGCGTGGTTTGCGGCTTGATGAATTCGTCTTCGGCCAGAATCACCTGCCCCAATGCATCTTTGACCGCCACCAGGGAGTGGTCAAAGTAGCCTTTGGCACGCGCCTCGGTAGCGCGCTTTTGACTCTCCAGCGCAAAGGCATCCACGTCCTGGCGTGAAAAACCTTCCAGCGTGGCAATCAGATCAGCACCAATGCCCTGCGGTACAAAGGCGGTCTGCGAATTGGTCTCGGGGTCCATGGCCCAGGCGCCACCGTCCGAGCCAATCGGCACCCGACTCATGCTCTCCAGGCCACCCGCCACCACCAGATCTTCCCAGCCGGAGCGCACCTTTTGCGCTGCCAGGTTGACGGCCTCCAGACCGGAGGCGCAAAAGCGGTTGACCTGCACGCCAGAGCAAGTGAAGTCCCAGCCCGCCTTCAGCGCTGCGACCTTGGCAATCACGGAGCCCTGCTCGCCGACCGGCGAGACCACTCCCATCACCACGTCGTCGACGCGCGAGGTGTCGAGTTGATTGCGGCGCTGCAGTTCACTCAGGACACCGGCGAGCAGGTTGACCGGTTTGACTTCATACAGGCTGCCGTCTTTCTTGCCTTTGCCGCGCGGTGTGCGGATGGCGTCAAATACAAATGCTTCGGTCATGGGAACTCCAGTTCAAAATCGGGGGGGAAGGCTGCTGCAAAAACCCGGAATGCAGTATATTGCTTTTCGCCAAGCGAGTGCTTTGTATAAATAGCCCATTTTTTTGATAGCGGTGAAGCCATGATCCAGAGAACGCTGTTCAGCCCCGACCACGAAGCCTTTCGTGACAGTTTTCGTCGCTTCATCGAGAAAGAGATCGCACCTTTCCACGCCCAGTGGGAAGAGCAGGGTTACGTGGAGCGCGCGGTCTGGAACAAGGCAGGCGAGAACGGCTTCCTGTGCATGAGCATGCCCGAGGAGTACGGTGGTGCTGGTGCCGACAAGCTGTACTCTGTTGCGCAGATCGAGGAACTGAGTCGCGCTGGCTTCTCGGGCATTGGTTACTCGCTGCACAACGAGATCGTGGCACCCTACATCCTTCACTACGGTACGGAGTCCCAGAAGAAGAACTTCTTGCCGCGCCTGGCCAGCGGTGAACTGATAGGCGCCATCGCCATGAGCGAACCTGCCGCTGGTTCCGATTTGCAGGGCATCAAGGCCACCGCCATCCAGCAAGGTGATGGCAGCTATTTGCTCAATGGCAGCAAGACCTTCATCACCAATGGCTGGCACGCGGACCTGGTGATTGTGGTGGCCAAGACGAATCCGGCAGCGGGAGCCAAGGGCACCAGTCTGCTGCTGGTGGAGCGGGGCATGGCCGGTTATTCCGTCGGCAAGCGTCTGAAGAAACTCGGGCTCAAGGCGCAGGACACGTCCGAACTCTTCTTTGACAACGTGCGGGTGCCGGCGAGCCACTTGCTGGGTGGCGCCGCGCACGAAAACCGTGGCTTTATCTGTCTGATGGAGCAGTTGCCCTGGGAGCGTATGCAGATTGCCATCGGTGCCGTGGCGGCGTCGCAGGCGGCCATTGACTGGACGGTGGACTATGTGAAAGAGCGCAAGGTTTTTGGGCAGCCCATCGCCGCCTTCCAGAACACGCGCTTTACTTTAGCCGAGTTGCAGACCGAGGTGCAGGTGGCGCGGGTTTTTGTCGACAAATGCCTGGAACTTCTGCTGGCCAACACACTGGATACCGCAACGGCCAGCATGGCCAAGTACTGGTGTTCCGACCTGCAGTGCAAGGTGATGGATGAATGCGTGCAGTTGTTCGGCGGCTATGGCTATATGTGGGACTACCCGATCACCCGGGCCTATGCAGACGCCCGTGTCCAGCGTATCTACGGCGGCACCAACGAGATCATGAAAGAGGTGATTACCCGGGCGATGGGGCTGGGCGGCAAGTGACGCCCGTGCTTCATTGTGTCGAGTGTAGGTTGAGGGTGCCGCAGCGGATGACTCCGCGAATGTCCTGCGGCCTTGTCATCCCGGACTCGATCCGGGATCCAGTGCCACGCCACCACTGGATTGCGGGTCAGGCCCGCAATGACAAACCCATGTGAAAGATCAGGTTGGTGGGGCGCTCAGCGCAGCGGCATAAAGGGGGAGTCCGCAGGACGGAGGACAGCCGCGGCGCTGAGTGCCTCGCCGGCCTGATCCACACGGCATGCCGGCGAATTGCATCCATCCCACGCTATGTCCCTGTCAATCCGAGTTGCTTCAGTGTTTCGATCTGCGCATCCTTATCCAGCCACAACTGTTGCACCCATTTTTGATAGGCCTCGCGCGCGGCCGGGTCGCCGGCGTAATCGCATTGCACCAGTTGCTGCGGAATCTCGATCGTGTGTACGCGGACGATCACGCGTTTCAGATTGCCGCGCAAAAACTGCCAGAAATCAGGGGCGCCGTCGGGGTAGACAATGGTCACGTCCAGAATCGCCTGAAACTTGTCACCCATGGCGTTCAGGGCCAGCGCCAGACCACCGGCCTTGGGTTTGAGCAAATGCCGGTACGGTGATTTCTGGCGCTGGTGCTTGGCTGGCGTGAAGCGCGTGCCTTCCAGAAAATTCATCACGCTGGTCGGTATCAGGGCAAATTTCTCACAGGCCTTGCGGGTGGTCTCCTGATCCTTGCCGCGCATCTCGGGGTGCTGCTTCAGGTAGTCCTCGGTATGTCGGCGCATGAAGGGAAACTCCAGCGCCCACCAGGCCAGACCCATGATAGGCACCCAGATCAACTGCTGTTTGAGGAAGAACTTGAGCAGCGGAATGCGCCGGTTGAAAAGGTGTTGCAGCACCAGAATGTCGACCCAGGACTGGTGGTTGCAATTCACCAGATACCAACTGTCGTACTTCAGACCGTCTATGCCCTGCACATCCCAGCGCGTGCGTTGCGTCAGGCCCATCCAGCCGCTGTTGCCGGCAATCCAGGCTTCCGCAATGCGCAGCAGCAGTGGGTCCACAGCCAGGCGAATGGATCGGAACGGAAGCAGCAGTTTCACCAGAGCCAGCAGCAGCAGCAAGGGCACCCAGAACAGGATGTTGAGCAGCAGTAAGGACGTGGCCAGCAGACCGCGCAAGGGGGGTGGCAAGAAGTGAAACATTTGACTTGTGGGGGTGATGACGTTGACAGAGGGTAACGATAGCGCAAAACCGTACACTCCAACTGCTTCAACTTCATATTTGCATGACCGAATTATTGGATGTTTCCTCATTCCCGCGCAGCGCCAAGCCCCTGAACAGCTATCGCAAGCACTGGGCTGCGCGCTTTGGCACGGCCAGATTCCTGCCGATGAGCCGAGCCGAAATGGAACTGCTGGGCTGGGACAGTTGCGACATTGTTCTGGTGACGGGCGACGCCTATGTGGACCATCCGAGCTTTGGCATGGCGGTGATTGGCCGCATGCTCGAAGCGCAGGGCTTTCGGGTCGGCATCATTGCGCAACCGGACTGGCAGAGCTCTGAGCCCTTCAAAGTGCTGGGAAAGCCCAATCTGTTCTGGGGCGTGACGGCCGGCAACATGGATTCCATGATCAACCGCTACACGGCAGATCGCAAGATCCGCAGCGACGATGCCTACACGCCGGGCGACGTTGCCGGCAAGCGGCCGGACCGTGCCGCCATCGTTTACAGCCAGCGTTGCCGGGAGGCGTTCAAGGATGTTCCCCTGGTGCTCGGTGGCATTGAGGGTTCGCTGCGTCGCATTGCGCATTACGACTACTGGTCGGACAAGGTGCGCCGCTCCATCGTGGTGGATTCCAAATGTGATCTGCTGCTGTATGGCAACGCCGAGCGCGCCATCGTCGAGATTGCGCATCGTCTGGCGGCGCGCGAGCCGGTTCAGAACATCACCGACGTTCGGGGCACTGCCTTCGTGCGCCGAGCGGATGACGAGTCACGCCAAGGCTGGTTCGAGATCGATTCGACCAGTGTCGACGAGCCGGGTCGGGTCGAGTCGCACGTCAGCCCTTACCAGACTACCAGCGAGCAGGCGGCGCAGCAGGGTACATCCTGCGTGAAGGAAGAGGCGCAGCAGAGTAGTCGTCATCCCGGGCCCGACCCGGGATCCATGCCGCCGGGGACCTGGATTGCGGGTCAAGCCCGCAATGACAATCTAGCGGCCGACAATGACAATTTAGCGGCCGGCAATGACGACACAACTGTCATCCCGGACTCGATCCGGGATCCAGTGCCACGCACACACTGGATTGCGGGTGCTGAAACCCCGGACCCCGGATCGAGCCCGGGGCAAGCTCTGATCCGGGGACGCAATGACAATCGCCAGCCGCTGATTTTTGTCCCTAACCCGGCGCTTTACGGCAAAGGCAGCGTCAAGGTGCCGCCGCGCGAGCGCAGTGTGATTCGTCTGCCAAGTTACGAGCAGGTCAGGAGCGATGCGGTGTTGTACGCCCATGCCAGCCGCGTGCTGCATCTGGAGACCAACCCGGGCAACGCCAGGGCGCTGGTGCAGGCGCACGGCAGTGGCGCCACGTCGCGCGACGTCTGGATCACGCCGCCGCCGATTCCCCTGAGCACGGTCGAGATGGACCTGGTCTTTGATCTGCCCTATGCGCGCAGCCCGCACCCCGCTTATGCCGACGAGCAGGGCAGCCACGACGGCGCCACCAAAATCCCGGCCTGGGAGATGATTCGCTTCAGTGTCAACATCATGCGCGGCTGCTTTGGTGGCTGCACCTTCTGCTCCATCACGGAACACGAAGGGCGCATCATCCAGAGCCGCTCCGAGGATTCCGTGATTCGCGAAATCGAAGAGATCCGGGACAAGGTGAAGAGCTTTACCGGCACCATCTCCGACCTCGGCGGCCCCACCGCCAATATGTACCGGCTGGGCTGCAAGAGTGCTGCGATTGAAGCGGCGTGTCGCAAGCCGAGTTGCGTTTACCCCGGCATTTGCCAGAACCTGGGAACCGATCACACGCCCCTGATCCACATGTACCGGCGCGCCCGCGCTCTCAAGGGCATCAAGAAGATTCTGATTGGCTCCGGTCTGCGCTACGACCTCGCGGTGCAAAGTCCCGAGTATGTGAAGGAACTGGTGACGCACCACGTTGGCGGTTATCTGAAGATTGCGCCCGAGCACACCGAACAGGCTCCCTTGGCGCTGATGATGAAACCGGGCATCGGTTCCTACGACAAGTTCAAGGCCTTGTTTGACAAGTATTCGCTGGAGGCCGGCAAGAAGCAGTTTCTGGTTCCCTATTTCATTGCGGCACATCCGGGCACCAGCGACGAAGACATGATGAGGCTGGCGCTGTGGCTGAAGAAGAATGGCTTTCGCGCTGACCAGGTGCAGACCTTTTATCCCTCTCCCATGGCCAGCGCCACGGCCATGTACCACAGCAACCGGAATCCGCTACGCAAGGTGACGCGTGACAGTGAAACCGTTGACATCGTGCGCGGCGACAAGCGCCGGCGCTTGCACAAGGCCTTTTTGCGCTATCACGATCCGAACAACTGGCCTTTGCTGCGCGAGGCGCTCAAGGCGATGGGTAGGGCCGACCTGATTGGCAACGGCAAGCAACACCTGATTCCGACTTTTCAGCCTCTGACGGATGGCAACTACAGCAGCGCGCGGCGCAAGAATTCGACTGCTGTCGCACTGCCAGCGAAAGCGCCGGCCAAAGGGCGCATCCTGAGTCAGCATACCGGCCTGCCGCCGCGTGCCGGCGCTGCCAAGGTGACAAGTGCCAAGCGTTCAGGCGGGCGAGGCGCGCTGTAGCTTGATGTTGGCGACCAGACCGCTGCCCGGGGCGTTGCTCAGGACAAAGGTGCCGCCCATGCGCAGAACGATTTTTTCCACAATGGCCAGGCCCAGCCCGGCGCCATTGGCTGCGGTACGAGCTGCTTCACCCCGGTAGAACGGCTTGGTCAGGTTGGCCAGTTGTGCGTCTGAGACGCCGATGCCGTGATCGCGTACCCGAATCAGAATCCATTTGTCGCGAGCTTTGGCCGCGATGTCGAGTACCGCCACACCGGTGTCTACCGACTTGCCATAGCGACTTGCATTTTCCAGCAGGTTGTTAATCACCCTGGCAAGCTCCACGGGATCGGCGAGCACCAGCAAGCCCTCATCCAGGTCCAGATTGATGCGCATATCGGTCCGGTTGCGATAGCCGAACAGACAGGTATCAAGCACCTCCGGCAGCGCCACCGTCGTCAACTGCACCTTGTCGGGACGGGCGTAGTCGAGAAACTTGCCGATGATGGCGTCGAGTTGTGTGATGTCAGCGGCCATGTTGGCTCGCGCTTCATCGTCAGTCACGCTGAGTTCGGTTTCCAGGCGCAAGCGTGCCAGCGGTGTTCGCAGGTCGTGTGAAATGCCGGCCAGCATGATGGCGCGGTCCTGCTCGATCTTCGCCAGCTTCTGGCTCATGCGGTTAAAGCCGATGTTGACAGCACGTATCTCGCTGGTGGCCACCGTTTCGTCCAGAGTACTGGCGTCAAAATCACCCTCGCGCACCCGGCTGGCCGCGAACGAGAGTTCCTTCAGGGGCCGGTTGATCAGTCGCGCAATCAAGGCCGCTCCGGCCAGCGAGAGTGCCGCCGCCGTGATCAGCCAGACGATCCAGGTGCGACCCGCCGTGCGGTTGAAACGGTCCCGATTGGTGCGCATCCAGTAGTTGTCGCCATCGATGGCAAAACCAACCCACAAGCCTTCTTCTTCGTTCACGCTGTTGGCCAGTTCGGTGCCCGGGCCGAGTCTGGCGCTGAGTTCCTGGGCAATGCGCTGGCCCAGCGCGTCGCGCTCAAAGGGTTCAAAGCGGTCGCCAGGTTCGCGCGGTACGATGCGCACACTTTCCTGCTCGGTCATGGTCTTGATGAGGGAAACACGGGCAATCGAGTCCGAGTGAATCAGAGCCGCACGGCTCAGATTGACCAGCGAAGCCATCTGCTGCGCCGTCTGGATCGCGCGCGGCTCAAATTCAAGTGAACGCAGCGTTTGCAGCCAGGCCAGAATGCTACCGATCAGCAGCAGGGCCAGCAGAAAGAAGGTGCGCCAGAAAAGGCTCAGGCGCCAGGGCGAGCGCAATCGGCTCACCCGGCACCGTCAGGTACAAAAACGTAGCCAACGCCCCAGACGGTTTGAATGTAGCGCGGGCTGGCGGCGTCGATTTCAACCAGTTTGCGCAGGCGCGAAACCTGCACATCCAGACTGCGGTCGAAGGGTTCAAACTCGCGGCCGCGCGCCAGCTGCGCCAATTTTTCGCGCGACAGCGGCTGGCGTGGGTGACGCACCAGCGTCTTGAGCATGGCGAATTCACCCGTCGTCAGCGGCAGGTCTTCGCTGCCCCGTCTGAGCGTGCGCGCACCCAGATCGAAAGAAAACGGACCAAAACTGACGATCTCGTTTTCACTTGATGGCGAGCCCGGTGCCTCCTGCGTCGGACGCCGCCGCAGCACGGCATGAATGCGCGCCAGCAGTTCACGCGGGTTGAACGGTTTTCCGAGATAGTCATCCGCGCCCACTTCCAGACCAACGATGCGGTCCACGTCCTCACCCTTGGCGGTCAACATGATGATCGGTGTGCGGTCATTGGCGGCTCTCAGGCGACGACAAACGGACAGACCGTCTTCGCCGGGCATCATCAGGTCCAGCACGATCAGGTCCACCGTCTCGCGCAGCAGGATGCGCGTCAGCGACTTGCCGTCCTCGGCCTGCACCACATCAAAGCCTTCCTGCGTCAGATAACGACGCAGCAGGTCGCGGATGCGGGCATCGTCGTCGACCACCAGGATCTTGTCGTTTCGTGCAGAGGGTTGGCTCATGAATACACCCGTGAATTTGTAACAAAGCTGATTTTGCAGTCTCGCCACGGTGAAAAGTGCAAATTTTGGTTGGCGTTGACAAGCTGTTACAAATCTTTCCCCTGCGCACAAACCAATGGGTGAACAATGGCGCCGTGGCACCCATTCAATTCCTCTTATTGTTCCCGCTCATCCTGGGCAGCGCCTGGGCGCAACCGACAGCACGCCCGCAAACCAGCGCATCGCAGAGCTTGACCGAGCAGCGTCGTGTGGAATTGCGCCAGGCCCTGAAGACTCAAGGCGTGCAGGAATGGGCCAGCAGACCCCAGGTCACCGCCGCGCCGTCGCCTCCCAGGCATTTGTCGGAACAGGAGCGCGCCGACTTGCGGCGGCAACTGCGAGGGCAGCGACCCGCGAGCCAGCCGGAGCGGCCCTGAGGGCAGGCGTGGGCGGCGTTGGTTTCAAAAGGAGTCGGCTTGAACAAGTTCATCAGAATCGGCGCAGCATGCGCCATGTTGGCGGGATCCGTCGCTGGTTTTGCCCAACAGACCCAGCATCCTGCGGCACAAAACATCGTGCAGCTGTCAGCCACTGGCGTGGTGGAGGTGCAGCAGGACTTGCTGTCGATTGTCATGAGCACGACGCGCGATGGCAGCGACGCTGGTTCGGTCCAGGGCCAGCTCAAGACGGCTATCGACGCCGCCCTGGCAGAAGCACGCAAAGTGGCTCAGGCAGGTCAGCTTGATGTGCGCAGTGGCAACTTTAGCGTGACGCCGCGTTATGGGCGCGACGGCAAATCAACGGGTTGGCAGGGATCGGCTGAACTGGTTCTCGAGGGGCGCGATTTTGCGCGCATCGGGTCGACTGCGGGGCGGATACAGACACTCACCGTGAACGCGCTTGCCTTCGGTCTGAGCCGCGATCAACGTGCCAAAGTGGAAGGCGAGGCGCAAAGCATGGCGATTGAACGCTTCAAGGCCAGAGCCACGGACATCAGCCGGAGTTTTGGCTTTGCCGGCTATACCCTGCGCGAGGTCAACATCAGCGCCAATGACCAGAGCTTTTCAGCGCGACCCCGCATGTTGGCAATGGAGGCTCGGGCCGGCCTTGCAGACGCACCCGTTCCGGTTGAGGCTGGCAAGACTTCGGTGATCGTGACCGTGTCGGGGTCGGTGCAGCTGAAATAGGTGCCCACCGGCTTGGGCTCAGAAGGCATCCTGGTAAAGGGCCAGTGCATCCTCCAGTGTGACATCGCGCGGGTTATTGACCAACAGGCGTCCGATCTTCATCGCGTCCTGTGCCAGCATCGGCAAATCCTCCTGCTTGACGCCGGCAGCACGCAGGGACTGGGCATACGGCATGGTGGCCACAAGCTCGCTGATGGCGGCCACGAAGGCCGCCGCGGCCTCGCTATCGGCTGCGCCAGCAAGTGGCGGCAGGATGGAGCGGCCGAGCTCTGCGTAGTGCGCCTGCGCCACCGGCAGATTGAACTTCAGCACGGCCACAAAGACCAGCGAATTGGACAGGCCGTGAGGCAGCCCGTAGTGACCTCCCAACGGGTAAGCCAGCGCGTGCACCGCAGCGACCGGCGCGTTGGCGAAGGCCATGCCGGCAAAGAGGGAACCGATCAGCATGTTCTCGCGCACCACCGGATCCTGACCATGGCTGACGGCCGCGCTCAGGTTGGCGTAAAGCAATTGCAGGGCCTTGATCGCCAGCGCGTCCGACAGCGGATTCTTCTTCAAGCGTGTGCTGAAGGCTTCCACTGCATGCACCATCGCATCCACGCCGGTCATGGCGGTGACGGCAGCGGGCAGTCCCAGCGTCAGACGACTGTCGAGCAGCGCCAGATCCGGGTAGAGCAGGGGTGAGACCACCCCCTTTTTTTCGTGACTCGGTGTGGTCAGAATGGAAATCGGGGTCACCTCGGAGCCGGTCCCGGCGGTGGTTGGCACCTGGATCAGCGGCAGTCGCGGACCCCGCGCCAGACCGATCCCGTAAATGGCGGACAGTGCCTGGGGTGTGCGCACCAGCAGCGCCACCAGTTTGGCGCTGTCCAGGGAACTGCCCCCACCGAAACCGACAACGCCATCAACGCCGGCCGCGCGCGCGGCCCTGACCGCCGCTTCCACCACGTGCTCCGGCGGGTCGGCCTGTACCTCGGAAAACACCGTCACCTGAACCTTGGCGTCGGCCAGGGAGGCCAGGGCACTGGCAATCATTCCGGCCTTCACCAGGCCCGCGTCAGTCACCAGAAAGACGTGCGACATACCCAGTCCGATCGCAAGTTCGCCGAGCCGATCGGCGCCACCCTGTTCACACAGGATTCGGGGCGCTGTTTCAAAAGAAAACTGTGACATGCCGGGTCTCCTCAAGTGCTACTGCGCGGTCCAGCCGCCATCCATGTTCCAGGCCACGCCGCGCACGTTGTTGCCGGCGGCCGAGCAGAAGAAGACGGCCAGTGCTCCCAGTTCTTCTGGCGTGGTGAATTGTTGGGATGGCTCCTTTTCACCAAGCAACAACCTGGTTGCGTCGGAATCTGACAAACCCAGTGCCGCGGCTTTGGCATCCACCTGTTTTTGTACCAGCGGTGTCAGTACCCAGCCCGGGCAGATCGCGTTGCAGGTGACGCCGGTGGTGGCGTTTTCCAGCGCGGTGACCTTGGTCAGTCCGACCACACCGTGCTTGGCCGTGACGTAGGCGGACTTTTCGGCGGATGCGACCAGACCGTGCACCGACGCAACGTTGATGATGCGCCCCCAATTGGCAGCCTTCATCGCGGGCAGGGCCAATCGCGTGGCGTGAAAGGCGCTGCTCAGGTTGATGGCGATGATGGCGTCCCAGCGCTCGACCGGAAAATTTTCGATGCGAGCCACGTGCTGGATGCCGGCGTTGTTGACAAGGATGTCGATCCGGCCAAAACGCTCGGCAGCAAACTTCATCATGGCTTCGATCTCGGCCGGTTTGCTCATGTCGGCACCGTGGTAAGCCACTTGCACGCCCAGCGCTGCCACTTCGGCTGTCGGGCCCTGCACGTCACCGAAACCGTTCAGGACGATGTTGGCGCCCTGCGCGGCCAGGGCCTTGGCGATGCCAAGACCAATGCCGCTGGTGGATCCGGTGACAAGTGCGGTTTTGCCTTTCAGCATAGTGATACTCCGATTGAATTACGATGCAGGGATTATGAGACCAGTGATTTCACCATGCTTGAGCCTACGCTGAATTACCTAATGTGTCCGGATGCGACGGGCGGACACCGCATGGCCTACTGGCAGTGGGGTGACGAGCTGAGTTCGCATGCCGTCGTGTGTGTGCACGGACTGACGCGTCAGGGGCGCGACTTTGATACCCTGGCGCAGGCTTTGTGCCGTCAGGCCACAGCGCCGATTCGGGTCATCTGCCCGGACGTTGCCGGTCGCGGCCAGAGCGACTGGCTGCGAGACCCGACGGGATATCAGATTCCCGCTTACGCGGCCGACATGCTGGTCCTGCTGACGCATTTGCGCCCGACCACGCTGGATTGGGTGGGTACCAGCATGGGTGGCGTCCTGGGCCTGATCTTGTGCGGCCAGCCGGACTTGCCGCTACCCGTGCCGATTCGTCGCCTCGTGCTCAACGATGTGGGGCCGGTGATGCAGTGGCAGGCGCTGCAGCGCATTGGCGAATACCTGGGGCAGACCGGGAAGTTCGCCTCGTTGCAGGAGGCTGCGGACGCGCTGTGGGCGACCTCCAGCAGTTTTGGTCCGCACACGCCGGCGCAGTGGCTGGCGCTGTCAGCGCCTATGGTCAAACCCATGCCGGAGTGCCCGGCTTGCCTCACGCTGCGCTACGACCCGGCCATCGCAATGCCGTTTCGCAAGGTGACGCCGGAATCCGTGGCGCAGGGCGAGGCCATGCTGTGGCAGTTGTATGACAACATCAAGGCGGAGACCTTGTTGATCCGGGGCGCACAGTCGGATTTACTGACGCTGGAGACCGCGCAGGCGATGACGCAGCGTGGCCCGAGGGCGCGGCTGCTGCAGTTTGATGGCGTCGGTCATGCGCCGACCTTGGTGGCAGACGATCAGGTTCAGGCCGTGACCTCCTTCCTGCTGGCATAGTCACAGGGCATATCGGCGATGAAAAGACTGACAGCCGACAGCGTGCCTTCGGCACCCGTGCTTGCTGCCACAGCACAGAGCCTGGACGGCCAGGATCAGGCGCTGGCGCGCGCGCGCGCCTTTGCCGAACCGCTGCTGGCCGGCGAAATGCTCGACACCGGCGAGAACATTCTTGCGCATGCCGATGCCGTGGCCGGCATTCTGAAAGGCATCGGCGGCTCGGAGGCGATGCAGACGGCCAGCTATCTCGTCTACACCTGCGATCATCTGAACAAGCCGCAGGAAGTCATCGCCAAGGCCTTTGGCGACAATTTTGCCGCGCTGGCCATGGAAACCACGCAGCTGGTGCGGGTGCAGCGCCAGGCGCGCCTGAGCCAGCTTACCTCGGCGCGAGCGGCAGCACCGATACCGATGGCGCAAACGGCTGCGGCGCAGACCGAAAACGTACGCAAGATGCTGCTGGCGTTTTCGCGCGATCTGAGGGTCGTGATGCTGCGTCTGGCATCGCGCCTGCAGACCTTGCGCTACTTTGCCGCCACCAAGTTGCCGGTTCCACCGGGGATGGCACAAGAAGCGCTGCAGGTCTTTGCGCCACTGGCCAACCGTCTGGGCATACGCGACATCAAGTGGGAAATGGAAGACCTGTCTTTTCGCTTTCTGGAACCCGACACCTACCGTCAGGTGGCCTTGCTGCTCGATGAAAAGCGCTCGGAACGTGAAACCCATGTGGAGTTCTTGCGCTCACGGCTGGAGGCTGAACTCAGGGCGCAGGGCATTGTTGCAACGGTGCAGGGCCGGCCCAAACACATCTACAGCATCGTGAAGAAGATGCGCGGCAAGTCGCTGGGCTTTGATCAGGTCTACGACATCCGGGCGCTGCGCATCGTGGTGAGTACCATTCCGGATTGTTACGCCGCCCTCAGTTGGGTGCACAGTCAGTTCACACAGCTGACGCAGGAGTTTGACGATTACATAGCCCGACCCAAGGCCAACGGCTACCAGTCCCTGCACACCATCGTGCGCGACGCGGCAGGCCGACCGATCGAGGTTCAGATTCGCACCCAAGTCATGCATGACCATGCAGAAATGGGTGTGGCGGCGCATTGGGCCTACAAGGAAGCCGGCGTCAAGGGCTACGGTGGGGTTTCGGCCGGCGGCGCTTACGACGCCAAGATCGCCGTGCTGCGCCAGTTGCTGGCCTGGGAGCGGGACTTGTCAGGGTCGCCAGGGCAGGGGGTGCTGGATGACCGGATCTACGTGCTGACGCCTGACGCTGCGATCGTTGAACTACCGCAAGGCGCCACCGCCGTGGATTTTGCCTACAGCGTGCACACCACCCTCGGGCACCGTTGTCGTGGTGCCCGGCTGGACGGCGTCATGATGCCACTGAATACGCCGCTCAAGAACGGGCAGACGGTGGAAGTGACGGTGGTGAAGGAAGGGGGGCCGTCACGCGACTGGCTCAATCCGGAACTGGGCTATCTGGTCAGTCACCGCGCCAAGGCCAAGGTGCGTGCCTGGTTCAACGCCCTGGCGCTCAACGAAACCGTGGCCAAGGGACGCGAGGCGGTGGAGCGACTGTTGCAGCGCCTGGGCAAGACGGCCGTCAAACTTGACGACCTGGCGGAGCAACTGGGGTTCAAATCAGCGGACGACCTGTTCGAGGTGGTTGGCAAGGACGAGTTCTCGCTGCGCAATATCGAGACCGTGTTGCGCCCGCCCGAGCCGACGCCCGACGAGGACGACCAGATGCTGCTGAAAAAGCCGCGCAGCGCCCCCGCAGGGGGTAAGAGCGGCTTGTTGGTGGTGGGCGTGGATTCGCTCATGACACAACTGGCCAGGTGTTGCAAGCCGGCGCCACCGGATGCGATTTGCGGCTTTGTCACCCGCGGCAAGGGCGTCAGCGTGCACCGCACTGATTGCTCCAATCTGCGTGAGATGGTGAGCAAGAATGGCGAGCGCGTGATCGAAGTCGAGTGGGGGCAGGCGCCGGCCAAGGAGGCCGCTGTCTATCCGGTCGATGTGGCGATTGAGGCGGCGGACCGGCAAGGCCTGCTGCGCGACATCTCGGAAGTGTTCACCAAGGAAAAGATGAATGTGATCGGTGTGCAGACGCAGTCGATCAAGGGCACCGCCTGGATGACTTTCACGATCGAGGTGTCGGACTCGGGACGTCTGCACAAAGTGCTGGCTATCGTTGCCGACCTCAAGGGCGTGCGCTCGGCACGGCGGCGCTGAGGCCGCACCACAGGAGATTGAATGTGACTTTACCCCCAGCCACCTTTCTCGATCTGGAACAGTGGCCACGACGTTCGGCTTTTGAGTTTTTTCGTGCCTTTGACATTCCCTGCTTCAACCTGTGTACACGGCTCGATGTCAGCCGCTTGCGTCGCGCCGTGAAGGAGGCCGGTGTGGGCAGCATGTCGCTGGCCTATCACTTCATCGCGATCCGCCTGGCCAATGACATAGCGCCGTTTCGCTACCGGCTGGAGGGCGACCGAGTACGCGTGCACGCGCAGGTGCATGGCAGCACGACGGTGCTGCGTGAGGATGATTCCTTTGGTTTTGCCACACTGGAGCATCAGCGTGATTTTGCGAAGTTTTCGCTGCAGGGTGCCTCAGCCATCGCCAATGCACGTCAGTGCGGGACGCCGTTTGAGCCGAACAAGGATGAAACCGCCACCGTCCACATGACGACTCTGCCCTGGCTGCACTTCAGCAGCTACTCGAACGCACGTCAGTGGGGGGTGCACGACTCGATACCCAAGATTGCGTTCGGTCGCATCGATGCCGAGGGTGAGCGCCTGTGGATGCCGATTTCGGTGGAGGTGCACCACGCGATGATGGACGGCCT
>CAITZZ010000157.1 GCA_903897005.1 uncultured beta proteobacterium | reverse complement strand
CACGGCCGGACGCTACAAGATCGAGACCTTTTACAACGCGTCACTCGGTAGCGAGCGCGAGTCCATTGAATCGGTTCAACTCGGCACGCAGGAGCTGACGTTTTCCTCAACCGGACCCGTGCCCAATTTTGTGCCCGACGCCAAGATTCTTGACATCCCCTTCCTGTTCCGCGACAAGGCGCATGCTCGCGCCGTGCTGGACGGCCCGATCGGGCAGGAAATGCTGGGTAAATTTGACTCCAAAGGCTTCAAGGCGCTGTCCTGGGCCGAGAACGGCTTTCGCCACATGACCAACAGCAAGCGCGCCGTCAACGCCCCGGATGACCTCAAGGGTCTGAAGATGCGTACCATGGAAAATCCGGTGCACGTGGCAGCCTACAAGGGCTTTGGCATTGTGACGACACCAATGGCTTTCGCTGAAGTCTTCACCGCGCTGCAACAAGGCACGGTCGATGGTCAGGAAAATCCGCTGTCGGTCATCATGTCAGCCAAGTTTGACCAGGTACAAAAGCACCTGAGCCTGACCGGCCACGTCTATTCACCCTGCATCTTCCTGATGAACAAGGCGTCCTTTGACAAGCTCTCGGCAGCCGACAAACAGGCTTTCCTGGATGCTGCCAAGGAAGGAACCAAGGCGAATCGTGCTCGCGTGGATACCGATGACGCCAGTGGCGTGGCGGACCTGCGCGCCAAGGGCATGAGCGTGGTCGACAACCTCGACAAAGCCAAGTTTGTTGCCGCTCTCGGCCCGGTGAATGCCGAGTTCGAGAAGCAGTTTGGCAAAGCCAACATCGACAAGATCCGCAATTTCAAATAAGCGTCGATAACGCATGACGCTACTGATCCGGTAGCCACCAACGCCCGCCGACCAAAAGCGACGGGCGTTTTTCATTCCTGCACCCAAGGGATTGCCCATGAAGAAGACCTTTCTCGCCATTGAGCACTACAGTACGGGCTTTGCCATGCTGGTGGCCTGCGCCATGATGACTGTCGCGGCCAGCCTGGGCCTGTTCCAGATCGTCATGCGCTTTGTGTTCGAGGAACCGGCCGAATGGACCGAGGTGTTGATCCGCTTCAGCCTGATCTGGATGGTTTTCATGGGCATCCCCGCAGCTTTTCGCCTGGGTTCCATGGTCAGTGTCGACGTGGTGTACCGCTGGAGTCCACCGCGCATCAAGCGCGCACTGGACTGGTTTGTCAGTGCAGCGGCACTCTCGCTGATTCTGATCATCATCTGGTGGGGCTGGGATTATGCGCAGCGCGGACGTGTCCAGACCGTGATCGGCCTGGAAAACGTGACCATGTTCTGGGCCTACCTGGCTTTGCCGGTTGGCGGTGTTTTTTCGGTCATCGGCATCATTGGTAATCTGATGGATCCGCAGCGTCTTGAACTGGAGACCGCGCAATGACCATCGTCATGCTCACGACCATGGTGTTGTGCTTTGCACTCACCGTTTCGGTCGCCGTCTCCATCGGCCTGGCGTCCATTCTGGGCATTCAGGCCAGCAACGCCCACATGCTCATCTCGGTCAAGGAGATGTTCAACGCGATCAACAAATTTCCGCTGGCCGCGATTCCTTTTTTCATCCTGGCCGGCAACATCATGGAAACC
Source organism: uncultured beta proteobacterium (assembly GCA_903897005.1). GTDB lineage: Bacteria > Pseudomonadota > Gammaproteobacteria > Burkholderiales > Burkholderiaceae_C > Rhodoferax. Next base: position 282 of record CAITZZ010000157.1, on the reverse strand, counting down.
GGTGGCATTTCGCGCCGCCTGGTTGAATTTGCCAAGAGCATTGTCGGCGGCGTGCAAGGCGGTTTGCCGATGGCCTGCGTGCTGACCTGCATGATATTTGGTGCCGTTTCCGGCTCCTCGGTGGCGACCACCTTTGCCATCGGCACGGTGTTGATTCCGGCGCTCATCAAACACGGCTATCCGGTGACTTATGCGGCCGCCTTGCAGGCCACCAGCGCCGAGCTCGGCGTCATCATCCCGCCCTCGATCCCGATGATTCTGTACGGCGTCAGTGCCGAGGTG
>CAITZZ010000156.1 GCA_903897005.1 uncultured beta proteobacterium | reverse complement strand
TTCACCGGTGTGCACGCGCCTGCCCTGGCTGTCGATACGTGCGTTCATGCTGGCCTTTTTGCCGCAGGCGCAAATGGTCTTGATCTCCTCAATGTCATCGGCCAGCGTCAGCAACATGGCAGCTCCTTCAAAAGGCATGCCCAAAAAGTCGCTGCGCAAGCCGTAGCAAATGATGGGTACGTCAGACAGGTGCGCCAGACGGTGCAGCTGGTGGACTTGCGGTGGTGTCAGAAACTGCGCCTCATCGACGAAAACGCAGGCGGTGTCGGGATCCAGAATGCCCTTGTCGAATGAAGTTGACTGGTCGTAGGTCAAGGCGCTTCGTTCAATGCCCAGGCGCGAGTGAATGATGCCGACGCCGTGTCGGTCATCCACGCTGGCGGTGAAGAGCTTGACGGCCATGCCGCGTTCCATGTAATTGTGGGCCGCCTGCAAAAGCATGGTGGACTTGCCAGCGTTCATCGCGGCATAGCGAAAATAGAGCTTGGACATGGCGGGTCGGCTGGTCGTGAAGAGGTTGGGAGCAGCGCCGATTCTAGGGTGGCCCAGGTGGTTTGGCCGACCCCGGCTTCTGACTCATAATGCACGGGTTACCGGTGCCGGATCATTCATGAATACCATCGAGCAGCTGCGCAGAATCTTCAAACAAAACCACACGATTGCCGTCGTTGGGCTTTCGGCCGAGTGGCATCGCCCCAGCTTCTTTGCTGCCAAGTACATGCAGGAGCATGGCTTTCGCGTGATCCCGGTGAACCCGCGCTACGCCGCTTCCGGTACCGAAATTCTGGGTGAACGCTGCTATGCCAGCCTGCTGGAGATCCCGATCCCGGTTGACATTGTTGATGTGTTCCGGCGCACCGAGGACGTGCTGCCGATTGCGCAGCAAGCGCTGCAGATTGGCGCGCACTGCCTGTGGCAGCAGATTGGCGTTACCAACATCGAGGCTGATCAACTGGCGCGCGATGCCGGTCTGGATTCGGTGATGGACCGCTGCGTCAAGATCGAATATGCGCGCCTGTTTGGCGGGCTGAACCTGGTCGGCGTGGATACCAAGATCATTTCTGCCAAACGCCCTGTTTAGAGCCTGCTATGCCCGAACACCAATTTCAAGCCGAAACCCTGGCCATTCACGCCGGGCAGACGCCCGATGCCGCCATCGGTGCGCGCGCGCTACCGATCTACCAGACCACCAGCTTTGTTTTTGACAGCACCGAGCACGCAGCGAGCCTGTTTAACCTGCAGACCTTTGGTAACGTCTATTCGCGCCTGTCCAATCCCACCGTAGCGGCGCTGGAAGAGCGGGTGGCGGCGCTGGAGGGTGGCCGTGCCGCACTGGCTTCGGCCAGCGGCATGGCTTCCGAAGCCATGGCGCTGATGACCATCCTGCAGCAGGGCGATCATGTGGTGGCGGCTGGCGCGCTGTATGGCGGCAGCGTCTCCATGCTAGCGGTGAACCTGGCGCGCTTTGGTATTGAAACCAGCTTTGTCGATGCCACCAAGCCCGAGGCTTTTGCTGCGGCCATGCGGCCCAATACGCGCGCCGTCTTTGCCGAGAGTTTGGGCAACCCGAGTCTGATCATGCTCGATATTGGCGCCGTGGCCGATGTCGCTCACGCGCATGGCGTACCGCTGGTGATTGACAACACGGTGCCGTCGCCCTTTCTGTGCAATCCCTTGCGCCTGGGTGCCGACATCGTGGTGCATTCAGCCACCAAGTACCTCGGTGGTCACGGCACGACACTGGCCGGGGTGTTGGTTGAGGGCGGCAAGTTTCCCTGGGACAACGGCAAGTTTCCGGGCATGACGGAGCCTTCCAAGGGCTACCACGGCGTCAGGTTTTACGAGACCTTTGGCGATTTCGGTTTCACCATGCGCGCCCGCATGGAAACCTTGCGGGTTTATGGTGCGGCCCTGTCGCCCATGAGCGCCTGGCAGATTCTGCAGGGCACGGAAACCCTGCACGTGCGTATGGAGCGCCACTGCAGCAATGCTCTCAAGGTGGCCGAGTTCCTGCAGAACGATGCACGCATCAGCTGGGTCAATTATCCCGGCCTGCCAGAGCATCCGCAGCACGCGCTGGTGAAGAAGCAGATGCGCCAGATTGATGGTGTGGCGGGGGCCTCGGGCCTGTTGGCTTTCGGCGTCAAGGGTGGCCTGGCGGCCGGTGTGCGTTTTATTGAAGCGGCACAGTTCCTGAGCCACCTGGCCAACATCGGCGATACGCGTACGCTTATCATCCATCCGGCATCGACCACGCACCGGCAACTCGACGCCGAGCAGCAGATTGCGGCCGGTGTGCTGCCCGACATGGTGCGTATGTCGGTTGGCATCGAGCACATCGACGATATCCTTTGGGACATCGACCAGGCCCTCGGTTAGAACTCCAGACCACGATTACTGCAAGGAAACACCTGTGTTACGTCAGAACGTCTTCACCTTTTGCCTTGTCGCGGCGCTTGCCGCGTCGGCCGGCGCTGCCGGCTACGACCAGCCACCCAAAGCCATCCTGGACGTGATGCGCGCGCCGTCGCCGCCAAGCGCCCATGTCAGTCCGACGCAGGATACGATTCTTCTGGTTTCACAGCAGGACTATCCGCCGCTGTCACGGGTGGCGACGCCCTTCCTGCGTCTTGCCGGCGCGCGTATCGAGCCGGGCAATCACAGCAAGCACGATACGCCCGGCGGCTACGGCATCCGGCCCTGTATCCGGAGTTTCGAGCTGGTTCGCATCGCCGATGGCGTGCGCACGGCGGTTCAACTGCCCGTAGCGGCGTGCCCCGAGTCGCCGACCTGGTCTGCCGATGGAAAGCAATTTGCCTTTGCGAACGTGGTTTCGACTTCAGTTGAGCTATGGATTGGTGACGCCCGCAGCGGCAAAGTCAGGCAGGTTCCGGGGGTCCGTCTGAACCCGATGTTTGGCAGCGAACTGCAGTGGATGCCAGACCAGAAGACCTTGCTGGTCAAGTTGGTACCTGGCAACCTTGGAGCGCCACCGCCCAAACCGCTGGTGCCGGCTGGCCCCAGTATTCAGGAGACTGGCGGTGCGCAGGGGCAAAGCAGCACCTACGAAAACAGGGACACGCTGGGCAGCGGCCATGACGAGGACTTGTTTGACTATTACGCAGCCTCCCAACTGGCCCTGGTCGATGCCGCCAGTTCGGCCATCACCTTGCTTGGAACAGTGGGTCTCTACGACACGCTGGAGAGTGCACCCGACGGTCGACACTTGCTGGTGAGCGCGATTCACAAGCCCTACTCGTATGTCACGACGCACGACCGTTTCCCGCGCACGGTCGAAGTCTGGGACACAGCGAACCGCGACCGACCTGCTGTTCAGACCATTGCCAAACTGGCACTGGCGGACCGGGTGCCGATTCACGGCGTTGCCCTGGGGCCGCGCGATTTTTTCTGGCGCCCCACTGAACCTGCCACACTGCTTTGGGCCGAAGCGCTGGACGGCGGTGACTGGAACGTCAAGGTGCCGGCACGCGACAAGGTCATGCTGCAGAAAGCGCCATTCACGTCGGCGGCAGTGGAACTGACGCGCACCGAACAGCGCCTGCAGGGTATTTCGTGGAGCGAGCGACCTGAGATTGCGCTGGTACACGAATACGACCACAACCGGCACTGGAGGCGCGCTGTACTGTTCAATGCGGACCAGCCGCAACAGACGCCGCGCGTGCTCTGGGATCTTTCTTCGGAAGAAAAATACGCCAATCCGGGTCAACCCGTGCACCGCCAACAGGCCAATGGATTCTGGGTGGTTCGCGTCGATGGTGATTCGATCTACCTCGCCGGCAATGGATCTTCGCCGGATGGAGACCGCCCTTTTCTGGATCGTCTGGACTTGAAGACGAAAAAGTCCGAGCGCCTGTTTCGCAGCGACAAGGAATCTTACGAACGCTTTCTCTCCTTCAGGGGGGTCGACCCACGCAGCTTCCTGACCTGG
>CAITZZ010000155.1 GCA_903897005.1 uncultured beta proteobacterium | reverse complement strand
TGGCTTTGAGGACGGCTGGTATCGACCGGGCGATATGTTCCTGCGCCGCTCCGATGGCCAGCTCGAATTTGCCGGTCGCATGGACGACATGCTCAAGATCAGCGGGCGCTGGGTCAGCACCCTGTGGGTCGAGCAGGCGCTGAGCAGCGCCGCTGCTGACAGCGTGACGCAACTGGCCTGCGTGGGTGTGCAGACAGCAGAAGGCTTGACGGCGCTGTCCCTGCTGGTGGTTGCCGCGCCGCAGCAGCAGGAACTGGCACGGCAGCGCATCCAGGCCGCCATCGAGGCCTTACCGACCTACCGGCGACCACGCTGGGTCCACTGGGTCAGCGCCCTGCCGCTGACAGCCACCGGCAAACTGCAACGTGCCCGTTTGGTGGCGATGCATGAGGCGGCGCTGGTCACCTGACGCTACGGATTTTTCCCGATGTGGGGAGGATCAGGCCGACGGGGCACTCAGCTCCGCGGCTGTCCCCCGTCCTTCGGACTCCTCCTTTATGCCGCTGCGCTGAGCGCCCCATCAGCCTGATCCTGCCTGCAGTGTTGGTATTCGAAGTAGGCGGCCCGGCTGGCGGAATCGCTGGTTCACAACATAGCGATGCTTTGAATCCAGGCGAGTTTTTCTGCTGAAAGAGCTTGCAGATCCTCTTCTTCGATCCAGTTCTCACGCAGCAGCCTGCCGAATACCCGAATCAGCTGTGAATACCGAAAATCATATTTCGAGTCGATCTGGCGCCGCTGTTCAGAGATGTATTCTTCAATTTCCCACATGTCTTGCGGCGTCTTTGCGCTTGTCGCTAATTCCTTGAGGCGCGACAGGATCGCAGCACACTCTCGTTGCAGGGCTGCATCGAACACCGCCCGTGCCGCCTTCTTCTCAGACTGTGACCATTTGATGTCGCTCATGGGGTTTCACTCTGGTTGTGTGGGCGGGAACTGAAATATCTTCGGCTACCCGCCGCTGCTCTTGATGTAGGCAGGTGCCTGCGCATGGTTTTCAAAGCCGCCATACTTCTTGGATGCAGGGTAATACTCAGCGGCGAATTGGACTTTTCCAGCGGTCTCTTCGCCGGCCACGCTGGCGATAAACGCCAGCATAAGGTCGGTGCCGGCTGACACGCCGGCCGACGACCAGACATTGCCATCCTGGACGAAGCGCTGCTCGACGACGTGCACGTCGCCCAGCGCGCGCAGCCGCTCCAAGGAACCCCAATGGGTGGTTGCTTTCTTGCCGGAAAGCAGCCCGGCGGCGTGCATGACAAAGGCACCGGTGCAGACCGACAGAACTGCCTTGCAGTTTCGCGCCTGCGTCGCAATGAAATCGAGAAGGACAGGGTTGCTGACTTCCAGTCGCGTGCCCTGACCACCGGGGATCAGCAGGTAGTCGAGCGGCGGGCAGTTCGCCGGACCGTCAGCGAACTTGCTCCACATCGTGAGCATTTCCCAAGGACCCACAAAGTCGAGTTCTTCGACCTGATTGAAGACAACGATACCGAAGTTCATGGGAAACCTTTCTTGCAGCCAGGGTGCCATTTGCGCTGGCCAGCGGCACCCCAGCGCCGACACTATAACTGGGCTCACCTCACGTCTCAATTGCTTGGCAGGCTGAATCCGAGTTATTGCGGTCAGCACCACTCGCGTTATCAAACGAGATGCACTGCGACGCTTTCGCACGCGGCCAAATAGGGCTGTTGGCTCCTCTCTTCCGCCCGATGGGGCGGGAGAGAGGCGGGGGTGAGTGAGTGGGGAAAGAGTAGTCTCGGACTTACGAAAGCAAAATCTTCAAATCAACTACTTGCCATTGATGGCCAGCAGTTCGACTTCAAACAGCAGCGTCGCATTGGGCGGAATGACACCGCCAGCACCGCGCTCACCGTAGGCGATGGCTGCCGGGCAGGTCAGCTTGGCTTTGCCGCCCACCTTCATGCGTTGCACGCCTTCCGTCCAGCACTTGATGACACCGTTCAATGGGAACTCGATCGCTTCGTTTCGCTTGTACGAACTGTCGAATTCCTTGCCGTCGGGAAAGGTGCCACGGTAATGCACCTTGACCTTGTCGCTGGCCGTCGGGCTGGCGCCGGCCCCGTCTTTCAGAGAACGGTATACCAGACCACTGGCGGTGACTACCGCGCCAGCTTCTTTGGCGGCGGCTGCGGCAACGGCATCAGCAGCCCAGAGGGTGGGGGTGACGGAAAGAGTGGCAGCGAGCGCCGCAATGCGTAGGACAGTATTCATGTCAGGGTGTTACGGGGTTAAACAGGGATGGCATTGTCGCAGGGCAACGGAACCAGGATCAACTGTCGGCCTCGCAGGCCTCGCCCCGGCAGATCAAATAGACCACATCAATGTCATTTCTGAGTACGCGCAGCAGCGTGCCCGGCACATCGTCGGGTGTGTAGGCGATCACGATGCCGTTCTGGAAGTCGGTCGGAGGCCTTACCAGTGCCGGCATGCCCCATTGCAGGCTGTTGATGTTGGCGACGATGGACAGTCCGACCGAAGAATCGTTGCTTGCATAGAGCGGATACCGAGCGTACTTTTCGATGATCTCCTGCGCCATTTCCCGGTAATTCTCGCCACGCACCACGCGCTGGTAATACGGAAAGGCAAGCAGGTGCGTCAGCATGCCAATGATGAGCATGCCGGCGAGCCAGTACCGGATTCTCAGATTTCCGGGGTGCCGCACAGCAAGAAAGGCGGCAGGCAAGGCGAGAAAGGGATAGATTGGCAACACGTAACGTGGACCTCCGAACGGAGCGAGCCAGTAGGGCAGGAAATTGAGCAGCGCCAGCAACAGGCATTGTTTGACGAAGGGGTCGTGGGCACCCATCACCTCACGCGTGCGCAGGAAGAAATACGCCACAAAAAATGAAACGGGCAGCAGGCGGATAAACATGTCCACCGGATAGACCAGCAAGCGTGTCACATAGGCGGTCAAGTCCTCGAAGCTTACTTTGCCGATCACATCGGTCCACATTGTGTTGTGCTGTGCATTATCTTGGGTGCCGATACTGAACCAGATCAGCGGTGGTAGCAGGGCCAGCACGTAGATCAGCCAGGCCTGGGGTTTAAGCAGGAAGCGCCGGCAATCCGCGTCCAGCAGCAGCACCAGCATGCCCGCACCCAGAAATAAATAGGCCGTCAGGGCCTTGGTCAGGAGTGCGGCAAATGCGGCCAGCATGGCTGCGCCGAGCAGAGGGTAGCTGCGGCGCAGACAGGCCACCCAGGTCTGCGCCAGCGACAGAACCACCAGCATCGAAAACAGCGGGTCGGCATACGACAGCCATCCCCGATACAACAGCACGTCGGCCGTCAGCAGGTAGAGCAGGGCGGCCATCCATGCAATGGAGCGATCGTGCCAGAGTTGCTGTGCCAACCAGCCGGTGATGAAACCGGTACCCAAGGTCGCTGTCACAGTGACAACGCGTGAGGCCAGCAGCACTTGGTCCCAGCCGACCATGTGGGCAACCGGAATCATCAGCCAGTTGAACAGGGGCGGACGACCACCGCCACCGCCAGTCAATCCATACATGACCGTGCTCCTGAATTCCCCGCGCTGCCACATCTCCATGGAGGTCAGCGTATAGACACCCTCTTCACCTACGTAGTGAAAAAATAGGGTCGGAACAAAGCACAGCACCGCCCACAGGCACCACCAGTGCAATTTCGGTGGCGGTGCCGGCAAGTTCATCTATTGCAAGAGTCAGATCAGCAAGGCGTTGACGCGCTTGACGTAAGCCGCCGGATCGGCCGGCAAGCCGCCTTCGGCCAGCAGCGCCTGATCGAACAGGATGTGCGCCAGGTCGTTGAAATGCACCGAGCCATCGAGCTTCTTCACCAAGGGGTGGTCGGCGTTGACCTCCAGCACCGGCTTGACTTCCGGAGCGGTTTGGCCGGCCTGTTTGAGCATGCGAGCGAGTTGCGTGCTCATGCCGTGGTCCTGCACCACCAGGCAGGCGGGTGAATCGACCAGCCGGGTCGTCACGCGCACGTCTTCGGCCTTATCTTTCAGCGCTTCCTTGAGCTTGGCGAGCAGGGGCTTGAAGGTTTCGGCAGCTTCTTCCGCCGCCTTCTTCTCGTTCTCGTCCTGCAACTTGCCCAGATCGACCGCACCCTTGGCCACGCTTTGCATGGGCGTGCCGTCAAAGTCGTGCAGGTAGTTCAGCGCCCATTCGTCCACGCGGTCCGTCATCAGCAGCACCTCGATGCCCTTTTTCTTGAACACTTCGAGCTGCGGGCTGTTCTTCGCGGCCGCCGGGGTGTCGGCGGTGATGTAGTAGATGGCTTCCTGGCCCTCTTTCATGCGTGCCTTGTAGGCGTCCAGCGAGACGCTGGTGCTGTCGGTGGTGCTGGAAGCAAAGCGCAGCAGTTTGGCGAGGCGGTCCTTGTTGGCGTAGTCCTCACCCAGGCCTTCCTTCAGCACGGCGCCGAACTCGGCGTAGAACTTGCTGTACTTGCCCTGCTGGGCCTTGTCTTCTTCGCTCAGTACATCGGTAAGGCCTTCAACGGCTGCTGGCGGCTGGTCGTTCTTGGCCAGATCTTCGAGCATGCCCAGCACGCGCTTGGTGCAACCTTCGCGGATCGCCTTGACGTCGCGGCTTTCCTGCAGCAGTTCACGGCTGACATTGAGCGGCAGGTCGGCTGAATCAACCACCCCCTTGACGAAGCGCAGGTAGGTTGGCAGCAGGGCTTCGGCGTCGTCCATGATGAAGACGCGCTTGACGTAAAGTTTCACGCCAGCTGACTTTTCGCGGTTCCACAGATCAAACGGTGCCTTGCCGGGAATGTAGAGCAGTTGCGTGTATTCGGTACTGCCCTCGACCCGGTTGTGCGTGTGTGCCAGCGGCGCATCCGAGTCGTGGCTGATCTGCTTGTAGAACTCGTCGTACTGCTCGGCCGAGATGTCCTTCTTGGCGCGCGCCCAGATCGCGTTGGCCTTGTTGACTGTTTCCCAGTCGCCGGTCTTGACCATGGCGCCGGGTTGACGGCCGCCTTTTTCGTCACTCGGGTTGATCAGCTCGCCGTCTTTCCACTCTTCCTTCTCCATCAAAATCGGCAGACTGATGTGGTCGGAGTACTTGGCGATGATGCTCTTGAGCTTCCAGGCGCTGGCGTAATCCATGGCGTCATCGCGCAGGTGCAGGATGACGTTGGTGCCGCGCTGGGCCCGGCTGATCGCTTCGACCTCAAAGTCACCGGCGCCGCCGCTGATCCAGCGCACGCCCTCGTCGGCCTTCAGTCCGGCACGACGTGATTCGACGGTGATCCTGTCGGCAACAATAAAGCCGGAGTAAAAACCCACGCCAAACTGGCCAATCAGTTGCCCTTGTTCGGAGACGTTGGCCTTCTGGTCGCCGGTCAAGCGGGACATGAAGTCCTTGGTGCCGCTCTTGGCGATGGTGCCCAGGTGATCGATCGCCTCCTGCTGGCTCATGCCGATCCCGTTGTCCGAGATCGTCAGGGTCTTGGCATCCTTGTCAAAGGACACACGCACTTCCAGATTGGGCGCGTCTTCATACAGGGTGCTGTTGTCGAGCGCTTCAAAGCGCAATTTGTCACAGGCGTCGGACGCGTTGGAGATCAGCTCGCGCAGGAAAATCTCTTTATTTGAGTAAAGCGAGTGGGTGACAAGATGCAGCAGTTGGGCCACTTCGGCCTGGAAGGACAGAGTCTGTTTGGTCATTTTGGATTTGAACGTTCGGGAATGAAATCGGAAACGCTCTAATTATGGGCGATGGCCCTGCTTTCAAGATCTCGCCCTACTGCACAACCCGTCTTGCTTTGGGTCGCGTCCCTGGCGTCACCATGAGCTCAATCTTCTCCTCGCGCCGCAGCAGGCTGAATTTGGCAGCAGTGCCGGGCTTGAGCGCAGCCACGGCGCTGAGCAATTCGGCGACGTTGTTGATCGGCTTGCCCGCGGCGGCGACGATGACGTCGCCCGGCCGAATGCCCGCTTGCGCTGCCGGGGCGCTTTGCATCACGCCAGTGATGATGACGCCAGCTTGCGCCTTGACGCCAAAGGTTTCCGCCAGTTCTGGCGACAACTCGTTGGGCTCAACACCGATCCAGCCACGCGTCACCTGGCCATCCTTGACAATGCCTTCGAGCACCAGTTTGGCGGTGGTCACCGGAATGGCAAAGCCTATGCCCATGCTGCCGCCCGAGCGCGAGTAGATCGCCGTGTTGATGCCCAGCAGGTGGCCAGCTGTGTCGACCAGCGCGCCGCCCGAATTGCCGGGGTTGATGGCGGCGTCGGTCTGGATGAAATTCTCGAAGGTATTGATGCCGAGCTGGTTGCGCCCGAGTGCGCTGACAATACCGCCCGTCACTGTCTGCCCGACCCCAAAGGGGTTGCCGATGGCCAGCACCTGGTCGCCCACCTGCAGCGTATCGGAGTTGCCCAGCACGATCACCGGCAGGCGGTCAATCTCAATTTTCAGCACCGCCAGGTCGCTGTCCGGGTCGGTACCTATCACCTTGGCACGAGCGCGCCGGCTGTCGTTCAGGATGACCTCGATTTCGTCTGCGCCCTCTACCACGTGGTTGTTGGTCAGTATGTAGCCGCTGGCGCTGACGATGACGCCGCTGCCCAAACCAACCTGGGGTTCGTTGCCCTGGTCACCAAAGAAAAAGTTGAACCAGGGGTCGTTACTGCGCGGCCGGTTCCGCGCTGCCTTGCTGGTGTTGATGCTGACCACCGCCGCCGATGCATTTTGTGCTGCCTGCCTGAAGCTGCCAATCGGCGCGACACCGGGCGCTGCGCTGGGCGCCTCCAGCAGTGCCACCGGGCCGGAATGGCTCAATCCCTTACCCAGCCAATCCGGTTTGAGGGTGGCGACGACAAAGTACAGCGCCAGCAATACGGTGGCAGTTTGAGAAAAAAGTAACCAGAGACGCTTCATGGGCGCAAATTGTAGGCGTCGTGCCGGCGCTCTGCACGCCAGACAGGGGAATTGCCCGACAATGCGGCACAGCCCCCTTCTCGTTGCCGACATGATTGACCGAACCCAGCTCTTACAGACCTTTGATGCGCTGCTGCAGCCCGAGCGCTTTCGTGACTATGGCCCCAATGGCTTGCAGGTCGAAGGCGGCGCGCAGGTGCGCAGAATTGTTTCGGGGGTCAGCGCCAGCCGCTCGCTGATTGAAGCAGCGATTGCGGCACAGGCGGATGCTATTTTTGTGCACCACGGCTTGTTCTGGCGCTCACAGGACGGGCGCATCACGGGTTGGATGAAGCAGCGCCTGGCCCTGCTGCTGGCGCATGACATCAATCTGTTTGCATACCACTTGCCGCTGGACGCCCATCCGGAACTGGGTAACAACGCGCAGCTCGGCCTGAAGCTCGGCTTGCAGGCCAGCGCGCGCTTTGGCGAGCAGGACCTGGGCTTTCTGGGCGAACGCCAGCAAGCTGGCGGTTTCGAGTCGGCCCAGGCGCTGGCGCAGCACGTCGAACAGCAGTTGGGCAGACCGGTGGCTCTGGTCGATGGCGCTGCGCGGGCGATTCACAAAGTCGCCTGGTGCAGCGGTGGCGCGCAGAGCTATTTTGAGGCGGCCATTGCAGCGGGTGCCGACGCTTTCATCACCGGTGAAATTTCGGAGCCACAAGCGCACTATGCGCGCGAGATGGGCGTGGCCTACCTGGCCTGCGGCCACCACGCCAGCGAGCGTTTTGGCGCGCCGGCGGTGGCGGCCCATGTGGCGGCGCAGTGGGGCCTGGAGCATCAGTTTATCGACATCGACAACCCGGCCTGAGCATGAACAAGCCTATCGCCATCACCCTGGGGGACGCCGCCGGCATAGGGCCGGAAATCATTGCCAAGGCCTACGGCCAAGCGCCCGAACTGCTGCAAGGCTGCTTTGTGGTGGGCGACACGGCCACCCTGCGCCGTGCTATCCAGCTGGTCAGCGCTGAGGCTATTCCCATGCCGCTGGCGCTGCTTGAAGACGCGTCGGAGGTGTTCGACCTGCCGCCAGGCTGTCTGCCACTGCTGCAGGTCGGCGCTTTGCCAGCGCCGCCCGCGTTCGGCCGCTTGGACGCGGCCGCGGGCTTGTTGGCGGCCCAGTGTGTGGTGTGGGCGGCGCAGGCCGCCTTGCGCGGCGACATTGCGGCGCTGGTCACGGCACCGCTGAACAAGGAGGCGCTGGCGCTGGCTGGCGCGCCGTATTCAGGCTTTCCCGGCCATACCGAGCTGCTGCAGGCGCAAGCCGCCGCTCACGCGGGCAAGACGCTGGCGCAGATGCCGGTGCGCATGATGCTGGCCAATGACGAATTGCGGGTGGTGCTGGTCAGTATTCACGTCTCGCTGCGCGACGCGCTGGATGCGGTAACCCCGGCCAATGTCTTGCAGACGCTGCTGATCACGCACCAGTCGCTCAGCGCCATTCTGGGGCGCGCACCGCGCATCGCGGTGGCTGGCGTCAACCCGCACGCGGGCGAGGGTGGCCTGTTTGGGCGCGAAGAGCTTGAAATCATCGCTCCGGCCATCAGCCAGGCGCGCGCGCAGGGCTTGCAGGTGAGCGGCCCATACGCTCCGGACACGGTGTTCATGAGCGCCAGGTCCCATGGCGGGCAGTTGAGCGAATTCGACCTGGTGGTCGCCATGTACCACGATCAGGGGCTGATTCCGGTGAAGTACCTGGGTCTGGAGCAGGGCGTCAACGTGACGCTCGGGCTGCCCCTGGTGCGCACCAGCCCGGACCACGGTACCGCTTTCGACATCGCAGGCACCGGTCAGGCCGACGCGTCCAGCCTGCTGGCGGCCATTCGCATGGCACGCCAGCTGTCACATAACTAAGGGCTTACTTCTTCAGGTTGTCGCGAATTTCGCGCAGCAGCAATACGTCTTCCGGCGTCACCGGGGCCGCTGCAGGCGCCGCTGGCGCGGCCTTTTTCAGGCGATTGATCTGCTTGACCATCATGAAGATGATGAAAGCCAGAATCGCGAAATTGACCGCAACCGTGATGAAGCTGCCGTAGGCAAATACCGGCACACCGGCCTTTTTCAGGGCGTCCATGGTCATGGCACTGCCGGGTGGCACGGTGCCGAGGACGACAAAAAGGTTGGAAAAATCAAGTTTCCCGATTAAGGCTCCCACCAGCGGCATCACCAGGTCAGCCACCACCGAGTCGACTATTTTGCCGAAGGCGCCGCCTATGATGACACCGACCGCCAGGTCCATGACATTGCCCTTGATGGCAAATTCCTTGAATTCCTGCATCATTCCCATTTGAAATATCTCCGTTGTTTAGTAGCAGGGGCGCAGTATCGGGCAAAAACGCGGTGCCTGCTGACGCGCGCCGCTGCGGCATTGACCCTGAGAGCGGTCGGGGCGCTCAGCTACAATTAGTGGTTAACCCCGATAGCGATTTTTCATTGAGGATTCCCATGAGTGAAAGCCTTGCCGATAGCGGCCACGACGCCAGCAAGCGGACCTGGTTGATTGCCACCAGCTGCGTTGGAGCCGTCGGCGGTATTGCCGCCGCCGTTCCATTTGTTACCAGCATGCAGCCCTCCGAACGAGCACTGGCTGCCGGTGCGGCAGTCGAGGCCGACATCTCGGCCCTCAAACCGGGCGAAAAGATGACCGTTGAGTGGCGCGGCAAGCCGGTCTGGATCGTGCGTCGCACGCCGGAACAACTGGCTGCCTTGCCCAAGATTGATGACCAGCTGGCTGATCCCAAATCCGAACGCAAACCCACAGAGCAGGCGCCGGACTACGCGCGCAACGCGCATCGCTCCATCAAGCCCGAGTATTTTGTCGCGGTTGGTATTTGCACCCACCTGGGCTGCTCGCCGTCCGACAAGTTCCAGACCGGTGCCCAGCCATCCTTGCCGGACGACTGGCAGGGCGGCTTCTTTTGTCCTTGCCACGGTTCGACCTTCGATCTGGCGGGTCGGGTATTCAAGAACAAACCGGCACCGGACAACCTGGAAGTGCCGGCCCACATGTATCTCTCCGAGACCAAGTTGCTCATCGGTGAAGACCGCAAAGCCTAAGGAAGCACATCATGGCTGAATTTCACGAAATCTCCCCGAATGCTGCAGCAGGTGAAAAGCTGCTGAACTGGATTGACAACCGGTTTCCGCTGTCCAAGCTCTTCAAGGAGCACATGAGCGAGTACTACGCGCCCAAGAACTTCAATATCTGGTATGTGTTCGGCGTGCTCTCCCTGCTGGTGCTGGTGATTCAACTGGTCACGGGCATTTTTCTGGTCATGCATTACAAGCCGGACGCGGCGCTGGCCTTCGGTTCGGTCGAGTACATCATGCGCGATGTGCCCTGGGGCTGGCTGATCCGCTACATGCACTCTACCGGCGCCTCGGCGTTCTTCGCCGTGGTGTACCTGCACATGTACCGTGGCCTGCTTTATGGCAGCTACCGCAAGCCGCGCGAACTGACCTGGCTGTTTGGCTGCGGCATCTTTCTGGCGCTGATGGCCGAGGCTTTCATGGGTTACCTGCTGCCCTGGGGCCAGATGAGCTACTGGGGCGCCCAGGTGATCGTCAACCTGTTCTCCGCCATCCCGTTCATCGGCCCCGATCTGTCGCTCTGGATTCGGGGCGACTATGTGGTGGGAGATGCCACCCTGAACCGCTTCTTCAGCTTTCACGTGATCGCCGTGCCGCTGGTGATACTCGGTCTGGTCGTGGCCCACATCATTGCCCTGCACGAAGTCGGCTCCAACAACCCGGACGGTATCGAAATCAAGGAAAAGAAGGACGCCAAGGGCATCCCGCTGGACGGCATTCCTTTCCATCCCTACTACTCGGTGCATGACATCTTTGCCGTTGGCGTCTTCCTGATGGTGTTCTCTGCCATCGTCTTCTTTGCCCCCGAAATGGGCGGCTACTTCCTGGAATACAACAACTTCATTCCGGCCGATCCGTTCCAGACGCCCTTGCACATTGCTCCGGTCTGGTATTTCACGCCCTTCTACTCCTTGCTGCGCGCTGTGACCACAGAAATGATGTACGCGCTGATTGCCTGTACGGTACTCGGTGCGGGTCTGGCCGTGTTCAAGATCAAAATGCCGGCCCTGTTCAAGGGCGCCATCGCGCTTGGCGCCGTGGCGGTGGTGGCGATGATGATGGCCATCGATGCCAAATTCTGGGGTGTGGTTGCCATGGGCGGCGGTGTCGTGGTTCTGTTCTTCCTGCCCTGGCTGGATAACTGTGCAGTCAAGTCGATTCGCTACCGGCCCGACTGGCACAAGTACTTGTACGCGGTTTTTGTCGTCGACTTCCTGATCCTGGGCTACCTGGGCACGCAGCCCGTGTCACCCATTTACAGCCGGGTGGCACAAGTCGGTACCTTGTTCTACTTTGCCTTCTTCATTCTGATGCCCTGGTGGAGCCAGCTTGGCAAGACCAAGCCGGTGCCCGATCGTGTCAATTACACGGCGCATTGAAGGGAAGACAACATCATGAAAACCATGACTTTCACTCAAAAATTCATTCTCGGCTTGCTGCTGGCGTGCGGATTCACGCTGGGTGCCCAAGCCAACGTGGGCGCAGCCGCCTGGGACAAAGCACCGGCCAAGACCAGCGATATGGCGGCCTTGCAAAATGGCGCCAAGCTGTTTGTCAACTACTGCCTCAATTGCCACTCGGCTGCTTTCATGCGCTACAACCGCCTGGGTGACATCGGGCTGACAGCGGAGCAGATCAGGTCCAACCTGCTGGTGACCAACAGCAAGATTGGTGACACCATGAAGGCCGCGATCGACCCGCAGCAGGCCAAAGCCTGGTTTGGCGTGAATCCGCCGGATCTGACCGTGATTGCACGTTCACGTGCTGGCGCGGGTGGAACCGGTGCCGATTACCTGTACACCTACATGCGATCCTTCTATAAGGACGACACCAAGCCGACCGGCTGGAACAATCTGCTGTTTCCCAATGTGGCGATGCCGCATGTGCTGTGGGAACTGCAGGGCGAACGCCGGGCCGTCTTTGAAGAGGTCAAGGTGCACGGTGCTGCCACCAGCGTTTTCAAAGGCTGGGAACAGGTCAAGCCAGGTACCATGACAGCACCACAGTACGATCAGGCGGTTGGTGATCTGGTGGCTTATTTGCAATGGATGGGTGAACCGGTTCAAAATACCCGCGTTCGTGTCGGTGTTTGGGTCTTGCTGTTCCTCGCGGTCTTTACTTTCTGCGCCTGGCGACTCAACGCGGTCTACTGGAAAGAGGTCAAGTAGCACAGATAAGCGGCTCAAGTTGGGCTCGAAAGGGCGCAATCTGAGGTTTGTGGAGTGGGCATGCGTGAAGCATCCCACTCTTTGGTTTTTTTAGGAGTCCCACCATGATGGTGTTGTATTCAGGTACTACCTGCCCATTTTCCCACCGTTGCCGTTTTGTCCTGTTTGAAAAAGGCATGGACTTCGAGATTCGTGACGTTGATTTGTACAACAAACCCGAAGACATCAGTGTCATGAATCCTTACGGCCAGGTTCCGATCCTGGTCGAGCGGGATCTGATCCTGTACGAGTCGAACATCATCAACGAGTACATTGATGAGCGTTTTCCGCATCCGCAACTGATGCCCGGCGACCCGGTGGACCGCGCCCGTGTGCGCTTGTTCCTGCTCAATTTCGAGAAAGAACTGTTTGTCCACGTCTCGACCCTGGAGTCGCGCGCCGCCAAAGCCAACGAGAAAGTGCTCGACAAGGCACGCGCCCATGTGCGGGATCGCCTGACGCAGCTCGCACCGGTGTTCCTGAAAAACAAGTACATGCTGGGCGACGGTTTCTCGATGCTGGACGTGGCGATTGCGCCGTTGCTGTGGCGACTTGACTATTACGGCATCGATCTGAGCAAGAACGCTGCGCCACTGCTCAAATATGCGGAGCGGATTTTTTCGCGTCCTGCCTACATCGAGGCTTTGACACCTTCCGAAAAAGTGATGCGCAAGTAAGCGCCGAGCGCAAGTTGATGATGGATTCCGCTCAAGCAACCTCGACCCGTCCGTATCTGATTCGCGCGCTCTATGAGTGGTGCACCGACAACGGCTTCACGCCTTATGTTGCTGTGCTGGTGAACGAGCGCGTGCAGGTGCCGCGCGAGTACGTGAAAGACGGCGAGATTGTTCTGAACATCAGCTTTGACGCCACCACCGGACTTCAGCTGGGCAATGAATTCATCGAATTCAAGGCGCGCTTTGCCGGGACGGCCCGTGACATATGCGTTCCCGTGGCTCAGGTCGTGGCGATTTATGCACGTGAAAACGGACAGGGCATGGCCTTCCCGATGGTCATAGCCGAGACCGCAGAAACGGATAGTCCGAAACATGGAATGCAAGCAGTCGGGGCGGAGATCAAACCGGTGCAGTTGACGCGCGTGGAGTCGCAAGCTTCGGGCGATGAACCCGAACCGCCGAGGCCAGCGACGACCGGCACGCGTCCGACGCTCAAGCGTGTCAAATAGTCCCGTAAAATACGCACAAGCCGATTTAGCTCAGTTGGTAGAGCAACCGCCTTGTAAGCGGTAGGTCAACAGTTCGAATCCGTTAATCGGCACCATTTCTTTAGCATCGCCCCGACACGCAGCAATACTGCTAAAAAGGGGAAACTCCAAGCCCAGCAAGGGTTTGCAGAGACCGAGGCGTTTTTCCCCACATCA
>CAITZZ010000154.1 GCA_903897005.1 uncultured beta proteobacterium | reverse complement strand
GCAATGCGCAGTGCGTCCCGAAAACCCTTGGTGGTCACCAGCAGCGTCGGTTCGCCCTTGCGCTCCAGCAACGCATTGGTGGCCACCGTGGTCCCCATCTTCACGCAGGCCACCTGCTCGGGCGTAACCGCCTGACCGGGCTGCAAACCCAGCAGGTGCCGGATGCCGGCCACGGCGGCGTCGCGGTACTGTTCCGGGTTCTCGCTCAGCAATTTGTGCGTCACGAGAGAGCCGTCCGGTCGGCGCCCCACCACGTCGGTGAAGGTACCGCCCCGGTCGATCCAGAACTGCCAGCGTGGGGGTGATTGGGGTGGCGTGCTCATGCGGCGGCTCTCCATCTTTTTTCCAGGTTGCTCAAGGTGTGCTCTACAGGCTGGCCGCCGAGCGCGCTGCCTGATCGTAAATTCCGGAGAGCAGCCGCAGCAAGCGTGCCAGCTCGCCAATGTCGCGATTCAGCGCATCGTCGGCGTTGAGCGCATTGATCAGACAGGATTCGCGGATCTCGCGATACCGCGCCACATAGCTGCGCCCCAGATCGGTCGCGGCATAGGTCACTTCCTTGCCGCTTTTGCGGGAGGCGACCACGGCCAGGTTTTGCAGCTTCTTGAGCGAGTAGTTGATCAGGTGCGTGTCTTCCACGTTCATGATGAAACAGATGTCGGCCAGCCGCTTGTCTCGCGCGCGGTGCGTCACGTGGTGCAACACCAGCACGTCCAGCGGCATCAGGTCCTTCAAACCGGCGCTGCTCATGCAATGCGCAATCCAGCGGTGAAAGGCGTTGCCAGCGACGATCAGACCAAACTCGAACTCGCTCATCTCGGCGCTGCGCGGCGACACCAGATGCGCCGACGAGACGATGGGCGCTGCTTGCGCCGCCTGCAGCGCAGTCGATACCGGTAGCGCTGATTTTTTGGCCATGAACAAACTCCTGGTGGCATCTTTGTTGCGTGACAGGGATTGTAGGCAGCACAAGAACAATTTATCGACAATTTGTTGACATTTAGGGAAAACACCGAGAGCCGCGGCCCTTAAATCGACGCCACATGCCTTACATTTGAGTACCCGCTTTGCCAACCAAATCAACCGGAGTTTTTATGAAACGTCGTCTGTTCGCCTTGAGCGCCACCGCTACCGCATTGACCATCGCCCTGGCCGCCGGCACGGCCTCGGCCCAAACCAAATGGGACCTGCCCGCTGCCTATCCAGCAACCAACTTCCACACCGAGAACCTGACCCAGTTCGCCAACGATGTGGACAAAGCCAGCGCCGGCAAATTGAAGATCACGGTGCACGCCAATGGTTCCCTGTTCAAGGCGCCGGAAATCAAGCGCGCCGTGCAGGGTGGTCAGGCGCAGATTGGTGAAATTCTGCTGGTGAACTTTCAGAACGAATGGCAGCTCTTTGGTGCCGACGGCCTGCCCTTCCTGGCCGACAGCTACGACGAAGCCATGAAGCTCTACAAAGTGCAAAAGCCCTTCCTGGAGAAAAAACTGGCTGAGCAGGGCATGTCCCTGTTGTACGCGGTGCCGTGGCCACCGCAAGGCATCTACGTCAAGAAGCCCATCAGCTCCGGCGCCGATCTCAAGGGTGTCAAATGGCGCGCCTACAGCCCGGCCACGGCCCGCATTGCCGAACTGGTTGGTGCACAACCCGTCACGGTCCAGGCAGCCGAGTTGTCGCAGGCCATGGCCACCGGCGTGATCGAGTCCTATATGTCATCCGGCTCCACCGGCTTCGACAGCAAGACCTACGAGCACATCAAGTACTGGTACGACACCCAGGCCTGGTTGCCCAAGAACGCTGTGATCGTCAACAAGGCCGCTTATGACGCCCTGGATGCACCCACCAAGCAGGCTGTGCAGAAGGCCGCCGCAGACGCCGAAGCGCGCGGCTTGGTCGCCTCCAAGAAAGCCAATACCGACTCTTTGGACAAACTCAAGGCCAATGGCATGAACATCGTGGCACCCTCTGCTCAGCTCAAGGCTGACATGAAGAAGGTGGGCGATGTGATGCTCAAAGAATGGCTGGAGAAAGCCGGCCCCGAAGGCAAGAGTCTGGTCGACGCTTTCCTGAAGCCCTGATCGGAAACGGGTCTTCCATGCGCAAAGCGCTTGACGCCCTGTACGACAGCGCCGCCGCGCTGGCGGCGCTTTTCATGGTTGGCCTGCTCGGCATGGTGTTGTTGTCGATTCTGGGGCGACAGTTGCACTTTCACCTGCCGGGCACCGACGCCTACGCTGGTTACCTGATGGCGGCGGCCGGCTTTCTGGCACTGGCCCACACCCTGAAACGCGGCGAACACATCCGGGTGACACTGGTTCTGAGCGCTCTCAAAGGCCGCTGGAAAAGAGGCCTTGAGATCTGGGCTTTCGGCTTTGCCACGGCGCTGTCAAGCATGTTTGCCTTCTACAGCTGTCGTCTGGCCTGGCAGTCGCACACCTTTCACGACATATCGACTTCCAACGATGCCACGCCGCTCTGGATCCCGCAGATCGCCATGGCCGTCGGTACGGTGATCCTGGCCATTGCGTTCCTGGACGAACTGGTGCTTGAAATCTCTGGCAAGCGCGTCGAGCGCAGCAGCGACGAAGCGCTGCGCAACGAGTGAAATCTTCAGACCATGAATGATCTTGTCATTACCGCTGCCCTTTTGATTGCACTGCTGCTGATCCTGGGCAGCGGCGTCTGGGTCGGCCTGACCCTGACCGGTGTTGCCTGGATCGCGGTGACGCTGTTCTCCTCGCGCCCCGCAGGCGACGCCATGGCGGTCACGGTCTGGGGTTCCTCCTCAAGCTGGACGCTCACCGCGCTGCCGCTGTTTGTGTGGATGGGTGAAATACTCTTTCGAACCCGCCTGAGCAACGACATGTTCAAGGGTCTGGCGCCCTGGGTACAGGGCTTGCCGGGCCGGCTGTTGCACACCAACGTGATCGGTTGCACCATCTTCGCTGCGGTGTCGGGCTCGAGTGCCGCCACCTGCGCCACCATCGGCAAGATGACCCTGCCGGAGCTGACGCGGCGCGGCTACCCGGAGCACATGGTGATCGGCACCCTGGCCGGTGCCAGCACGCTGGGCCTGTTGATACCGCCTTCCATCATCATGATCGTCTATGGCGTGGCGGCCGAGGTG
>CAITZZ010000153.1 GCA_903897005.1 uncultured beta proteobacterium | reverse complement strand
GCCGGAAAAGCGCGACATCGCAATGCCGTGCAGGCCGAAGTCCAGCAGTTCCTGCGTGTTCGACGGGTACAGCACCGGCAGGCCGGCAGCGATAAAAATCTGGTCAGAGAAGTTGGTGATGGAGGAGGACTTGGCGCCGTGGTCATCCCCCGCCAGCGCCAGCACACCACCGAGAGCACTGGTGCCGGCGCTGTTGGCATGGCGCAGCACATCACCGCTGCGGTCCACGCCCGGACCCTTGCCGTACCAGATGCCAAAGACGCCATCGACCCGGGCACCAGGGAAGCTGCCTACGTGTTGCGAACCCCAGATCGCAGTGGCTGCGAGGTCTTCATTGACGGCCGCTCGAAAGACGATATTGTTCTGCTTGAGAACCGCTTCGGCCTGCCACAGGTCCATGTCGTAGCGCCCCAGCGGCGAGCCACGGTAACCGGAGACATAGCCGCCGGTTTTTTTACCTTCTGCTTCGTCGCGCAAACGCTGCTGGATCGGCAGGCGCACCAGCGCCTGCGTGCCCGCCAGAAAGACCCAGCCCTCTTTGACCTGGTATTTATCGGCGAGGGTGATGTCGGACTGAGCCAACTTGTCAGGCGCATTCATAGGCTACTCTTGGTACTGCACAAGAGGGCCATTATCAGACAGCAATGACTTGCTGTCCCGGCACCGCGCATTCACCGGCGTGCAGCGCGACAGCGGCGTGCAACTGACGATAATCAGGCAGTTCTCCGATTTGTCGTAGTACATTCCACCCTATGGCCGCCGTCGATCTCTCTCTTTCCGAAACTTCCAGCACCGTCCTGCCGGGGCTGGGCCGCGCGCTGGTACTGGCCGGCAAGATTGGGCAGCAGAAGGCAGAGAGCATCTACCGCAAGGCGCAAGGCGCACGCACCAGTTTCATCGCGGAACTCACGGGCTCTGGCGTGGTGTCCGCGGTTGATCTGGCGCACACCCTGTCGGCCGCCTTCTCGACACCCCTGGTTGATTTGAACGAGATTGACGCTCAGCGTCTGCCCAAGGGACTGCTGGACCCCAGGATTTGCATCGATTACCGGGTCCTCGTTCTGGGTAAACGTCACAACCGGTTGATCGTCGCCACCGCCGATCCTTCGGACAGCGAGGCGATCGAAAAAATCAAGTTTGCCACCCAGTTGCGCGTTGACTGGGTGCTGGCTGAATACGACAAGCTGCTGGCTCTGGTATCGAGCAGCACCGCCTCTGTGGCGGAAACGATAGACAGCATCATCGGTGACGAGTTTGAGTTTGATGAATCCGGCTCCGCCGAGTTGACCGAAATTGACGACAACTCTGCTGCTGAAATCGAAGACGCCCCGGTCGTCAGGTTCTTGCAAAAGATGCTGCTCGATGCCTACAACCTGCACGCATCCGATTTGCATTTCGAACCCTATGAGCACCATTACCGGGTGCGCTTTCGCATTGACGGGGAACTGCACGAAATCGCCACACCGCCGGTCGCCATCAAGGACAAACTGGCATCGCGCATCAAGGTCATCTCGCGGATGGACATCTCCGAAAAGCGGATACCGCAGGATGGAAAGATGAAGCTCAAGGTCGGGCCCGACCGCATCATCGACTTTCGGGTCAGCACCTTGCCAACCATGTTTGGCGAAAAAATCGTGATCCGCATTCTTGACCCCAGCATCGCCAAGCTGGGCATCGATGCCCTGGGTTACGAGCCAGAGGAAAAGGAAAGACTGCTGCGCGCCATCGAACGGCCCTACGGCATGATCCTGGTGACCGGCCCAACCGGTTCGGGCAAGACGGTTTCGTTGTATACCTGTTTGAACCTGCTGAACAAGCCGGGCCTGAACATCGCAACCGCTGAAGACCCGTGCGAAATCAACCTGCCCGGCATCAATCAGGTCAATATCAATGACAAGGCTGGTTTGACTTTTTCAGCTGCGCTGAAATCATTTCTGCGACAGGACCCGGACATCATCATGGTCGGTGAAATTCGCGATCTGGAAACCGCCGATATTTCGATCAAGGCGGCGCAGACCGGGCACCTTCTGCTCTCCACGCTGCACACCAATGACGCGCCGGCGACACTGGCACGCCTGCGCAACATGGGCATTGCCCCCTTCAACATTGCCTCCAGCGTGATTCTGATCACGGCACAACGTCTGGCGCGACGCCTGTGCCCGAAGTGCAAGACGCGCATTGATATTCCGCGCACGACCCTGCTTGATGCCGGCTACCAGGACAACGAGCTCAACGATCCCTGGGTGTCATACCGGCCGGTCGGCTGCGAGCATTGCACCAAAGGCTACAAAGGGCGTGTCGGCCTCTACCAGGTGATGCCGATCAGCGAGGCCATGCAGCGCATCATCCTGCGTGACGGCAATGCACTGGAGATCGGTCAACAGGCAGCCACTGAAGGTGTGCGCACACTGCGGCAAGCCGGTTTGCACAAAGTTAAACTGGGTCTGACTTCGCTGGAAGAAGTGCTCGCTGTGACGAACGAATAGACCAGCAATCCAGAGGACGCGATGGTAACTTCAAGGATCAAGGGCATCAAGGACTACGTCTTTGAATGGGAAGGCCGGGACCGCAACGGCAAGTCGGTGCATGGCGAAACGCGGGCGGGTGGTGTGCACCAGGTGCAGGCTGCGCTGCGCCGCCAGGGCGTGACGCCAACCAAGATCAAGCAGCGCAAGATGCGCTCCGGCAAGGCCATCAAACCGAAAGACCTGGCCATCTTCACGCGCCAGCTCGCGACCATGATGAAAGCCGGTGTACCGCTGTTGCAGGCTTTTGACATCGTTGGCCGTGGCAACCCGAACGCGAGTGTCACCAAGCTGCTCAACGACATCCGCACCGACGTCGAAACCGGTACCTCGCTGAGCATTGCCTTTCGCAAGTATCCCCTGTACTTTGACAATCTCTACTGCAACCTGATCGAGGCTGGCGAGACCGCCGGTATCCTGGATCAGTTGCTCGAACGCCTGGCGGTCTACATGGAAAAGACCGAGGCCATGAAATCCAAGATCAAGTCGGCCCTGATGTACCCGATTTCGGTGTTGATTGTCGCTTTTGTGGTGACCGCCGTCATCATGATTTTTGTGGTGCCGGCGTTCAAGGAAGTGTTTGCCAATTTTGGTGCCGACCTGCCAACACCGACGCTGGTGGTGATTGCCATCAGTGAAATATTCGTCAAGTACTGGTGGCTGATTTTTGGCGCCATCGGTGGTAGTTTTTACTTCTTCATGCAAGCCTGGCGGCGCAACGAGCAGTTGCAGAATTTGATGGACCGCATCATGCTCAAGATGCCGATCTTCGGTGTGCTGGTGGACAAATCCTGTGTGGCGCGCTGGACGCGCACGCTGTCAACCATGTTCGCGGCCGGCGTGCCGCTGGTGGAGGCACTGGACTCTGTTGGTGGCGCGGCCGGCAATTCGGTTTACCTGAACGCCACCAAGAAGATCCAGCAGGAGGTTTCCACCGGCACGGCCCTGACTGTCGCCATGGGCAATGCGGGCCTGTTTCCCTCCATGGTGCTGCAGATGTGCGCGATTGGAGAAGAGTCCGGCTCGATCGATCACATGCTGGGCAAGGCAGCTGATTTTTATGAGGCCGAAGTCGACGACATGGTGGCCGGCATTTCGAGCTTGATGGAGCCCATCATCATTGTCATTCTGGGTACCCTGATTGGCGGCATTGTGGTCGCCATGTACCTGCCCATTTTCAAACTGGGTCAGGTGGTCTGATGTTGATATCAAGCGCAATGGACGCCGCCCTGTTTGGCGTGCTGGGACTGCTGATTGGCAGTTTTCTCAATGTCGTGATCCACCGCCTGCCGATCATGCTGGAGGCGCAGTGGAAGGCGGAGTGCGCCGAACAGAATGGTTTGCCGCTGCCAGCACCAGCGCGCTTGAACCTGATGCAACCCGGCTCTCGTTGCCCCCATTGCGGCCACGCCATAAGCTGGCATGAGAATATTCCCGTCCTGAGTTATCTCCGCCTGGGCGGCAAATGTTCAGCCTGCAAGGCCGCCATCAGCCTGCGTTATCCGCTGGTGGAACTGAGCACCGCCGTGCTGTTTTCCTGTTGTGCCTGGAAATGGGGCGCAAGCCCGACGGCACTGCTCTGGAGTGCATTTTCAGCCACGCTGCTGGCACTGGCCCTGATCGACTGGGATACCACGCTGCTGCCCGATGCCATGACGCTGCCGCTGCTCTGGGCCGGGCTGCTTGCCGCAGCCCTACAGTGGACCAGCGTCACGCTGGCGTCTGCTTTCTGGGGCGCCGTTGTGGGCTATCTTTCCTTGTGGCTGATCTATTGGGCCTTCAAGCTGATCACCGGCAAGGAGGGCATGGGTTTTGGTGATTTCAAGCTCTACGGCGCACTCGGAGCCTGGTTTGGCTGGCAGGCGCTGGTCCCCATCATCCTGATGTCCTCGGTCATCGGTGCTGTCATCGGCATTGGGATGAAATTCTCCAGCGGTCTGCGCGAGGGTGGCTACCTGCCCTTTGGCCCCTTTCTGGCTGGCGCCGGTCTGGCGGTCATGGTTTTCGGACCGGCCACGCTGCTGCATCTGATCGGACTCTGAATCGTGCCATTTCCCGTGCGGCTCGGACTGACCGGCGGCATTGGCAGCGGCAAAAGCACGGTTGCCGGTTTGCTGGTCGGCCTCGGTGCTGGCCTGGTCGACGCAGATGCCATTTCGCGCCAGCTGACCGCTGCCGGGGGCTTGGCGATGTCAGCCATTGCTGCCACTTTTGGTTCGGACTTTGTTGGCGCCAGCGGAGCCCTGGAGCGCGACCGCATGCGCCAGCTGGTGCACACGGACGCCAGCGCACGGCTAAGGCTGGAGGCCATCATCCATCCACTGGTGGGGCAGGAAACCCGGCGTCAGGCGGCGCTTCTTGCCGAACAGGCCTGCCCCTGCATCGTCTTCGACGTCCCGCTGCTGGTCGAATCGGCCCACTGGCGACGCGATCTCGATCATGTGCTGGTAGTCGATTGCACGACCGAAGAACAGATCGACCGGGTCATGGCGCGCAACCAACTGTCGCGTGCAGAAGTTGAAAAGATCATTGCCTCCCAGGCCAGCCGCAGTCTGCGCTTGACGGCGGCAGATAGCGTCATCTTCAACGTGGGTCTGTCGCTTGATGAACTGGCGGTCGAGTTGCAGCAAATTTCGGCCCGCTTCGGGCTATCATCCGGGTAACACCGAAGCCTGACCAGCATAGAAATCAGCGTGATCCTTTACGAATACCCCTTTAACGAGCGCATCCGCACCTACTTGCGACTGGAACAGCTCTTTCTTCGCCTGAGCGAATTTATTGTGCGCGAATCTGCGCTGGACCACCACTTTGCGCTGGCCACGATCTTCGAAGTGATGGATGTGGGAGCGCGCGCCGACCTCAAGTCAGACGTCCTCAAGGACCTGGACAAGCAAAAGCATCTGCTCGATGCTTACAGGGACAATCCGGCGATTGCACCAGAGGTTCTGGACAAGGTGTTCAATCAGGTGGATCGCTGTTTTGCCGCCCTGAACAGTGTGCCGGGAAAAGCCGGTCAATCACTGACAGAAAACGACTGGCTGATGAGCATCCGCAGTCGCGTTGGCATTCCGGGGGGCACCTGCGCCTTCGACCTGCCGGCCTATTACGCCTGGCAGCAGCACGATGCAGCGCGGCGCAGAGCCGATCTGGAACGCTGGGCCGGCACACTGACGCCGCTGGCCGAAGCGATTTATCTGCTGCTCAAGGTGCTGCGTGGCTCGAGCACCGCGCAGAAAGTGATGGCGACCGGTGGTCAGTTCCAGCAAAACCTGCCGCAGGGCAAGACCTTTCAGCTCTTGCGCATGACGCTGGATCCGGCGCTGGAATTGATCCCGGAGATCAGTGGCAATCGCCTGATGGTGTCGATTCGCCTGATGCGCCACGGTGATGATGACAAGCTGCACGCAAGCCAGGAAGACACCGCCTTTGAACTGACCTTGTGCGCATGACAACAGCTCCAAAAACAGTCTCTTGCCCGAGTTGCGGCGGCGACAGCATCTACGCAAGTTCCAACCCGTTTCGGCCTTTTTGCAGCGCACGCTGCAAGAACGTCGATCTGGGTGCCTGGGCCAGCGAGAGTTTTCGTATGCCGATCAGCAGCAACGCTGAAGATCAGCCACTTGAGGACTTGCCGCCCTCGTCCGCCAGCCACTGAAGTACCGGCAGCGTCCCCGGCAACACGGGAGTCAGTTGTACTGGCAGCTGCTGCCAGGAACAGGACTGCCCCTCACGCATCTGCAGTTCTCCGCTCCATTGGTAGACCTTGAGAAAGTTCAGACGCACCAGCGCATGGGGATAGTCCACCGTGGCGCAGTGCCAGGGCAGAGCCTCGCCGATCAGGATACCGAGTTCCTCCTGCAGCTCACGCCGCAGGGCCTGCTCCACGGTCTCCCCGGGTTCGCACTTGCCACCAGGAAACTCCCAGTAGTCCTGGTAGACCTTACCCGGTGGACGAGTGGTCAGCAGAAAGGCACCGTCCGGCCGGAACAGCACACCGACCGCGACATCGATGGCTGCCCGATCGGCGCCACCGCTGCGCGGCAATTCGGCGTTTGCCACCAGAACCTGCGAGCTCATGGGTTTTGCGAATGCCCGCCAGCGTAATCGCGCGCAAACTGGTAAGCCACCCGACCGCTGCGCGAACCCCGCTCCAGCGCCCAGATCAGCGCGTCCGCTCGCGCTGCCTCAATCGCCGGCGCCGGGACGCCAAAGGACGACAGCCACTGCGCCACGATGGTCAGGTACTCGTCCTGCGTGAAGGGGTAAAAGCTGACCCACAGACCAAAACGCTCGGACAGGGAGATTTTCTCTTCCACCACCTCACCCGGATGGACTTCACCATCGGCGGTGTGCGTATAGCTGAGGTTCTCCTGCATGTACTCGGGCAGCAGATGGCGCCGGTTGCTGGTAGCGTAGATCAGCACATTGGCCGTGGTCGCTGCTACCGAACCGTCAAGAATCGACTTGAGCGCCTTGTAGCCCGGCTCACCATCCTCAAAACTCAGGTCATCGCAATAGACGATGTACTTCTCGCTGCGCTCTGAGACCACATCGACAATATCGGGCAAATCGGTCAGATCGGCCTTGTCGACCTCGATCAGGCGCAAACCACGCGCTGCGTATTCATTCAGACAGGCTTTGATCAGCGAGGACTTGCCAGTTCCCCGGGCCCCGGTCAATAGCACGTTGTTGGCCGGCTGACCGCCGACAAAATGCTCTGTGTTGCGCCGGATTTTTTCTTTTTGCGGCTCGATCTCTTTCAGGTCCGACAGGCGCATGGCACCGACGTGGCGCACCGGCTCAAGCACACCGTGGCCGGAGCTGCGCTTGCGATAGCGATACGCCATGGAGGCGTTCCAGTCCGGTGCCGTCAAGGCCTGCGGCAATACCGCCTCAATGCGGTCAATCAGGTGCTCGGCGCGCGCCAGCAAGTGCTCGAACTGGGTGTTCATGAGCGGTAATCGGCATTGATGCTGACGTAATCATGACTGAGGTCGCAGGTCCAGACCGTCTGCTTTGCGGCGCCGCGTCCTAGCAGCACCCGCACCGTGATCTCGCTCTGGCGCATGACGCGCTGACCGTCCTCTTCAAGGTAGGAAGGATGGCGACCACCGCGGGAGGCGACCTGCACATCGTCGAGGTAGAGGTCGATGCATCTTTGGTCCAGGTCTTCAATGCCGGCATAACCCACCGCCGCCAGGATACGGCCCAGGTTCGGGTCACTGGCAAAAAACGCCGTCTTGACCAGCGGCGAATGGGCGATCGCGTAAGCGACCTGGCGACATTCCGCTTCCGTCTTGCCGCCTTCGACCTCGATCCGGATGAACTTGGTGGCGCCCTCGCCATCGCGCACGATGGCCTGTGCCAGTTGCTGCGCGACTTCCAGCAAGGCAGCCTTCAGCGCCTGGCCATTCGTGCTATCGAGATCGTCAATCACCGCGTGGCACGCCTGGTTGCTGGCGATCAGCATGAAGGAATCGTTGGTGGAGGTGTCGCCATCGACGGTAACGCGGTTGAAGGAAGCTTCTGCCAGTTCCCTGGCCAGTTGTTGCATCAACACCGGGCTGACACAGGCATCGGTGGCCAGAAAGCCCAGCATGGTTGCCATATTGGGCCGTATCATGCCGGCGCCTTTGCTGATGCCGGTGATGCTCACCAGCGTGCCATCAATCAAGACCTGCTTGCCGAAGGCCTTGGCCACAGTATCGGTGGTCATGATCGCCTCGGCAGCACGCAGCCAGTTGTCTGCGCGCGCATCGGCCAGCGCCGCATCCAGCCCGGCTTCGATGCGATCGAGCGGCAGCGGCTCCATGATGACCCCGGTCGAGAACGGCAGGATTTCCTGCGCTGATAGCTTCAGTTTTTCTGCCAGCGCGATGCAACTGCGAAGCGCTCTACGGCGGCCGTCCTCGCCGGTGCCGGCATTGGCATTGCCGGTATTGATCAGCATGGCGCGCACCGCCGCCCCTTGGGCGAGGTGCTCCCGGCAGATCTGCACCGGCGCGGCGCAAAACCGGTTTTGCGTGAAAACCCCAGCCACCGACGCCCCGGGCTCAAGCAGCAGCACGGTCAGGTCTTTGCGACCTGCCTTGCGCACACCGGCTTCGGTGACACCCAGGCGCACGCCGGCAATCGGATAGAGCTCGGACGGTTTGGGGGCGGATAAGTTGACAGCCATGGCTCAGTCCCGATCTGTCACGCCAGCTTGCCGTGACACTGCTTGTATTTCTTGCCGCTGCCGCAAGGACAAGGCTCGTTGCGCCCGACTCGTGGCACTGCGGCCTTGACAGTCTGTTCATCGACCACGGTTTCAACTTCACCGGTCTCGGTAGGCGCGCTGTAGGTCACGTTGGAGATACTTTCGCCACGCGTTTCCATGTCGACGGCGGCCTGCTCCAACTGCTCGCCGGATTGAATCTGCACCGTCATCAGCACTTTGGTGACGTCGTTCTTGACCGCATCGAGCAGTTGCCCGAAGAGTTCAAAGGCCTCACGCTTGTATTCCTGCTTGGGCTGCTTCTGCGCGTAACCGCGCAGATGGATGCCCTGGCGCAGGTAGTCGAGCGAACTCAGGTGCTCACGCCAATGGGTGTCTATGCTTTGCAGCAACACCATGCGCTCAAACTGGGTAAAGTTCTCGCCACCGACCAGTTCCACTTTTTCGTCAAACACCTTGCCAGCTTCAGCGCGCACGCGCTCCAGCAGGTTTTCGTCGATGATGGCGCTGGCATCGTTGACCATGCTCTGCAGTTGCACCGTCAGTTTCCACTCGTCCAGCAAGACCTTTTCCAGCGCGGCCAGGTCCCACTGCTCTTCGACCGACTCAACGGGCACGTATTGCCGCACCAGGTCGTTAAAGCAGCCTTCACGCAGTGAACCGATCTGCGCCGACAGATCCTTGGCATCAAGAATCTCGTTGCGCTGCTGGTAGATCACCTTGCGCTGATCGTTGGAGACGTCGTCGTACTCCAGCAACTGCTTGCGCATATCAAAGTTGCGCGCCTCCACCTTGCGCTGGGCGCTCTCGATCGAGCGTGTGACAATGCCCGCTTCAATCGCTTCTCCATCAGGCATTTTCAGGCGGTCCATGATGGCCTTGACCCGGTCACCCGCAAAAATGCGCATCAAGGAGTCATCCAGACTCAGATAAAAGCGCGACGAACCGGGGTCCCCTTGCCGCCCTGAGCGCCCACGCAACTGGTTGTCAATCCGTCGCGACTCGTGACGCTCGGTGGCAATGATGCGCAAGCCGCCCAAGGCCTTGACCTGCTCGTGGTCCTTGGCCCACTGCGCACGGATGGCGTCAATCTGCTGCTGCTTTTGCGTCGCGTCCAGCGCTTCGTCGGACTCGATCGCTTCGATCGCCGGGCTGATATTGCCGCCGAGCACAATGTCGGTGCCACGACCGGCCATGTTGGTGGCGATGGTGATCATCTTGGCGCGCCCAGCCTGCGCCACAATTTCGGCCTCGCGTGCGTGCTGCTTGGCGTTGAGCACCTGATGCGGCAGCTTTTCTTTTTCCAGCAATTCCGCCAGAACCTCCGAGTTTTCAATCGAGGTGGTACCGACCAGAACCGGCTGCCCGCGCTCATGGCACTCGCGAATGTCCTTGATGGCGGCCTCGTATTTTTCACGCGTGGTCTTGTAAACGCGATCGAGCTGGTCTTCGCGCCGGCTCGGTCGGTTGTAGGGCATCACCACCGTCTCCAGGCCATAGATTTCCTGGAACTCATAGGCTTCGGTGTCGGCCGTACCAGTCATGCCGGCCAGCTTGCCGTAGAGACGGAAATAGTTCTGAAAGGTGATCGAGGCCATGGTCTGGTTTTCGGCCTGAATGGCGACACCTTCCTTGGCTTCAACCGCCTGATGCAGGCCGTCACTCCAGCGCCGGCCCGACATCAAGCGACCAGTGAACTCGTCCACAATCACGATCTCACCGTTCTGCACCACGTAGTGCTGATCGCGATGGTAGAGGTGATTGGCACGCAGCGCCGCATAAAGGTGATGCATCAGCGTGATATTGGCCGGGTCGTACAGGGAGGCGCCCGGCGCAATCAGCCCCAGATCCGCCAGAATGCGCTCCGCACTTTCGTGGCCCTGCTCGGTCAGAAATACCTGATGGCTCTTCTCGTCCAGCGTGAAGTCACCCGGCTTGGTGATGCCTTCGCCGGTGCGCGGATCTTCCTCGCCTTCCTGCTTGGTCAGTGAGGGCACCACCTTGTTCATGGCGATGTAGAGCTCGGTGTGGTCTTCGGCCTGGCCGCTGATGATCAAGGGCGTGCGTGCCTCGTCGATCAGAATGGAGTCAACCTCGTCGACGATCGCATAGTTCAGGCCACGCTGAACCCGGTCCGCCGACTCGTAGACCATGTTGTCGCGCAGGTAGTCAAAACCGTATTCGTTGTTGGTACCGTAAGTGATGTCGGAGCGGTAAGCGGCCTGCTTTTCCTCGCGTGCCATTTGCGGCAGATTGATACCGACGCTCAGGCCCAGAAAGTTGTAAAGCTTGCCCATCCACTGGGCGTCGCGATTGGCCAGATAGTCATTGACGGTGACGACATGGACACCCTTGCCGGTCAGGGCATTGAGATAGACCGGCATGGTGGCGGTCAGGGTCTTGCCTTCGCCGGTTCCCATTTCTGAAATCTTGCCATAGTGCAGCGACATGCCGCCGAGCAACTGGACATCAAAATGGCGCATCTTCATGACCCGCTTGGAGCCCTCGCGCACCACCGCAAAGGCCTCTGGCAGCAAGGCGTCAAGGGTCTCGCCCTTGAGCAGACGATCCTTGAACTCCTGCGTCTTGCCGCGCAAGGCTTCGTCAGACAACTGCTCCAGAGCGGTTTCCATCGCGTTGATGCGAACCACGCTGCTGCGGTACTGTTTGAGCAGACGGTCATTGCGGCTGCCGAAAATTTTGGTAAGGATGTTTGTGGCCATGAATGCAGGACCGACCGGTCAGCCCACCTGGGCCATCCGAACAGCGCAATCCTTTTTCTAATCTGTGTGAAATGGGGGCACTGTCACGAAACGCAAGCGTGCTGTAGCAGGACGCTTCGCTGAGAAACCCAAACGCGTGATTTTACCTGTGCCGCAGGACCGGGTCACTAGCCCTTGTCATGGATACCGGATCGAGTCCGGCATGACAACGCGCGGCTACCGGGGACCGGGTTGGTAGCGACCCTGCCACGGCGCAGCCACCTTGGCCAGGCTTTGCGGTTTGAGCTTGGCGCCAGCGGCCAGAAATTTCTGTGGATCCTGCAAAACGCCCTGTACCAGCACCTCAAAATGCAGATGGGTACCGGTCGAGCGACCGGTGCTGCCCACTTCGGCAATCTTCTGCCCCTGCTTGACCAGGTCGCCCTTCTTGACCATCGTTCTGGAGGCGTGGGCATAGCGCGAAATCAGGTCATTGCCGTGATCCACCTCGACCATATTGCCGTACTCCGGATGGTATTCCTGAGTCACCACCACGCCACCCGCTGCGGCCAGGATCGGCGTGCCGCGGTCGGCCTGAAAATCGATTCCCGTATGCAGCGCGGAGCGGCCCGTAATCGGGTCAATGCGCCAGCCAAACATGGAACCATAGTTGGCCTGCGCTATCGGCGACTGGGTCGGTACCATCATGTTGCGAATTTTTTGGTCAAACAGGCGCGACTCGAGCACAGTCATCAAGTCGGTGCGCTGCTCGGTCAGGCGATCCAGGTCCTCCAGCGTCGCTTTGAGTTCTTCGACCGACAGAGGACGCCCGGTCACCAGCGCACCGCCCAGACCGGGCTTGACCTTGATTTCGTTCGCATTGACACCAGCCAAACCCGACACCCGCTCGCCGAGCGACTCGAGCTGCGTCATTTTGGCCTGCATTTCACCGAGCTTGCGTGCCAGCAAATCCAGGTTTTCGCGCATGAAGCGATCACGCTGCTCAAATTCATCCTTGACGACCATCCTGACCAGCGTACCGATCACCGGCCACCCCTCCCTGGCCCCTTTCAGGAAGACCCAGTGGTACAAGCCGGCAGCCAGCAGCGTCATGACACAGGAGGCCAGCAGTGCGGCCAGCACCAGTTTGGTTCCTGTGAGATGAATGGCACGGCTTCTGGCAAGCCAAGCATCCGTGATAATCAATTGCATTCGGTATTCCTCTAAACACCTCGCCCATGAACCGCCGCCATCAAGCCTTCACACTGCTGCAGGCAACGCAGGACTCTCCCAACCTGGCACGTTTGACTGCGCTGAGCGACGAATCGGTAGCGCGCCTCAAGTCCATTGCGCCCCTCATTCCTGCGACGCTCAGAGCCGCTGTCAAAGCGGGTCCCATCGATGGTCCGGTCTGGTGCCTGATTTTGGACACCAACGCGGCGGCCGCCAAAATGCGCCAGCTGCTACCTTCCTTCGAATCTCATTTGCGGAGCAAGGGGTGGGAGGTTAACTCAATTCGGCTGAAGGTCCAAATTTCGCGTCAGACCTGACGCGCTTGCACAGGCCAGCCATGCAGGGTAAAAAGCGTTCTGTCTTCATTGTGGCCATTCTGGTCGCGGGCTTGGCCCATGGTCAAGCCACGGACCCGAAGCTGATTGAAAGCGTGCGCGAACTGGCTGCCTCCAGAGTCCAGCTCAACCTGTGCCTGGCCAGTCCTGAGTTCAGAAAGTTGGCCGATAGCAGCCAACGTCAGATCATTGCGATCAGCAACAGGCTTGATCGCCTGAGCAACGACCTGCATGAAGCGCCCAAGGGCAAGTTGCTGTTCGTTTCCTACGGCATGCAGGTCACGCGACTGGGCAGGTCAGCCGAATTTCGACGTCAGTTGCTTGAAGGCCGCGGTGGCGTCTGCGACTTCGGCCTGGTGGCCGATCTCGATGCAAAATTGAAAATTGCCAGGCGCTCTATTCCCCCGCACTGACTGCGCACCGGCGTCGAACTGTTGCGGGTCAGAACCGTCACAGCCTGGCTCAATTCACCGCTTGCATGACCTGACTGAGTACCTTCACGCCGATGCCGAATCGCCTGTCAACCCGTTCCACGCGAACCACTTCGCCTTCGCAGGACAATTTCAGCTTGACATGTCGCGTGACAAGATCAACGCAGAAGTCAATGCGCGAACCAACTTCGCACGCTTGGTCCTGCAATATGTAGAAGCCGGTGGCGCTGATGTTGTCTGTAACCCCGGTCACACCTTGGACCGTTGTTGATAGTTCCGTGCGGTAGCGCTCGCTGCGCTGCTCTTTAACGACTGCTGCGGTGGAAGACATTTTGATGTTCTCTTGTTTGTTAGAGTGACAGCTTGCTCAAAAATTTTCTGCGCCTGCCCGGCGTCTGCGTACGGTGTAGGCCATCAAGCCCAACCCCGCCAGCAGCATGGCGTAGGTTTGAGGCTCGGGCACGGCTGCGACAAAGGGGTTGCTGTTGACCTGACCCATGCCGGACCAGCTGTCTACAACCACCTGACCACCGATAAAGCCGCCTGCCGTTGTGCTGAACTTCGCCAGGGGGGCGAGAAACGAGGCATAAACACCGCTGGTGAAAGAAACTTGCGTTGCCTCGGGCAAGTTGAAGAGAACATGACCGACCGCAAGGTCAGATGCAGCACCGAAGTTTTGGTAGCCACCCGCCGTGAAGTTGACGTTCTGACCGAGCACGTTCAGGATCACTGTGGTGTCTGGACCGAAATTGTCCAGGCGCATGCTGTGGGTGACATCGGCAGCCGTCAAATCAAATACCGCAAGGCTGGCATGATTGGCATTCAAGACCAGTGTGCTGTCTTGCATGGTAATGGTGCCACTGTTGCTCAGCGTGTTAAAACTCTGGGACAGGCTGGTCAGTCTTTGCTGTTCAGCGGCAAAGTTGATGCCGGTCTGAATGCTGGACGGATCGACTTGAACGGCCACGGGACTGTGCCAGGGCGACAGATTCGATGTGCCGCCATAGCTGATGCTGGTCGCTGACAGCCAGGTGCTTGCGGTTGACAGGTTGCCTGCCACTTGAACACTGCCGTTAAAGCTGGTGCCGTTGGTAACGGCAAGACTTCCGCCGACCACGGTGTTGCCAAAGACGGCGCCGCCGGAGATGTCGAGATTGCCACCGACCGTCAGACCCGTCCCGCCATACTGGGCTTGCGTGTAAGGCCATTTGCTGTTGATCGTATAGCCTGCAATACTGGCATTGCCACCGACCGCTACCCGACCTTCGACATCAGCACTCGGTGCAAAGAAGTTGCCAAACGATAGCAAAGTAAGACTGGACGACAGCCCCAATGGGTTGGTTTGTGCCAACGCCACTGGGGCCGTCGCCAGGGCCACGCAGACCCAGGAGGCCACGGCCAGACAGTGATGCAAAGATCGCTTCATATGGACTCTCCTGTACCGAATACTCGGTTCTTGGTTCTCACGTGACCTCCCCCTTCTATTTGCCTTGTCACGGGTCCATGTTCGCGCGTTTGCCCACGCATTGCCATAGCAGATGGCTACCCTTTTGACTGGTAGTTTTAGCCTGGAATTTCTCTATTGAAAACGATTCGTGAGTACCAGTTGAACTAGTAGCTTTCGCTGGCGATCAGATAGTCGAATCCACACAGCTGGCCTGGCATGTGACACCCGCTCCGATCCGCCAAGACCTCGAAGTCCTCACCCGGCACCCTCGCGTCTCAAGGACGATTTGGAGTCGATTGCAAAATTCCAGCAGAGATTATCCAGATGGAACTGGACTGGCTTACCTGTGTCGCGTTCGCCGGTCCTAAAACCGTTAGGCCGCTTACAGGAAAAGTCTTGTAGAGACTCTGTCTTGATGATTCATTGCGCTATTCCAGCATCGCCGCCACTCTCGCCCGGACTTCTTCACTCAGTTCATCCGGTGCTCGCTCAATCAGCGTCAATTTGCGCTGGGTCGGGTCAATCATTCTGAATTGATGCACCAGCACAATGCCTGCTGTTTGCAGGCCCATGCCTGTCAGCGATACCGCCATGCCAGTGTGCCGCGCTGCCATGCCGCCCTGCGTAATAGGGCATACGCCGATCATGCCCAGCTTGTTGAGGGCCGCTTGCGTGACCACAATGGCCGGTCTGCGCCCCTGTTGCTCATGGCCCAGCGTGGGATCAAAGTCTGCCACCACGATGTCGCCGCGTTGCCAGGTGGTCTGCCGCATCACAGTGCCACTTCTTGCCCGGATGCTGGCATGGTGTCCCAGTCCTTGTCGATCTCCAATGGAGCGCGACCCTGCATGGCCAGCAGGTCGTCAAGGCTGTATTTGCGGCGATTGACCGGCGACAAAATCAGCCGCCCAGCGTCAACTGCAAAACTGACTTTGTCGCCAGCGTGCAGCCCGGAGCTCTTGGCCAGCGCTTGCGGTATGGTGACTGCGATAGAGCCGCCAGCGGCCCTAAGTGTTGAGGTGTGCATGGTGTTACCTTGAACGTGTAGCACTTAGTTTAACTTGTTGCCGCCTTGAATTGAATCACGTCTGCGCCTTCGACACAAGCGACTGACTTACCAATGAAAAAGGCCTCCGGGTATTGCTACCTGGAGGCCTTCGTACTATCAAATGGTGCCGATTAACGGATTCGAACTGTTGACCTACCGCTTACAAGGCGGTCGAGAGATTTTTAAATCATTCTGACACTGGCCATCTGCGGTGCGTGGCCCGTTAGCAGGCACCAACTTTAAAGTCGTATTTGGTCCTCATTTGGTCTAAAACGCCTAAAGGATAAACACGTTCGCAATACTGTGCTTTATGGAGTGCAGTATGGCTCAGGCAACCTATGTGAAAGAAGTCGCCACGGCGGGTGGCAAAAGAAAGTACAGGGCAGAGATTTGGCATAAGGGCATCTTTTATACATCGAAGACCTTCGACGTCAAAAGCCACGCTGTCGGGTTCAAAAAGGCTGAATTGGCGAAAGCCATCAAAGGGACGTTGCAATCGGCAGCAGTCCGAAAGCAGCAACGCACCGCTGACGCTGACTTGAACCAGTCAATTGCCTACTGGGCGCAGCGATATGTCGTTGAAAACCCGGGGGCACACGGCAAAACTCGTCTCAACGACTATCTGCTTGTCGGTCGCCTTCTGGCGGACAAGACATTGCGTCATTTCGATGGGAAAACCGGTGCCCAACTTATCAAGCAGCTTTCCAAGGACTGGAAACTTGACAGATT
>CAITZZ010000152.1 GCA_903897005.1 uncultured beta proteobacterium | reverse complement strand
GCCCGTGCCCCCGGCCAGACGCTGGCGTGCCTGCGCCATCGCGGCAAACTCCAGATGCCCACCGCCAATGGTGCCGATTGCAGCCTCGGCAAAGACCGCCATCCAGGCACCCTTCTCGCGCGGCACCGAGCCGCGGGCGCCTTGTACGCTCATGAGGCAGGCCGGCTCACGAGCCAGACGCAGCAGGAACCGCTCAAGACTCATCAGGAACCCCGGTAGGTCGAATAGCTCCAGGGGCTTACCAGCAGCGGCACGTGGTAGTGCTGCGAGGCGTCGGCGACGCCAAAGTCAAGGTTGACCTGGTCCAGAAAGTTGGGTTCGGGCAAAACCACGGCACGCGAGCGAAAGTAGCCGGCCACATCGAACACCAGACGGTAGCTGCCAACCCTGAGGCTGGTGTTGTCGAGCAGCATGCCGTCACTGCAGCGGCCGTCCTGGTTCAGCACCAACTGCTTCAACAGGGTCGGGGGCTGCGTCAGCGTGCTGTACAGCGCCACCCGCATACCGGCCGCCGGTGCGCCGTGCATGGTGTCCAGTACATGTGTGCTCAAGCCCATGGCGCGT
Source organism: uncultured beta proteobacterium (assembly GCA_903897005.1). Taxonomy (GTDB): domain Bacteria; phylum Pseudomonadota; class Gammaproteobacteria; order Burkholderiales; family Burkholderiaceae_C; genus Rhodoferax. The sequence goes on along the minus strand of CAITZZ010000152.1, from coordinate 2,097 downwards.
TCCTCTGTCTTCTAAAAAATTGCCATTATCATGCCGCCATGCCCTCTCGTCTGAATCCATGAAGCACTACGACAGCACACTGCCCTACCCGCGCGACCTGGTCGGCTACGGGGCCAACCCGCCACATGCAGCGTGGCCCACGCAAGCCCGCATCGCGCTGCAATTTGTGCTGAACTACGAAGAAGGCGCCGAGAACTCGGTGCTGCATGGTGATGCTGCGTCCGAGCAATTTCTCTCCGAAATGGCCAGCCCGGCGGCTTTTGCAGCACGCCACCTCAGCATGGAGAGCATTTACGAGTACGGCTCGCGTGCTGGCGTCTGGCGCATCCTGCGCGAGTTTGAGCGCCGCCAGTTGCCGCTCACCGTATTTGCCGTCAGCATGGCGCTGCAGCGGCATCCGGAACTGTGCGCGGCCTTCAAGGAACTCGGGCATGAGATCGCCTGCCACGGTTGGCGCTGGATCAGCTACCAGAACCTGGACGAAGCAAGCGAGCGCGAACACATGCGAATCGGTATGCAGATCCTGACCGAGCTCACCGGCGAGCGGCCGCTGGGCTGGTACACCGGACGCGACAGCCCGCAGACGCATCGCCTGGTGGCCGACTTCGGCGGCTTTGACTACGACAGCGACTACTACGGCGACGACCTGCCGTTCTGGATGCGGGTGCAAAAGAGCGATGGCTCGGTAGCTCCGCAGCTGATCGTGCCCTACACGCTCGACACCAACGACATGCGCTTTGCCTCCAGCCAGGGTTTTGCCCAGGGCGATGATTTCTTCAGCTACCTGAAAGACAGTTTTGACGTGCTGTACGCAGAGGGTGACCCAGCCGGACTGAATACACCCAAGATGCTCAGCATCGGTATGCACTGCCGCCTGCTGGGACGGCCCGGCCGCATGCGGTCGCTGCAGAATTTTCTGGACTATGTGCAAAGCCACTCGCAGGTCTGGATCTGCCGGCGCATCGACATTGCCCGACACTGGGCGCAGGCGCATCCCTATCTGGCACCCACCCCGGCCGGCTCCGGCATCTGTCATCCCGGACCCGATCCGGGATCCAGTGCTACGCCACCACTGGATGGCGGGTCAGGCCCACAATGACAATACAACAACTCAATAGCGCAAGCGAGGCTGAGGCGGCGCAGATGCTGGACGGCCTGTACGAGCACTCGCCCTGGATTGCGCAGGCAGCGCTGGCACAGCGGCCTTTTGCTTCGCTGGCAGAGCTCAAGTACGCCTTGGTTCAGGTTCTGACGCAAGCCGGTCTGGACGCGCAGCTGGCGCTGATTCGCGCGCACCCTGAACTGGCCGGCAAAGCCATGATCAGCCAGACCCTGACGGCAGAATCCAGCAAGGAACAAAGCACCGCCGGTCTCATGCACAGCAGCGCGCAGGAGTTCGCCAGGGTTCAGGAGCTCAACGTCGCCTACAAGGCCAGGTTCGATTTCCCCTTCATTCTGGCGGTGCGCGGTCCGCGCGGCAGCGGCCTGACCAGGCGCGAAATCATCGAAACGTTTGAGCGCCGCCTGCAGGGACAGCGCAGCTTCGAAATAGAGGAGTGCCTGCGCAACATTCACCGGATTGCGGAACTGCGCCTGAACGACAAGTTTGGCATCGAGCCCCTGCTCGGTAATCTGGTGTGGGACTGGGCCGAGGCACTGGCAGAGTTCAGCGACGCCGGTTACGCCGAGAACGGACAACTCACCGTCACCTATCTGACGGATGCTCATCGCGCCTGCGCCACGAAGCTCAAGGCGCTGATGTTGGATTGCGGCTTTGACGAGGTCAGGGTCGACGCCGTCGGCAACGTGGTCGGACGTTATCTGTCGGACCAGCCGCTGGCCAAAACCCTGCTCACCGGTTCGCACTTTGATACCGTGCGCAACGCCGGCAAATACGATGGCCGTCTCGGCATCCTGGTGCCCATGGCCTGCGTGCGCACGCTGGCAGCGCAGGGCCGGCGCCTGCCCTTTCAGATCGAAGTGGTGGCATTTGCCGAGGAGGAAGGGCAGCGCTTTGAGACCAGTTTCCTGGGATCAAGCGCACTGGTCGGGGCGTTCGACAAGGCCTGGCTGGAACTGCCTGACACCGATGGCCTC
>CAITZZ010000151.1 GCA_903897005.1 uncultured beta proteobacterium | reverse complement strand
TCGCAGTCGTTGCTGACCGCAGGCGCCATGCTGCTGGCCCTGCTGGGCCTGCTGACCGCCCTGGTCAACGCCCACATGCCCGTCGGCAAACCACCCTTGTCCCAGGCTGCCAGAACCGCTGGCACGATGGCGCTGCTGGGCGCTCCGATCATGCTTGTGCTGTTCCTGTTCTTTCCCAGAGTGGCGCCGCTGTGGGGCATCCCGAACGATGCCATGAGTGGACGCAGCGGGCTGTCGCCCACCATGTCCGTCGGCACCATCGCCAGTCTGGCACTCGATGACAGCATCGCCATGCGGGTCCGCTTTCAAGCGCAGAGGCCGGCACCCTCCGAGCTTTATTTTCGCGGCCCGGTACTGTCAAGTTTTGACGGTCGCGAGTGGCGCGCGCGGCAAGCGGCTGTGCCCTACCGCCCGCCAGCGCCAGCGAATCTGCAGGTGAGGGGGACTGCAATCGGGTACCAGGTGACTTTGGAGCCCAACAGCCGGCCCTGGTTGTTGCTGCTGGACGCCGCTCCGGCCAAGCCGGTGCTCGACGGCTTTGACGTCCGCATGACGCCAGACCTGCAATGGCTGACCGACCGACCGATCACAGAACTGCTGCGCTATGACGCACAAAGCTACCCCGACTTCAGGCATGGACCCATGCAACAGGTGCCGGCGCTGCTGGACGATCTGCGGCTACCAGCGGGCTCCAATCCGCGCACGGCCCAGCTCGCGCGTGAGATGCGAGCCGACCCGCGCTACGCCCGTGCCGACGGCGCGACGCTGGTCAGCGCGGTATTGGAGCGATTGCGCCAGGGCGCTTACCGCTATACGCTGGACCCTGGCGTTTTCGGTCAGCACAGCGCCGACGAGTTCTGGTTTGACCGCAAGCAGGGCTTTTGTGAACACATCGCTTCAAGCTTCGTGATTCTGATGCGTGGCTTGGGGCTTCCAGCGCGCGTTGTGACGGGCTACCAGGGTGGCGAGAACAACCCGGTTGACGGATTCCTTGTGGTGCGCCAGAGTGATGCACATGCCTGGGCCGAAGTGTGGATAGCCGACAGCGGCTGGATGCGTGTTGACCCGACCACCGCTGTGGCACCTGGACGCACCGGGGCAACCGAGCGGCTGCTAGCGCCACGTGGCGTCATCGCGCGGGCACTGTTTGGCAACGTCAGTCCCGCACTGGCGTTCAAGCTACGTGCCATGTGGGAAGCGGTGAATAACGGCTGGAACCAATGGGTGCTCAACTACTCCCAGGGCAGGCAGTTTGATCTGCTGCGCCAGATCGGCTTTTCCTCACCCGGTTGGGAAGATCTTGCTTACCTCCTGATGGGCTTGATGGTGATGGCAAGCCTCACGGTTGCAGCCTGGACCCTGTGGGAGCGCGCACGCCAGGACCCCTGGCTGCGTCTTTTGGCGGCGGCGACCCGGTATCTGGAACAAACCGGATTAAGCGTTACGCCCAACAGTCCGCCACGCCGCCTGGCTGAACAATTGAGTCAACAGCGCGGATCGCCCGACCCGCGCCTGATGGCGCTACAGTCCTGGCTATTGCGGCTCGAGGCGCAACGCTATGCGCCTGGCGACCGACAGCGCGAGGGCATAGCTACACTGCGAGCAGAATTCCAACGATGGGTACGCCGCCAGTGAGCACCAAGCCTTATCACCTCTTTGCCGCATTTTTGACTTGTTGTGCTGTCTGCACTGCGGCTGACGCGACACCCAGAACAAACAAGAAGCCACCGCCCGCCAAGTCGGCCCAGCAGAGCGCGGCGAGCGGCCCCGCCTACGCCGAACGCGAAGACGCGATGGCAGCCGCCAGCGACATCGCGAGCCGACGCGATTTGAGTCCGGACTGGGTGCGCCGTGCGATCGCCAGTGCGCACTATTCACCCCAGATTGCCAAGCTGATCCTGCCACCAGCGGCGGGCGTCGCGAAGAACTGGCGCCTCTACCGCAGTCGCTTTGTCGAACCGATTCGAATCAAGGCCGGCGTGAAATTCTGGCAGGAAAATCGAGACAGTCTGGATCGTGCCGAGAAGCAGACCGGTGTACCGCCCGAGATCATTGTCGGCATCATCGGCGTCGAATCCATTTACGGTCAGAGAATGGGTGGCTTTCGGGTCATCGATGCGCTGGCCACGCTGGCCTTTGATTTTCCGGCGAAGCATCCGCGAGCGCTGGAGCGCAGCGCCTTCTTCAGGGCCGAGCTGGAACAGTTCCTGAGCCTGGCGCATCGCACTGGCGTCGATCCGTTAACCCCCCTTGGCAGCTACGCCGGCGCCATGGGTATGTCTCAGTTCATGCCCTCGAGCTGGGTCAGGTATGCGATCGACTTTGACGGTGACAGCAAAATTGACCTGTTCCACAGTCCCACCGACGCCATTGGCTCGGTCGCCAACTATTTCAAGGCCTTCCAGTGGCAAGCCGGCATGCCAACCCATTACCCTTTGCGCTTTGATGAGGGCAAGCTCGATCTCGATGGCCTGCTGGCCAGCGACATCCTGCCCACTTTCAGTGTCGCAGCTCTCGCCGCCAAAGGCGTGGTGCTAGACGGTGCCGCCCTGCAACACCCCGGTCCGATGGCCCTGATCGAACTTCAAAACGGTGAAGCACCACGAAGCTACGTGGCTGGCACCGAAAATTTCTACGCCATTACGCGCTATAACTGGAGCAGCTACTACGCCATGGCGGTGATCGAATTAGGGCAGGCGGTCGCCAGGGCCATGAAGCCCTGAGCACCCGAACATCTCACCTCTTGCGGGTCGCTATCCACTGATCGTTTTGTTTCTTCACCAGCTGGGGAAACGCCACTTCGTGTTCCATCGCGAGCATGAACAGGGCATTGAGCACCGGACCAGGAAAGCCGGCTCTCTTGCCGCCCCGCGTATCGGTCTGCAACTCATCCATCAAGGCGTTGAACTCAGGACAACCCCAAAACAGCTTGAGCTTTTTGCCAAGGTGCGGAAAAGCTGTGTTGATGACCTCGAAGTTGGGGTTGCTTTCGATCACATTGAATTCTCAATAACGCTTGGCCAGAGAGACCACGAACAGCAAGAGCACAAGGGCCAGCATGATGACAAAGATCGGATGCGCACCGGTGCGTCGCTTTCGCGTTGAACCAGAATCCATCGGTGCCAAACTTGACGGTATGGTTGTATCCCTCTCCATGCTTGTATCTCCCTGGTGGTGCGGCCACAGTTCTCATAATGGTAACTGAATTGACGCGTTCCTGAAAATTCCCGACTTATTTGTCGCTTCAACAATATCAGAAATCAAAGCATTCAGTCTTCCGTGGCCTCATGGAGCTCTGGAAACAATACGCGGGTAAAGCCAAATCGGCTGAAGTCCCGCACCCGCATCGGATAGAGCTTGCCCACCAGATGGTCACATTCATGCTGCACAACACGTGCATGAAAGCCCTCGACCGTTCGATCAATCGGGTCGCCGTACTGGTCAAACCCGGTGTAGCGAATGCACTCGAAGCGTGGCACCACAGCTCGCAGACCGGGCACCGAGAGGCAGCCCTCCCAGTCTTGCACCTCGATCGGCATGGTGGACCCATTGTCTGGCGGCAAGGGAACAATGACGGGATTGAGCAGCACCGTTCTTGGCACGGGTGGCGCATCCGGATAGCGCGGGTTACGCGCATCCGTGCCAAATATCACCAGCTGCAAATTCACACCGATCTGGGGTGCCGCCAAACCGGCGCCGTTGGCCGCGAGCATGGTGTCGAGCATGTCGCTCACCAGCAGATGCAATGCATCGGTGTCAAAGGCAGTGACGGGCTGAGCACAACGCAAAAGCCGCGCATCACCCATCAGGAGAATCTCACGCACTGCCATCAAGCAACCCCCTTAGGTCTTGTTCATTCAGCACGGCAAGGCCCAATTCCACTGCCCGCTCGAGCTTGCTGCCAGCCTCCGAGCCTGCCACGACGAATGAGGTCTTCTTGCTGACCGAACCCGCGACCTTGCCTCCGGCTGCTTCGATCAGATCCCTGGCCTCATCACGGCTCAAAGAGGGCAACGTCCCGGTGATGACAAAAGTCTTGCCCGCCAGCGGCTTGCTGACGACGGGAGCCGGCTCAGCTTCAGTCCAGCAGACACCACACTCACGCAAATCCTCGATGACCTCACGGTTGTGGGCTTGCGCAAAGAAGGCATGCAAACTCTCAGCCACGATCGGGCCAATGTCACTGACCTGCAACAGTTCCTCGGGACTGGCATCCATGATGGCGTTCAGCTTGCCAAAATGCCGGGCCAACTCCTTGGCGGTAGCCTCCCCCACATGGCGGATGCCCAAACCAAACAGAAAGCGCGGCAGCGTGGTCTCTTTGGATTTCTGCAGAGCCTCCAGCAACTTCTGGGCGGATTTTTCGGCCATGCGATCAAGCGGGGTCAGGGTGCTCAGGCTCAAACGATACAAATCGGGCAAGGTGCGAACCAGTTCGCTATCGACCAGTTGATCGACCAATTTGTCTCCCAGGCCCTCCACTTCGACAGCACGGCGCTGGGCAAAATGCAGGATCGCCTGTTTGCGCTGCGCGCTGCAGAACAAGCCCCCCGTGCAACGGTAGTCCACCTCGCCCTGCTCTCGCACGGCGGCGCTGCCGCACACCGGACACTGCCGGAGCATGCTGAACTCCTGCGCGCCAGGCGGGCGCTTCTCCAACACGACAGCTACCACTTCCGGAATGACGTCGCCGGCACGCCGCACAATCACCGTATCTCCCACCCGTACGTCCTTGCGTCTTGCCTCATCCTCGTTGTGCAAAGTGGCATTGGTCACAGTCACACCCCCGACAAATACCGGTGCCAACTTGGCCACCGGAGTAAGTTTTCCGGTCCGGCCCACCTGAACTTCAATGCCAAGCACGGTTGTCGACTGCTCCTGCGCCGGAAATTTATGCGCCACGGCCCAGCGCGGTTCACGTGTCACAAACCCCATGCGCGCTTGCCATGCCAGACTGTTCACCTTGTAAACGACGCCGTCAATATCAAAGCCCAGGCCGTCGCGCTGCCGACCGATGGACTGATAGTAGGCTGTCAATCCGTCTGCCCCCTGGGCCGTGCTTACCAGGTCGGAGACCGGAAAGCCCCACGCCTTGAGTGTTTGCAGCAACTCAAAATGCGTTGCGAACGACGGTCCGCCCCTTTCAACCGGACTGATCTCACCGACACCATAGGCAAAGAAACTCAGCGGCCGCTGCGCAGCAACGGCCGGATCGAGCTGGCGCACTGCTCCCGCAGCGGCATTGCGCGGATTGACGAACGTCTTTTGTCCACTGTCGCGCTGCCGCTGATTCAAAGCCTCGAAGTCATCACGACGCATATAGACCTCGCCACGCACTTCCAGCACCTGAGGCACTGCCGCTGGCAATCGCAAGGGGATCTGGCCGATGGTTCGAATATTCTGCGTCACATCCTCGCCGACAGCGCCGTCGCCGCGTGTCGCCGCCTGCACCAACAGGCCTGCCTCGTAACGCAAATTCATGGCCAGACCATCAAACTTGGGTTCAGTCACATAGTCCACCTCTGGCGCAGCTTCTTCGAGTTCGAGTTCACGCCTTACGCGTGAGTCGAAGTTCTTGGCGCCACTGGCCTGCGTATCCGTCTCGGTGCGAATGCTCAGCATGGGAACGGCATGGCGCACGCTGACAAAAGCCGCCAGCGCCATTCCTCCTACCCGTCGGGTGGGTGAATCGGCTGTGACGAGTTCGGGGTGCTGCGCCTCGATCGTCTGCAGTTCCCGAAACAGGCTGTCATATTCCGCGTCCGCAATCTGTGGGTCATCGAGCACGTAATAGCGATGGCCGTGCTCCTGCAACAAGCGTCGGAGTTCCTCGGCGCGGTCCGCGGTGCCCGGCGTGCTGAACAGATCCGGCGTCATGATCAGGTCGCTTGCGCCAAGGGTCTCAAGAAAACAGTCGTCTGGCTGCCGCCGAACCGGCTGCAAGGTCGCGCTCGTCCAGTCTGTCATAGAGCGCTTCGAGTTCGCTGCCAATCTGCTCCATGGCCTCTTCAGAGACGGCCACCCCGTTGTCGTCGGTAACAAAGCCGTCCATGCTTTGAGACAGCAAACGGGCAGCATCCCGCATGCGTTCAAAAGCGTGTTCATTGCGATCAACCTGCGCCACATCCAGATTGATGGCCAGCTCACGAATGGCCGACAAAGCAGGATCATCGGCCATCGCGGCCTGGGTATTGAAGCTCAGTCCCAGCACGGCCGGCAATCCTGGTGAACTCGCTGGCACCACCATGCGCCCAGGTATGACACCTGCCACAAAGCCCAGACGCGAGGCGTTTTGCTGAACATAACCAGGGCTCCAGGCGGCGTTGCGGGCGCGCAGAACAAAGCCCAGCTGCGCATCGTTTTCGCTGGCAAAAAGATCAAGTTCACGCGCCCTGGCGACCTCTTCCCGCATTTCCGGAAAATCGGGTGTGCCGTTGATGGCGTCGGCAAAGGCCTGCGTCTTCATGACGAACTCGGAATACTCGATGTCGTTAAGCGCGCCTGATCGATTGGCCAACTGAACGCCGGCCTGAAAGGTGCTGTAGCGGTGACCTGCCACCGGCGTCTCCCAACATTGCCTGCTCTCGGAAAATCCTTCGATGAAAAAAGGTTTGCTGCCGGCCCGACGCGTTGCCGGCATCGCAACCAGCGCCGCATCACCCGATAGGGGAGCGTCCACTGCAATCGGCGCAATCACGTCAATCAAGGCGTCCAGTACCGGTTTGAGCTCAGGTGCGGCCAATGGAAAGTGTGCCAGTTCAAAAGCCGCAGCATCCAATTCGGGCTCAATGCCGGAACCCGCCTCCCGATCCAGCTCGGCCAAATCCTCAGGGGCCGGCGTGACGGCCTGGCGTGGTCGGCTCCTGCGGGTTGACCAGGCGCTGTGCCCCACCATTGCTGCCAACACCAGTCCGCCTGCCACCGCCAAACCGATCTGAAGACTACTCATGACCAAACCTCATTGAAATCAGCTGACTTCCGCCATCGATATGGCCGCATCCATATCGACCGCCACAATGCGCGAGACACCCTGCTCCTGCATCGTCACCCCAATCAATTGCTCAGCCATTTCCATGGCGATCTTGTTGTGGCTGATAAACAGGAATTGCGTCTCACGGCTCATGCTCAGCACCAGCCTCGAATAACGTTCCGTATTGGCGTCATCGAGTGGCGCATCGACCTCATCGAGCAGACAAAATGGCGCCGGGTTGAGCTGAAAAATGGCAAACACGAGCGCAATCGCGGTCAGGGCTTTCTCGCCACCCGACAGCAGATGGATGGTCTGATTCTTCTTGCCCGGGGGCTGGGCGATCACCTGCACGCCGGAGTCGAGAATCTCATCACCCGTGATCACCAGGCGCGCATTGCCGCCGCCAAACAATTCGGGGAACATCCGGCCGAAGTGCTGATTGACCGCATCGAAGGTCGCTGCCAGCAAGTCCCGGGTTTCTGCGTCGATCTGACGAATCGCTTCGACCAGGGTCGTCATCGCTTCATTCAGGTCAGCCGACTGGGCATCGAGGAATTGTTTGCGCTCGCTAGCCACCCCCAACTCATCGAGTGCCGCCAGATTGACGGCTCCCAAGGCTTCAATATCGCGGTGCAGGAGGTCGATCTCACCCTGTAATCGCCCGGCTCGAACTGACCCGTCAACGATGGAACGGGCGAGCGATTCGAGGTCTGCCTGTGCCTCCAGCAGCAACTGGTTGTACTGCTCAAAGCCCAGACGCGCAGCCTGCTCCTTGAGTTGAAAATCCGTGATGCGCTGGCGCAAGGGATCGAGTTCGCGCTCGATTTTCAGCCTGCGCTCATCGCTGGCGCGCAGTCTCAAGGTCAAATCATCATACTGACTGCGCTTGGCTGCCAGCACCTGCTCACGCTCAAGTTTGACGGCCAGTGCACTCTGCAATCCGGCCTGCGCCGCAGCGTCATTGAGTTGCGTGAGTTCCTGATCGGCCTTTTCAATCTCGGAACTCACCGTCGCGGCCTGGTCGCTTGCCGTCTGAACTGCCCGGGACAACTCCTCGCGACGCGCTGACAAGGTTCGCAACGTAAACGCCGCCTCCTGCGCCTGACGCTCAAGCTGGCGCTGTTGCTCGCGTGCATCGGTCAAATGACGCTCCGCCACGAGCACTCGGTCATCGAGCTCGGCATGGCGCTCCTGGCTATCGGCCAATTGCGCATCAAGCACCTCAAAATCGCCTTCTGCCAGCACGCGGCGCTCCTGCAACGCCGAGAGCTGAGCATCCACCTCAGCCAGATCGAGGGCGATCTGTTGGCCTCGCAGCCGCATCTGCTCGGTGACCTGCGTCAATCGCAAAACCTCGACCTGCAATTGATGGGCCCGGCTCTGACTGGCAGCCGCTTCGCGACGACTGGCCATCAAGGCCTGCGAGGCATCCGCGTAGGCGGTTTCGCTGCGCACCAGTGCTGAGCGCGATTCATCGCTGATCAAGACTTGCGCTCTAAGCTGTTTTTCCAGATTCTCGATCTCCTGCGCGCGTGCCAACAGACCTGCCTGCTCTGAGTCAGGTGCGTAAAAACTGACACTGCAAGCGCCAACGGCGTGCCCGGCCCTGACAAAGATCAGTTCACCCGGCTGCAACTGGTCACGGTTGGCCAGCGCTTCTTCCAGACTGCTGGCAGTGAAGCAGCCATGCAGCCAATCGGTCAACAGTGCTGTCTGACCCGCATCGCCAATTCGCAACAAGGCCGACAGCTGGGGCAGTCTGGCAGTCGAGGGCTTGGCCGACGATGCCAGAGGTGGCGTGTAAAAAGCCAGCTTCGCCGGGGGTGCATCGCTGCCAAAGGCTCGCACCATGTCCAGCCTCGACACTTCCAGCGCGCCCAGACGTTCGCGCAAAGCGCCTTCCAGCGCATTTTCCCAACCGGCCTCGACGTGTATCCGGCTCCACAGTCCTGCCAGGGTGTCGAGCCCATGGCGCGCCAGCCAGGGTTGCAGCTTGCCGTCGGTCTTGACCTTGGCCTGCAAGGCCTTGAGCGCATCCAGGCGGGCCGACAATTCCGCCAAACGGGCTGACTCGGAATTGGCTGCCATCTGCCGTTGGCGCCGCGCATCGTCGAGCTGCGGCACCGCCTCCTGCAACTCATGCAGGCGTGCCTCTGCGACACCGGCTTCCTCGCGCGCCTGCTCGAACTCGTTCTGCAAGCTGATCAGGCTGGCTTCATCCGGTGCACCCAGACTGCCGTGCTCTGCACTCAAGCGCTCGCGCCGCGTGCCAAGTTGGCGTGACTGCTCCTCAATCCCGCGCTGCTCTGCGGCCAGCACCTGAATCTTTTGCTGCACTTCGGCAACGCCGGCTCGCTGTGCGTTGGCCGCCTGTTGCGCCAGCCGCTGGGCGTCCTCCAGGCCGGGCAATTGATCGGCCTGTTCCTGCGCCTGAATCGTCAGTATCTCTGCTTTTTCTTCTCCGACAAGCGCCAAACCGGCCAGATTCTCGATCTCGAGCAGCGCCTCGCTCTTGCGCCCCGCCCAGTCGGTGGTCTGTTGCCTGAGCGTGGCCAGGCGCTGCACAACGCGCTGCCGACTCTCCACGACAAAACGGATTTCAGCCTCCAGTCTCCCGACCTCAGTACTGGCTTCGTACAAATGCCCCTGCGCCTGGTTGACATGGTCGCCGGCGTCGTAATGAGCCTGTCGCACCGTCTCCAACTCCGCCTCGATATGGCGCAAATCGGCCAGGCGCGCCTCCAGCGCATTGACAGCCCCTTGCGCATCAGCCTTCACTTTGGCCTGCTCGGTCTCTGACTCGCTGCGCTTGAAAAACCAGAGTTGCTG
>CAITZZ010000150.1 GCA_903897005.1 uncultured beta proteobacterium | reverse complement strand
CGCCGCCTGCCCGCCTGGAGTCGCAACGAGCTCAGTCGTCTGATCAAAGCGCCCAAGATCCATTTTCTGGATGCGGGCTTGCAATCCACCCTGACACGGCTCACACCCGAGCTGACCCTGTTGCAAAGAACACGCTTTGGCGCCACGCTGGAGACTTGGGTTTACGCGGAACTGCTCAAACTGCTCAGCCTCACACCAGAGCCCTGGTTTCTGTCGCATTACCGCGATAAAGACCAGGTCGAGGTGGACTTTGTATTGGAATCCGCGTCACGCGAGTTGATCGGCATTGAAGTCAAGGCCGCTGCCAGCGTGCAGGCCAGCGACTTCAAGGGCCTGCGCAGATTGCGCGAAGTTGCCGGCAAGCCCTTTGTCACCGGCATCGTGCTCTATGACGGCCAGCAGACGCTCTCATTTGGCGATGGATTCTGGGCCGTGCCACTCGAGCAGCTTTGAGTGCCTTTCAGGCTGCTGCGGCAATCCAGGATTTGATGGATCGCCATGTCGGTGTCAGTCGCGTGGCTGACACCGAGGGCCTACGGCCTCGCTCACGTCGATCTGCTGCAGCGCTCCGCTGAGTGTTGACAAAATCTCAAATGAGATACATAATTCGAGAAACTTAGGAACAATCACCGTGACTGCACAAACCTCCATGCTTCACATTCGGGTGGACGATGACATCAAAGAGCAAGCGACACAGGCGCTGACTGCGATGGGCATGTCTGTATCGGACGCGGTGCGCCTGTTCTTGCGCCGCGTCGTTATTGACCAGGCCTTCCCGCTTGAACTCAAGGTGCCAAACGCCGAGACCCTCGCCGCAATGGAAGAGTCGCGTGCCATGATGACCAAACGTCGCGCCGGCTTTGCCTCTGCTGACGAGCTGTTTGCCGATCTTGAAAAAAACAGCAGCAAGTAAACGCGCAACGCTGCCACGGGCCGCCGACTACTCAAAGGCGTTCCTGAAGGATTGGCAACGGCTGTCACACTCCGGCCGTTTTGATCTGGTGCGGCTCAAAGAGGCAATGATGTTGCTGATCGCCAACGACGCACCCCTTGGCCCTGAATGGCTGGATCACCCGTTGAAAGGTGCATGGGCCGATCACAGGGAATGCCACATCGGTGGCGACTTCTTGTTGATTTACCAGGTCGAAGCCAACGCCATCAACTTTGTGCGATCGGGCACTCACTCCGAACTCTTCAGTAACTGACGATCTGTTAAGGCAACCCGATCAGCTTTGAGTGCCTTTCAGGCTGCTGCGGCAATCCAGGACTTGATGGATCGCCATGTCGGTGTCAGTCGCGTGGCTGACACCGAGGGCCCCGTCCTGTACAGCGCCACGATCACCGCCACGCTTAGCTACAATCCACATACAGCACATACATACGGAGGTGCTCATGACTCAACTACATTGCTATGTCCCTGAAGAAGTTGCCCAGCAAGCACAACGTCGTGCCGCCCAATCCGGCTTGAGCCTTTCGCGCTATCTGGCCGATCTGGTCAAGCGTGATGCGCTCGCCAGTGCGCCTTGGCCTGAAGGCTATTTCAAGCTGTTCGGCAAATGGGGCGGTGCGCCGCTCGAACGCGTGCCCCAGTTACCCCAGGAAGAGCGGCTTCAATTCAAATGATTTATCTGCTCGACACCAATGTCTGCATTCATCTTCTGAACGAACGCCATCCCGCCATCCTGCAGCACTTTCGCCAGCACAGTCCCGCCGACATTGCTCTGTGCAGCGTGGTCAAGGCCGAATTGCTCTACGGTGCACGGCGCAGCCAGCGCGTTGAAGCGAATCTGCAACTACTCAAGGCTTTTTTTGCGCCGCTGCAAAGCCTGCCTTTTGATGATGATTGCGCTGAACACTACGGAAAGATCCATGCCGACTTGTTAAGCCAAGGCAAGCCCATCGGCCCCAACGACACCCTGATCGCCGCCGTCGCGCGCGCCCACAATGCCACCTTGATTACTCACAACATTGGCGAATTCAGCCGTGTGGTCGGACTGCAAATTGAAGATTGGGAAATTGCTTGAGGATGCGTCTGGCCCGTCAGCCCAGGCGCAGCGGACAGCACAGCTGGTAGCCGCGCCCCCGGATCGCTTTGATGGCGGCTTCGTCGCCGCTGGCCTGCGCGAGCTTCTTGCGCAGGCGCGTCATGCGCACTACCAGACTCGCCTGGTTGGACTCCGTGACCAACTGGCCCAGCGTCTCGTGCAGTTGCCAGTATTCCAGGGATTGCCCGGCCGCCATGCCCAGCGCACTCAGGATGCTGGCCTCGGCCTCGCTCACGTCGATCTGCTGTAGCGCTCCGCTGAGCAGCAGGCGTTTGCGATCGAGTTCAAGCGCCGGCAGCGGTCCGTTGGGCTCGGCCTTGACGCGCCGCGCCAGCGCGTTCACGGCAGCCAGCAGTTCGTCGGGCCCCACCGGTTTGGTCAGGTACAGGTCGGCGCCGCTGCCATAACCGTCCACCTTGTCCTGTGCCTTGAGCCTGGCTGTTACCAGAATGATGCCGACCTGCGGGTGTGTGCGGCGTATGCGTGCTGACAGGCTGATGCCGTTTTCGCCGGGCAGGTTGATGTCGATCAGGTAAATGTCGGCAACCCGGCCACCGGCCTCGTCGTCCAGCGCCTCGGCACTGGCCAGACCGGTGGCCTGGTGCCCGGCATCGTTGAGGATCGCCACCATGACCTCACGCAGCGAGTCGTGGTCTTCTACAACGATGATGTTGAGTGAGGCAGCCATAGTTTGAATTTAACAAAAATCTCATCGCTCGCGTAGCTGAGTTCGCCGCCCAGCACTTGCGCCATGCCGTGCACCAGAAACAGCCCCAGACCGGAGCCGGTCTGGTGGTGCGCGCTGGGGCTGCGGTAGTACTTCTGGAACACCCGCGTGCCGTCGGGCCAGCCGGCCACGCCGGGGATGTTTTGCACGCAGACAGTCCAACCAGCTTGCCCATGGCGTGCTTGGTCTGTCACCAGGATGTGCACGGCGCTCCCGGCGGCGCTGTACTTGAGCGCGTTGTCCAGCAGGTTGCCCAGCACGATATGCAAGAGCTTGGCATCGGTCTTCAGCGGCACATCGCTTGGTATGGATAAATGCAAGCGCTCGGCGCTCGGGCTGTTGCGCTGGAGTTGCTGCAATTCGTCACGCAGGTTCACAGTCTGCGCCTGCATGGTGAATTGCTGGTCAGCCAGCTGCTCGGCTTGCAGGCAGCGCTCAATGACCGCATTCATGTCGCGCGCCGCGCGTTCAGCGTGGGCCACCAGGGCCGGTGCTGGCGCTTTGGACCCCAGCACCAGACGGATCACCGACAACGGCGTCTTGAGCTCGTGCGTCAGCATCCCTAGAAATCGGTTTTGCTCCAGGCGCTGCTGGCGCTCCTGGGCAGCGCGTTGCTCGACCACTGTCAGATCAGCCAGTGCCTGGACCCGGCGTGCGTCCATGCGCCACGAGCGCAGCTGCAACACAACGGTCATGACAACGCCAGTGATCAGGCCATGCATGAAAACGATGTAAATCAAAAATCCTGCCGGCTCAAAGATGCCGACGACGAACAGCGCCAGTGTGGAAAAAATTGCTGCAAATGAAGCAAACAGAATCACCATGGCCTTCTTCGAAACCACCGGAGGCAGGTCGCCGGGGTGCCTGAGCGATGGATCGGACTTGAAGGCCAGCAGCAGCGCCAGCATGGGCTCCAGGAAAATAATCTTGACGTTCAGGCTGAGCGCGGTTTGCGTCTGACCCCAATAAATCAGCGCCACCTCTGGTAGAAACAAGAGCACAGCCAACTGCATCAGCCGTACACCCCACACGGGTGGCTTGTATTCGCGCAGCAGCTGATAGTCAAACCAGAATAAGGTGGCGCTGTAGGCGACGACCATCAGGTTGGAGAGATCGTCGATGGCGGCGGGGGCCATGAGCTCGGACATGAAGATGCGCAAATAGCCCATGCTCGCCAAGGTAAAACCGATACCAACCAGTTGCTTCAGGACGAACGCACCAACCACAGGGTCCCTTTGGCTGACCCAGTGGAGCAAACCCCAGGTCATGAACACGACCAGCAAGGCCAGCAAGGCGCTGTAAGCCAACTCGGTGCGAAGATCGGCGGCCTGAAACTCCTGCACCGGCAGTGCATCGACAAACACCAGGCTGGTGCTGCTGGTTTTGAGGCGCAGCCAGAGGTAGCGTGCTGCGTCGCCCCGGGGAATGACAAAGTTGAAGTTGAGCGACGGGTATTCATCGGCGCTGCGGGGCCAGCGATCTCCTGTGATGCGCGGCGTGTCGGAGGCTTGCAGCGGATCAAACAGCGCAATTTCATCGAGGATGGCAGGACGGATGCGCAGCATGAGCTTCTGCTTGGGATCGACGCCTTCACCGGGCTCGACGCGCAGGCGCAGCCAGATCGTGGAGGGTGTGAAGCCTTTGGCCAGTACGCGTTTGAAAACAGTCCACGGCCTGGCTTGCGCCGGGTCCTGGATTTGCTGGAGCGTCAGGCTGCCGCTGGCATCTTCAAAATAAGCGCGCTCGACAATGTGGTCGCCAGCCCAGCCAGAGGCAGTTACGCCGGCCATCAGCAAAGCCAGAACAAAGCGCAGGGAAGAGATCAGCATGGTTGCGAGAAGAGGGGCCAAGGTGTGTCTTGACCCAGGCATCGTAACGGGTTTGTGCAGCAGCCCGTGGCACCGTTCCCCGCGCAGGCGCTGATCCGAGTTTCTTGATTCGGCCGGACCCAGCCGCGGATTGGGCTAGCGTCGCATCGCCGTAGTAGCTCACATCGCCCGAGCCCGCAATCGAAATCTGCTCCAGCGCACGCACATGGAGTGTGCGTTTGAGGACCGTCGGCTTCAGGGACTTATTCGGCAAGGCAAACGGTGCGAGGCAACACAGGAGCCCTGTCCTTGACCATCAGCGCAATACCAGCACAGGCAGTTTGCTTCCGATGATGATGTCCTTGGTGTGCGAACCAAATACGAACTTGCCAACCCGACTGCGTCCGTGCGTCACGATGACAATCATGTCGCAGCCTGATTCTTCCGCAGCTTCGACAACGGTTTGCGCCACCCTGTAGGCAGTCGCCTTGTGTGCGGTAAATTCCACTCCGGCGGTCGATGCACGCTTCTCAAACTGCCCCAACAAGGCGCTGGCATGAGCTTCATTCTTGGACTCATGGTTCTTGACGCGTTCCAGGAACTCCTCGCCATGTCCGGTTGCTGTTGAAAGTGGCAGATCAGGCTCTACAACAAACCCGGTAATGCGTGCCCCCAATTGCAAGGCGAGTTCAATACTGCCCTCCATGGCTCGACGCGATAGCTCGGATCCGTCGACGGGAACAAATAGGTGCTTGTACATGGTTTACGACTCACAAGTTAAACAGCGAGTATCCTTGATTCAGGTGAATCAAGAGCCGCGCCGGATCAATCTGCGTCCTGATGGCCAACCGCGCGAACCATCGGTTGCAGTACTTGGAATTATCCACATTCCAACCACAGCAATTCGGGCTCGAATGGCGGGACGCTGGTCATGGCGCGGTTCCCGGCGCAGGCGCAGATCCGAGTTTCTTGATGCGACCGGAGCCCGCCACGGATTGGCTTAGCGTCGCATCACCGTAGTAGCCCACATCACCCGAGCCGGCGATGCTCACATTCAGGGTCTGACTGGCCCAGACCGTAGCGTCACCGGAGCCGGCAATGCTGATCCTGACGTTCTTGCTGGCCAGCGCACTGCACTTGAGAGCACCTGAACCGGCGATGCTGTAGCGCGCATTGTCAGCACGACCCGCCGCCATGAAGTCGCCGGCACCACTGATGGAGACGCTCAGTGCGTCGGCCTGCAGTGCGGCAAGGCGAACATCGCCGGAGCCGGCAATGCGCACTTCCAGCGTCGGCGACTGCAGCTTTTGTGCAATGACATCGCCCGAGCCGGCAATCGAAATCTGCTCCAGCGCACGCACATGGAGGGTGAGTTTGAGGACCGTCGGCTTCAGGGACTTGAAGCGTTGTGCCACTCGAATCTTGAGTTGCTCGTTTTCCACCACGGTTTCGATCAGGGGCGCGATGTTGTCATCGGCTTCGATCACCAGGCCTTCTACCTCGCCCTGAACAATCTCGACACGGGCAGGCAACTCCAGCGATACGCCCTTGAAAGCGCTCACTTGCCGCTGCGTCCTGCTGACGTGGCCGGAGCCAGACACGCCGGCGCCGAACGGCCAGGACAGGTCCCACGCCATGGCTGATTCGCTGAGCAGACACAAAGTACTGGCAATGACCAGGCTACTGACGCCCAAGACATGACGGCTGAGGTATGACATTGACTTCTCCTGTTGACGAGTCGCGCTGACCCGGTGACCGAACTGTAGAAGATGCCGTCGGGCCGCGCCAGCGCCTTGCGACGAACTGCGGCAGCACGCGAAGGACGGCGATTTTCCGGGAACGGGTCGTAGCGCTTAAAATCCGGGCCATCCAAGGAGCGTTGCAGCGGGTCGATCAACCCGTCAGGCTTGGATATTGTGCAACGACGCTCACCTGCTTTTTTCAGATTTACAGGTGAGATGCATGTCCGATACCCTTGTTCCCCCCATGAGATTGTCCGGCCTGGAGCCGGTGCGCATTGGCGCGCAAGATCGTCCACCCAGTGCATCGTTTGTCAACATCGGTGAGCGCACCAATGTCACCGGTTCCAAGGTCTTTGCCCGCATGATTCTGAACGGCGAGTTCGAGCAGGCGCTGGCGGTGGCGCGCCAGCAGGTGGAAAACGGCGCGCAAATCATCGACATCAACATGGATGAGGCCATGCTCGACAGCCAGGCCGCCATGGTGCGCTTCCTCAACCTGATTGCCTCCGAGCCCGATATTTCCCGAGTGCCGGTGATGATCGACTCCTCCAAGTGGAGTGTGATCGAAGCGGGGCTGCGCTGTGTGCAGGGCAAGGCGGTAGTGAATTCGATCAGCATGAAGGAAGGGGTGGACGAGTTCAAGCGCCAGGCACGCTTGCTGCGCCGTTATGGCGCGGCCGCCGTGGTGATGGCGTTTGACGAACAGGGTCAGGCCGACAGTTATGAGCGCAAGATTGGCATCTGCCAGCGCGCTTACCGGATTCTGGTGGACGAGGTCGACTTCCCACCGGAAGACATCATCTTCGACCCCAATATCTTCGCCATTGCCACCGGCATTGAAGAGCACAACAACTACGCGGTGGACTTCATCAACGCGACGCGCTGGATCAAGCAAAACCTGCCCGGCGCCAAGGTCTCGGGTGGCGTCTCCAACGTGAGTTTTTCGTTTCGTGGCAACGACCCGGTGCGCGAAGCGATTCACACGGTCTTTCTGTACCACGCCATCGCTGCCGGCATGGACATGGGCATCGTCAACGCCGGCATGGTTGGCGTCTATGACGAGTTGGAGCCGGTGTTGCGCGAACGCGTCGAAGACGTGGTGTTGAACCGCCGCAGTGATGCCGGCGAGCGCCTGGTGGAAATTGCCGAGGGCGCCAAGGGCGCGGCCAAGGACGAGAGCACAAGATTGACATGGCGCGGCACCGCCGAAAACCCGGCGACGGTCGAGCAGCGGCTCAGCCATGCCATGGTGCATGGCATCACCGACTTCATCACAGTAGATACCGAAGAGGCCTACCAGGCCGTGCTGGCCAGGGGAGGGCGCCCGCTGCACGTGATTGAAGGTCCACTGATGGCCGGCATGAATATCGTGGGCGATCTCTTTGGTCAGGGCAAGATGTTCCTGCCGCAGGTCGTGAAAAGTGCGCGCGTCATGAAACAGGCGGTGGCGCACCTGATTCCCTACATCGAGGAAGAAAAACGTCTGGACGAGGCGGCCGGGCGCGATGTCAAGACCAAGGGCAAGGTGGTGATAGCCACAGTCAAGGGTGATGTGCACGACATCGGCAAGAACATCGTCACGGTGGTGCTCCAGTGCAACAACTACGACGTGGTCAATATGGGCGTCATGGTGGCTTGCCACGAGATCCTGGCGCGGGCCAAGGCCGAGAACGCCGACATGATCGGGCTGTCGGGCCTGATCACGCCCAGCCTGGAAGAGATGACCTATGTGGCCAGCGAGATGCAAAAGGATGCCTACTTTCGCAGCAGGAAAATCGCTTTGCTGATCGGTGGCGCCACGACGTCGCGCGTGCACACCGCTGTCAAGATTGCACCGCACTACGATGGTCCGGTTGTCTATGTGCCAGACGCCTCGCGCAGCGTCGGTGTGGCGCAGGCACTGCTGTCGGAGCAGGCCGGCGGCTACATTGCCGAACTCCAGGCCGACTACGTTCGCGTGCGCCAGCAGCACGCCAGCAAGAAGCAGACGCCGCTGTGGACATTGAGCAAGGCGCGCGCCAACAAGACACAGGTGGACTGGAACGACTTCAAGCCGATGCGGCCCAAATTTTTGGGTCGCCGTGTCTTCCGGAATTTCGACCTTGGCGAACTGGCGCGCTACATCGACTGGGGCCCCTTCTTCCAGACCTGGGATCTGGCAGGCGCATTTCCCGCCATTCTGAAGGACGCCGTGGTGGGCAAGGAAGCCAGCAAGGTCCATGCTGACGGGCAGGCGATGCTGAAGAAACTGATCGAGGGGCGCTGGCTGACGGCCAATGCGGTGGTCGGACTCTATCCGGCCAATGCTGTGAACGACGACGACATCGAGTTCTACACCGATGAGTCACGCAGCGCGGTGGCTCTGACCTGGTACGGTCTGCGCCAGCAAGCCGAGAAGCAGACGGTGGATGGCGTGCTGCGTCCGAACCGCTGCCTGGCCGACTTCGTCGCCCCCAAAGGCGTGGCGGCCGACTATGCGGGCCTGTTTGCGGTCACCACTGGCATCGGTGTGGACAGGCGCGAAAAGCTGTTTGAAGAGGCACACGACGATTACTCGGCGATTCTGCTCAAAGCGCTGGCGGACCGCCTGGCCGAAGCCTTTGCCGAGTGTCTGCACCACCGTGTGCGCACCGACCTCTGGGGCTACGCGGCGCAGGAGGCACTGAGCACGGAAGAACTGATTGCGGAGTGCTACCAGGGTATCCGGCCGGCACCGGGCTACCCGGCCTGCCCCGATCACAGTGTCAAGGGTGACATGTTCAGTCTGCTGCAATGCCAGGAGATCGAGATGGGACTGACCGACAGTCTGGCCATGACACCGGCGGCCAGCGTGAGCGGCTTTTACCTGGGCCACCCAGAGAGCTGCTATTTCAACGTCGGCAAGATTGGCGAGGATCAGCTCAAGGATCTAGGCATCCGACGTGGCATGAACGAAGCAGCGCTGCGGCGCCTGTTGGCACCGGTCTTGTAGTCAGCTTGCCAGCGCATGGCGCTGTGCCAGCATCAGCGCGCCAACACCGACCAGGCTCATCACCAGCAACAGCCACAGCGCCTGCGTATAGCCGCCCACTGGCGTCCACAGCAAACCTACCATCAGCGGCGCTCCGGCTCGCGCCAGCGCCAGCGGCAGGCCCAGCACACCGTTGAGCGTGGCCACATGATCGCGGTTCACATACTGCGCAATCGCCGTGCCCTTGACGATCGTCAGCATACCGTTGCCCAAGCCGTACAGCAGCACAAACAGCAACACCCAGAGCTGGCCGTCACCCGACATGGGCACTGCCAGCAGGGCCATCAAGCCCAGCGGCAGCAGACACGGGATGAGTCGGTTCGCCAGATGCAGATCGAAATAACGCTCAAAGAAGAACAGCAACAAGCGGCCCAGCACCTGGATCGCGCCTATGCTGGCCGGGATGGCAATCACCCAGGCCTCGCTCATGCCACTCTCGCGCAACAGGCTCACCATGTGCGCCGGCAGCGCGGCGGTCACCGCCATCAGCAGGATGACGAAAGCCCCAATCAGCAGAAAGGGCGCGCTGCGCACCAGTTGCCGCAAACCGGGGTCTGTTGGTTCTTCATTGGCTTGGGGTCCTGTCCAGCGCGCTGGCGCGCCGCGCAACGCGAGGGCATGCAGGGGCGCGCACAGCAGCAGGTGAAAGCAGGCCAGCCTCAGCAGCGCCTGACGCCAGCCCCAGTTCGCGATCAGCCAGGCAGTGAACGGAATGAACACGGTGCTTGCCAATCCACCCAAAAAAGTCATGATGATGATGGCGCGGCGAAAGTCATCCGGAAAGCGCCGCGTGACCACGGCAAACACCGGCGAATAGAGAATCGCCGCCATCGCCGCGCCCAGCCCAGCCCATACCGCATAAAAGCCCGCGATGCCGGTAACTTGGGCATGCAGCAGCAGGCAGAGCGCCGCCAGCAGGGAGCCGCAGGTCATCACCACGCGCTCGTGGCCCGCGTCAATCCAGCGCCCGACCGGGTAGGCCATCAGGCCCTCGACCAGCAAGGCCAGGCTGAAGGCCAGGGAAGACTGGGCACGGCTCAAACCCAGTTCCTGCTCAATCGGCCCCATCACCAGAGAGAAGGTGTAGAAGACGCTGCCCCAACTGATCAGCTGTGCCAGGGAGAGCCACGCCACCAGAGAGCGATTATGCGAAGCCGGGTGTTGCATCGGCGGATTATGCTCAGCTTTTGCCCGTACACTGTGCCAAACTGACGCAATCCCATGAGACGGACCATAGCCAACCTGACGACCAGCCTGATGGGCTTGCTGAGTGAGTCCACGCCTGAAGTCAGCGCAAAAAGTCGCGTCGCAGCAATTCGCCAGGCCATGCTGGACCAGCTTGCGGACCTGCCAAGCAGTCACGCCCTCTCCAAGATGCGTACCCGCATACCGTACTCACCCGACATTCAGGCCCTCTGGTATTTGCGCGCCGACATGATGACGATACTGGCTGAGTCGCTGGGCGAATCTGTCGCCACCCAACGCATGGCCGCCATCACCACGCTCTTTAACGGTCTGCTACCGGCCGCGCAGAAGTCACGCCCCAATCGCCTGGGTCACTGAGCGCCGGTACTGCATGGCCTCAGCCATGTGTGCCACCTGGACGCTGGGCGCCGCCCCCAGATCGGCGATGGTGCGGGCCACTTTCAGGGCCCGGTGCGTGCTGCGCGCCGACCATCCGAGTCGCGCTGCTGCAATCTGGAGAAACCTGGCGGCTGCATCATCCAGCCGCAAATGCGTATCGATTTCCTGCGCCTGCAGTGCCTGATTCAACTTGCCCTGACGCGCGATGGAGCGCTCGCGCGCCGCGCTGCAGCGCTGGCGAATGCTGGCGCTGGTTTCACCTGGCTGCGCCTGCAGCAGATCGGCCGCAGCGAGCGCCGGCACTTCCACATGCAGGTCAATGCGATCAAGCAGGGGGCCGCTGAGCTTGCTCTGGTAGCGCGCCACCTGATCGGGCGTACAGCGGCAGGCTCTTTGCTGCGAACCCAGGTAACCGCAGGGACAGGGATTCATGGCCCCAATCAGCTGGAAGCGTGCCGGAAATTCAGAACGCCGTGCTGCCCTTGAGATGGTGATCGTGCCCGACTCCAGTGGTTCGCGCAGCGCTTCCAGTGCAGCGCGTGGAAATTCCGCGAGTTCGTCGAGATACAGAACACCGTGATGCGCCAGCGAAATCTCGCCGGGGCGCGGCGGTGAGCCGCCACCCACCAGGGCTACGGCGCTGGCCGTATGGTGCGGGCTGCAAGTCGGGCGCTGCGCCCAGCGATCCAGCGAAAACCGCCCTGCCAGACTGGCCACGGCGGCACTCTCCAAGGCCTCATCGGTTGTCATGGCCGGCAACAAACCGGCAAAACGCTGGGCCAGCATGGACTTGCCGGCACCCGGCGGCCCCGTCAGCAGCAGACTGTGACCACCGGCAGCGGCAATCTCCAGCGCACGCTTCGCGCCCATTTGCCCCTTCACATCACTCATGTCCGGGTACTGGGCGGGCAAGGATTGCGGCGCCGCGCTGGCCCTTGACCAGCCCGGCGCCGGCTCGGGCGGTACGCCGTCGGCTGCAGCGGGCAGAAAGTGCCGTACCACATCGAGCAGATGGCAGGCACTGTAGATCTGGGCGCCGGGAACCAGGGCCGCTTCTTCGGCACTGCCCGGGGGTAACACGAGGCGCGTCACCACGCCCTCGGCGTGCAGCGCCAAACTCATGGCCAGGGCACCACGCACCGGTCGCAGTTCACCGGACAGGGACAGTTCGCCAGCAAACTCGTAGCCCGCCAGGCGGCTTGCATCAATCTGTCCACTGGCCGCCAGAATACCCAGGGCGATGGGCAGATCGAAGCGGCCGGAATCCTTGGGCAGGTCTGCCGGCGCCAGATTAACGGTGATTCGCTTGTTGTGGGGAAATTCCAGCGCCGAGTTCTGAATCGCCGAGCGCACCCGCTCGCGCGCTTCCTTGACCTCAACGTCGGCCAGACCGACCAGGGTAAAACTGGGTAAACCGTTGGCGAGATGGACCTCCACCGTTACTGCGGCTGCCTCCAGCCCAAGCAGGGCTCGGCTTTGCACCAGGGACAGACTCATGCGGCTTCCTCTCCAAAAGGGTGCGGCCCGAATCTTTGAGCGCCACCCATGCGCACCAAGGCAGTGCGAACTGTTTTTTTATACAGACATCTTAACGCGCCAGCGCGCGGTCGGTTTACAGAGGCAAGGTGTCCATCAAATTGTGGTTGGCATGGACTGTGCATAGAGCAGTCATCCCTTAACTCACCGGAGAACTGCATGAAGCTCAATCAAACCACCGTCCTCGTCCTCTCCACCCTGCTGGCAAGCGGCGCGGTGATGGCACAAACCAAAGCACCGGAACCCGACTTCACCTTGTCCTACAACGTCGGCGTCACCACGGATTACCGCTTCCGTGCCATTTCACAAACCTCTTTCAAGCCGGCGCTGCAGGCAGGCGTGGACTTTGCCCACAAGAACGGCTTCTACCTTGGCGCCTGGGGCTCCAACATCAACTGGATCAAGGATTACGTCGGCGCAGCAGACGGCTCACTTGAAGTCGACCTGTATGGCGGCTACAAGGGTGAACTGGTCAAAGACCTCGGCTTCGACATCGGCCTGATCGCCTACCAGTACCCCGGCAACACGGCCGCCAACGTAGCCGGCTTTGCCAACGCCAACACCACCGAAATCTACGGCGCCCTAAGCTATGGTGTGGTGACCGCCAAGTACAGCTACAGCACCAGCAATTTCATCGCCAACAGCAACAGCTCTGGCAGCGCCTACGTTGAAGTGGCGGCCACGCTGGATCTGGGCAACGGCTTCACACTGACGCCCCACATCGGCCATCAGACCATCCCGAATCAGGCCGTCAACGGTGACTACACCGACTACTCCCTGACCCTGGCCAAGGACTTTGGCAACGGCTTCACAGCCACGATCACCGCCCTCGGAACCAATGCCGGAGATGCCTTCTACAAAGTCGCTGGCTTTGACAACCTGGGTAAGAGCGCCCTGGCAGTCGGCGTGAAGTACAGCTTCTGATGACGTCTTTGTTGTCACCCCACCAGGAGAACACATGAAACTTGTAACTGCCATCATCAAACCCTTCAAGCTCGACGAGGTCCGCGAGGCCCTCTCGGCGATCGGCGTGCAGGGCATCACGGTCACTGAAGTCAAGGGTTTTGGCCGTCAAAAAGGCCATACCGAACTGTACCGGGGCGCCGAGTACGTCGTCGACTTTCTACCCAAGGTCAAAGTCGAAGCCGCAGTGGCCGACGAGCTGGTCGATCGCGTCATTGAAGCCATTGAAGGCGCGGCGCGCACCGGCAAGATCGGCGACGGCAAGCTGTTCGTCTACAACCTGGAGCAGGTGGTACGTATCCGCACCGGCGAAACCGGCGCTCAAGCGCTCTAACCCGACCACGAGAACACTGACATGAAAAAATTTCTTCT
This sequence comes from uncultured beta proteobacterium, assembly GCA_903897005.1. Lineage (GTDB taxonomy): Bacteria > Pseudomonadota > Gammaproteobacteria > Burkholderiales > Burkholderiaceae_C > Rhodoferax. The sequence goes on along the minus strand of CAITZZ010000150.1, from coordinate 34,710 downwards.
CTCCCTTACCCTGGGTTTGAGTCTGCTCTCCGGTGGCACGGCCGCACTGGCACAGACCCCCGCTGCGGCCCCGGCCGCAAGCGCGTCGGAAGCTGCCGCGCCCGCTGCAGCGTCTGCCCCGGCTGCATCAGCAACGGCCGCACCGGCTGCTGCTGGCGCCAGCGCCCCAGCCGCAGCAGCATCTGCCGCCCCCGCACCCGTGCCCAACAAGGGCGACGTAGCCTGGATGATTGTGGCCACTGCCTTCGTCATCATGATGTCCATCCCCGGCCTGGCGCTGTTCTACGGCGGCCTGGTGCGCAGCAAGAACATGCTGTCGGTGCTGATGCAGGTGTTCGTCACCTTCTCCATGATCGTGGTGCTGTGGTGCCTGTACGGCTACAGCCTGGCCTTCACCGAGGGCAACCAGTTCATCGGCGGCTTTGACCGCGTCCTGATGAAGGGCCTATTCGATCCGATGAAGAGCGAATTTGCCAATGCCGCCACTTTCAGCAAGGGCGTGGTCATTCCCGAACTGCTGTTCATGGCATTCCAGGCCACGTTTGCTGCGATCACCTGCTGCCTGATCATCGGCGCTTTCGCTGAACGCATCAAGTTCTCTGCCATGCTGTTGTTCATGGCCCTGTGGTTTACTTTCAGCTACACGCCGATTGCCCACATGGTGTGGTTCTGGATGGGCCCTGACGCCTACGCCAGCAAGGATGTGGTTGACGCGATGAACGCCAAGGCCGGCCTGATCTGGCAATGGGGTGCACTGGACTTTGCGGGCGGTACCGTGGTTCACATCAACGCCGCTGTGGCGGGTCTGGTCGGCGCCTTCGTGATCGGCAAACGCACCGGTTACGCCAAGGAAGCCATGGCCCCGCACAGCCTGACGCTGACGATGGTGGGTGCCTCCCTGCTGTGGGTTGGCTGGTTCGGCTTCAACGCCGGCTCAGCCCTGGAAGCCAACGGCACTGCCGTGCTGGCCTTCATGAACACCTTCTCTGCCACAGCCGCTGCGGTACTGGCATGGTGTCTGGGTGAAGCGCTGATGCGTGGCAAAGCCTCGATGCTGGGTGCCGCTTCCGGCGCCGTTGCTGGCCTGGTTGCCATCACACCGGCCTGCGGCAACGTCGGCCTGATGGGCGCCATCGTGATCGGCTTTGTGGCCGGCTTTGCCTGCCTGTGGGGCGTCAACGGTCTGAAGAAGATGCTCGGCGCAGACGACTCGCTGGATGTGTTCGGTGTACACGGTGTTGGTGGTATCGTCGGCGCCCTGCTGACTGGTGTCTTCAACAGCCAGGCGCTCGGTGGCCCCGGCCTCGTGGGTGACTGGGTTACCGTTGCCGTAACCTCGGTACCGGTGGCAGACCAGGTCTGGATCCAGGCCAAAGCCGTGCTGACAACCATTGTCTGGTCCGGTGTGGTTTCCTTCATTGCCTACAAGGTAGTCGACATGACGATCGGTCTGCGCGTCAGCGAAGAAGACGAACGCGAAGGTCTGGACATCACCTCACACGGCGAGACCGCTTACAGCAGATAAGCCTCGTCACACGCTAGAAGTTCTCCAAGGATTTATCCCCCCGAGCGCAAGCTCTGGGGGATTTTTTTCGTGGCACCGGGTCTTGACCTGATGCATGCTGATGCGACCCAGGACCACGCTCTGGCAACCAAAATCACGCTGGTCCTCCAGCCTGTACGCCTGGGGGCATTCAGACCTAGGGTTTGTACTGTTGTACAACAAGTTGTACGACCGTCTAATACCGGCGTGGATACAGACCAGCCAAGCATCGCAATGCAGAGCCGCAGCCGCAGGCAGGCAGCGAGCCGTCCTGATCGCAAGTTGGCGATCCTGCTGGCAGCCGAAAAGCTGTTTGCACAGCGCGGCTACCATGCCGTCAGCATTCGGCAAATTGCCGACGAGGCCGCGGTGCCTTTGGCTCTGGTGGGCTATTACTATGGACCCAAGCAGGATTTGTTTTGCTCGATTTTCGAGCACTGGAACACCACCATTGAAGAGCGCCTGCAAGCGTTGCAGCGGGTTCTCGATGAACCCATCACAGACAGCACCTTGCCGCGCATTATTGAAGCTTTCCTTGACCCTGTGCTGCGGCTTCGTGCCAGTGCCGAAGGCGAGTACTACGCTTTGTTGGTGGCGCGTGAGCTGGCCCATCTGCAGGACGAAACCGACCGGGTATTGCGCACCTATTTCGACCCCATGGCTCATGCTTTCATTGACGCCCTGACGCTCGCCATGCCACACACAACGCGTGCCCAAATGGCCTGGGGCTACCAGTTTGCGCTGGGGGCGCTCCTGCATCACATCAGCGATACCCGTGTGGCGCGGCTCTCCTTGGGAGCCAACCGCCCCAGCGATCCGGCCGCTTCGCCCATGCTGTTAAATTTCATCGTGGCTGGACTGCGCGGCGCATTCCCGTCACCCACAACCAGGAGACTTTGATGACACTGCGCCAAACCTTCATTCTCACAGCTTGCGCTGCCGCCATGGCTACCTTTGCGGCAACCCCTGCGTCAGCTCAGCAAGTCATCAAAATGACAGCGGCGGCGGGCCATCCACCGGTTTTCCTGTGGGTTAAAATGGCCGATGAAGTGCTGATCCCTGAGGTGGACAAGCGCCTGGCCGCTGGCGGCAAATACAGGATTGAGTGGACCAAAGCCTGGGGTGGCACGCTGCTCAAACTGGGCTCTGAATCCAAAGGTGTGGCTGATGGCGTCGCCGATGTGGCCATCGTCAGCACCCTGTTTGAGGGTGCCAAGTTCCCTTTGCAAAACGTGTCGTACTACACACCGTTTGGCACCGATGACATTGGACTGGTGAGCAAAACCGTTGCCAATTTGCAGGTCTCGGTCCCCGCGATGGGCGAGGCCTGGACCAAGAACGGGCTGGTCTATCTGGGCGGCATGGCCCTGGACACTTACCATGTCTGGACCAAGTTCCCGATCACCAAGCTTGAAGACCTGCAAGGCAAGAAGCTCAGTGCGCCAGGACCGTCATCGAACTGGGTGCGCGGTACGGGTGCCGTGGCCGTGGCGGGTACTTTGAACAGCTACTACGAAGACATCAAATCCGGCGTTTCAGATGGTGCACTGGTGTTTACCACCGGTGCCTGGAGCGCCAAGTTGCACGAGGTGGCCCCGTATGTCACCAAAGTCAACTTCGGAGCCCAGTTCGCTGGCGGCGCGGTCATTAACAAGAGTCGTTTTGACAAGTTGCCCCCTGAAGTGCAAAAAGCCTTTTTGGAGGCTGGAGATGCCTGGCAAGCCGCTTATGCCAAAGCGCAGTCGGCAGCCGTTGCCGGCATTTTTCAAAAAATGGCAGAGGGTGGCACCAAGATCAGCGATCTCAGCGATGTTGAGCGCAAACGCTGGGCGGATTCCCTGGGCCCGGTCGCCAGGAACTGGGCGTCCGATGCCCAGTCCAAGGGTATGCCCGGCAATGAGGTGCTGAGCGCCTACATGGCCAGCCTGCAAAAAGCCGGAACCAAATTGCCACGCGACTGGAGCAAATAGATGTCGCAAACCGCCGCGTCAGAGGATACCCGCCGGGGCTTTGCCGGCGACTCCTATGGCGCGCCTTTGCCCTTTGGCTTACATCACCTGAACCGGGCCATGAATGCTCTGGGAACCTTGTGGATTCTGGGGTTGATGGTGCTGATCAACCTGGATGTGTTTGGGCGCAATCTGCTCAACCATCCAGTGCGCGGCGTAACCGAGATGGTCTCAATCTCGATTGTGGGGATTGTCTTTTTGCAGCTGGCGGACACCTTGCACGCGGGACGTTTTACCCGGGCCGACATCCTGCTGGATCGGCTCAAAAAGAACAGCCCTGCGCTGGCAGATGCCGTGCAGGCGGGCTTCCATTTGGTAGGGCTGGCGCTGATGGTCGTCATTCTGCTGGCCAGTTGGGCGCCCTTGGTGGAATCGGTGCGGATTCAGGAGTATGTCGGTGCTGTGGGAGACTTTCAGTTGTCGGTCTGGCCGATTCGCCTGATCACCTTGATCGGCTTGAGTACCACCGCCCTTTGCTTTTTGTTGCTGGCCTGGATCGACATTGGCCGCCTGCGCGCCAGGTTGAGCGCCGGGCGTTCTGTATGAGGACCATCGCATGAGCAATGTCTCGATTGCGCTGGGCTCGTTGCTGCTGATGCTGGTGCTGATTTACGCAGGCATGCATGTGGCGATCACGCTGGGGCTGCTCAGCTTTATCGGGGTCTGGCTGATCCGGGGCGATGTGCAGATTGCAGCCAATTTGCTGGCCCAGGCAGTGAACGATTCGATCTCAAGCCACATCTTTGGCGTCGTGCCGCTGTTTGTGCTGACCGGTTTTCTGGTGGCGTATGCCGACGTTGGCAAAGACGCCTTTGAGGTCGCCAACCAGGCGTTTCGGCGCATCCGTGGCGGCCTGGGTGTGGCCACGGTGGCAGCCAATGCGGTGTTTGCCGCGATCACCGGCATCTCGATTGCTTCGGCAGCCGTGTTTTCCCGGGTTGCTGTGCCTCAGATGCTGCGTTTTGGCTACCAGCCCAAGTTTGCTGTAGGTGTGGTGGCGGGCTCCTCGGTGCTGGGCATGCTGATTCCACCCAGTCTGTTGATGATTCTGTACGGTTTTCTGGCAGACCAGTCGGTCGGCGACCTGTTTACCGCAGGCATTGTGCCGGGACTGGTGCTGGCGCTCGCTTTTTCGGTGGTGATTGTGCTGATGTCCTGGGTTCGCCCCAGCATGGTGTATGTCGATGCCAAGCCCCGCGACATTGCCTTTGAGGACTTGATGCCGGTTGGTGAAATGGCCATCAAGATCATCCCGATCGTGCTGCTGATTGGATCGGTTCTCGGTGGCATTTATGCCGGTTTTTTTACCGCCACCGAGGCCGGAGCGGTAGGCGCCTTGATGGCGCTGGTGATTGCCTTGCTGCGGCGCAAACTCACACTGAAAAGCTTTTGGGGTGTGCTGACTGAAACCGGACACGTGACGGTGTCGGTCAGCTTTTTGATCATCTGCGCCAATATCTACACCCGCATGCTGGCCATGAGCGGTACACCGCAGGCGATGGTCGAATGGATGGCCGCCGCTGGTTTTGGCGTGGCCATGTTCATGCTGGTGTATGTCATCGTCGTTTTGCTGCTGGGCACCATCATTGATTCATCGTCAATTTTGCTGATCGTGCTGCCCTTGATGTTGCCTATCGCCCAGCAATTTGGCTTGAACCTGATCTGGTTTGGCGTCGTGACCGTGGTGGCGGTTGAGATAGGCTTGCTCACGCCGCCCTTTGGCTTGAGCGTTTACGTGATCAAGAGCACGCTGGGGCGCACGGTTGATATTTCTCTGGGTGACATTTTCCGCGGCACCTTCCCTTTCACGCTGACCATGACTGCCGTGCTGGGCCTGCTCATTGCGTTTCCCGGAATTAGCCTCGTGTTGTTGAAATGATCAGCCCCAACCCACTCGATGGTTTCACGCTTGACCGCTCGGCCATTACCTACATTGGTGTAGGCCTGCAGCGCCCAGAATGCATTTTGGCCGAGCGCGACGGCACTTTGTGGGTCGCCGACGCGCGGGGCGGTGTAACGCGCATTTCGGCCGACGGCTCACAGCAATTCATTGGCCAGCAAGCTGACGCCAGGTTTGCCACTGCCGCCACCGACAGCAGCGACCGGTTTGAGGCCAAGTTCACCCAGGGCACGCTGCCCAACGGGCTGGCTTTTGCCGCCAATGGCGACATCCTGATCTCCAACTTTGGCACCGACTGCCTGGAGTTGATGTCGCGCGATGGACGCACCCGCACCTTGCATGATCGCATTGACGGCAAGGCCATCGGCAAGGTCAACTTTGTCTTGCGTGATTCCAAGGGCCGGATCTGGATCACCGTCTCGACCCGCGTCAATCCCTGGACCCAAGCCGCCGCCAACCGCGTCTGCGATGGCTACATTGCGGTCGTTGATGAACATGGTTTGCGCGTGGTGGCCGATGGCTTTTACTTCACCAATGAAATCCGCCTGGATGCGCGTGAGGAGTGGCTCTACATCGTCGAGACCACAGGCCCCAACATCTCGCGCATGCGGCTGGTGGAGTCTGAGCACGGCGTGCGGTTGGCGAACCGGGAAGTTTTTGGCCCGATCAACCTGGGTGGCTACCCGGATGGCATTGCGTTTGACGCTTACGGCAACCTGTGGTGCACGCTGGTCATGGTAGATCAACTGATCGCCATCACTCCGCAGGGCGATGTTCGTTTGCTGCTTGACGACGGTGACCCAGCGGCCAGCCGCAACCTGCTTGACAAGATCCAGGCCGGTACAGTCACCGCCGATGACATGGCACGCGCCCACGGCAGCGTTGCACCGTGGCTGGCCAGTATCACCTTTGGTGGTCCCGATCTGCGCACGGTCTACCTGGGCAGCTTGCTGGGCACCACGATTCCTTCTTTTCGCTCGCCAGTGCCCGGACTGCCCATGGTGCACTGGCGTGAAACCCTTCAACCCTGATTTCATCCGGGAGTAGCAGCACCATGACTCGCAAATTTGTTGACCTTTCGATCTACCTTGAAAACGATGTACTGAGCGATCCACCGGCCTTTGCGCCCAGGATCGAATACTTCAACCACGAGAATACGTTCGCGCAGATAGCACCTTTCTTTCCCGGACTCAAGAAAGAGGATCTACCCGATGGTGAAGGCTGGGCCGTGGAGATGGTGCAACTCTCCACTCACAACGGAACACATCTGGATGCTCCGTACCACTTTCATTCAACCATGGACAAGGCGTTGGGCCAGAAGAAGCCCGCCATCGCCATCGACGAGGTGCCACTGGAGTGGTGCTTCCAGCCTGGCGTGAAACTGGACTTTCGCCATTTTGGCGATGGCTATGTCGTCACTGCGGCGGACGTCGAAGCGGAATTGCAGCGCATTGGGCACACCTTGTCGCCGCTGGAGATCGTTGTGGTCAACACCCGCGCTGGCTTGCGCTATGGCAACCCCGACTATGTGGCAGCCGGTTGCGGCATGGGCTACGAGGCCACCATGTACCTGCTCGAGCGCGGTGTGCGCCTGACCGGAACCGATGCATGGAGCTGGGACGCCCCTTTTGTGCACACCGCGAAAAAATACGGTGAAAGCCACGACGCCTCCTTGATCTGGGAAGGGCACAAAGCCGGTCGTGACATCGGTTACTGTCATATCGAAAAGCTGCACAACCTGGAGGTTTTGCCTGCTACGGGTTTTTACATTTCGTGCTTTCCGCACAAGATCCGTGGCGCCTCGGCGGGATGGACGCGGGCGGTCGCGATCTTTGACGATGCGCTGATGCCATCGACCTAAGCTGAAAAGCAGACGCCTGCAAAAGGAATTTTATGGATAACACTGACAAAGTGATTCTGACAGTAGCCTGCACGGGCGCCTGGCCCAAAAAGAGTGATACGCCGTATGTACCCCTGACCCCGCAGGAAGAGGCCGATGACATTGTGCGTTGCTGGGAGGCCGGTGCGTCGATTGCCCACATCCACGTGCGCGATGATGCTGGCAATCCATCCATGAATCTGGACAAGTTTGCCCAGACCGTTGATCTGGTGCGTTCGCGTTGCGACATTGTTCTGAACCTGACCACGTCAGGAGGTCTGGGGGTGTTGGATGATGAGCGCATGAAGCCATTTCAGGCGCTGCGTCCGGAGATGGCATCGTTCGATGCCGGAACCATGAATTGGGCCCACACGACGGTATTTGAAAACAGCCCCAAATTTCTGGAAAAGCTGGCTGTCTCCATGAACGAATGCGGGGTCAAGCCGGAGTTTGAGATCTTCGATGCGGGAATGATCCACAACGTGCTGCACTACAGGAAAAAGGGGCTGATTCAGGACGTCCCGCATTTTCAGTTCGTGCTGGGCGCTCCGGGCGGACTGCCGGCTGAAGTGAAAAGCATGATGTTCCTGTTGGAAACCTGCAAGGAGAACCTCGGCAGCAATTTCACATGGTCGGCATTCGGAATCGGGCGCGGGCACTTGCCCATCCTGTTTGCAGCCTTGTCGCTCGGAGGCCATGTGCGGGTGGGAATGGAGGACAACATCTTCTACCGAAAGGGTCAGTTGGCCAAGTCGAACGCCGAATTTGTCGAACGAACCAAGCGCACCGTTGCGGAATTGGAAAAATCCATTGCAACGCCCGAAGAGACGCGCAGCATGCTGGGCCTTCAGGGTTCGCCTGGCAAACTTGCGAACGCTTGACCGCCAGCTTGCTCAGGCCTTGCGCGGCTGGATGTGTTCTCGAATCCAGTTCGCGAAACCAGCCTCTGGCAGTTCGCCCTGTGCTGCGCCATCCTGTCTGTCGGCAGCGCCTGCTACGCGGCCCCGGATGAAGATTTGCTCGGCAAATGCAGGCTAGCTGCCCAAAATGGAAATCGACGCCCAGACCTACAGCGTGCGCGCTGACGGCCAGTTGCTGACCTGTGAAGCAGCGACCAGTTTGCCAATGACGCAGCGCTATTATCTATTCTGAGCGGTTGGCGCGCGGCAGCAATCAGGCGCGAGCCGCACGGGGCACGCTCTTCGGTGAAGCTGGCTCCAGCCTGTCGATGATCTGCTTGCCAAACCGGATGCCCCGGCGTTCGATGCCTTCGTAAAAGCCGTAGGACAAGATTCCGGTGACCGCCACCACGAGAAAGTAGTGGAGCAAGCTTGACTCATCGCCCGGGCGAAATATCGAGGATATCCCGAACCGCGCGAACAACTCCAGTACAGCAAAGTGCGTCAGGTACATGCTGAAACTGATTCTCCCGATCTGGACCATTGGTTTGTTGACCAGGAACTTCACCGGGTAGATGGACAGTGTCAATGCAAACAGGGAAAATCCAAATCCAATAAAAATGTAATTGCCCATAGGTTTGCTGCCTGCAGGTGCCAGCACCGACAGCGCCGCCAACAGTCCCCATGCCAGCCAGCCCAGCACAACAAAGCGTTTCAGGTTGCCCACATGACTCAGAACGTGGCAAGCCAGCAATCCGCTGGCAAAAACCGGGAGTTGCCCAAGGAAGTTGAGGTAGCTGAATTCGTAGACCAGATGCTGCTGGTCCGGCGGATAAAGCGGCAACAGCCAGCGCAGGGAGGCAGACTCGGCCAGCGCATTGAGCAGCAAGCTGAACAACAGGAATGCCAGCAGCGACTTCATCGTTTTCAGGCGAAGCAGAAGAAGTGGCAGCACCAGGTAGAAGTTCATTTCGACGGCAACGGACCATCCCCCTGGCACGACCGATGTCAGCGTTTCCGGGTGATAACCGTTAAGAAACAGCGCTGTGAGCGGGAGATACCACCACTGCAGACCGTTGGGAGCCCAATAACGCGGCGAAAAACCGTACAGACACAGGTAGAACGCCATCGCCACATAGAACATCGGCGCAATTCGAAAAAAACGACGAATGAAGAAGTTGCGAACCGGGAAGGCTTCGAGTGAGGCTCTGAACTGCCAGGACAGGCACAGCGTCAGTGCGCTGGCGATGTAGAAAAGTTGCACCCCTCGCCCTCCATGGGACGCAAGTCGCTGGAACGCGTGGTTGATCGGCGCTACTTGCTGCGTCGAGTGAACCAGCAGCACAGCCAGGATGGCATAGCCGCGCAACGCGTCGATGTAGTCGTATTTGCGGATGTCCTGGGTCACTGCGCCGCCCGGTGTGGCAAGACCTGCCTGGGCGAATTGACGCCCACCGAATTGCCGATTTGCGTGAGTTTGAGTGCCGACATGACCACCCTCGAAGTTATGGCGAATGCTATATTGTCCAGGAATCCTGACCCCATCAAGCGAATCCAGCATGTCCAGCACCTCCAGACTCGTGACGCGATGGCAGTTCGCCCTGTGCTGCGCCATCCTGTCTGTCGGCAGCGCCTGCTACGCGGCCCCGGATGAAGAACTGCTGGGCAAATCCGCCGGCTACCCGGTGGCACCGAATCTGGCCCAAGCGTTCCAGGAGCGCTACCGGGTCGGGTCGTTCAGCGCGATGGACAGCTTGTCGCCGCATTGCACACTGGCGCCGGCGGCGCAGCCTTTGCCACTGCCCAAAGCGGCCAGCGAGCACAGCTTTGAGTACCGCTTCGACGGCAAATCGCTCACGCTGGACGACTACATGCAACGCCAGCGCGCCACCGCTGTGCTGGTGCTGAAAGACGGCGAGATCGTGGCCGAGCGCAGCAACTACGAGCGAAGGCCGGAGCAGCGCATGCTGTCCAACTCGATGGCTAAAACCGTTGTCGCACTAGCGTTTGGCAAAGCGCTGGAAGATGGGCATATCCGATCCCTCGAGGACCGTGCCGCTGACTATGAGCCACGCCTGGCGGGCAGTCTGTATGGCGACACCAAGTTGATCAACCTGCTGCGCATGGCCTCGGGTGCGCAGTTCCTTGAAGACTACTCGGGCCGGGATGATCTGGCACGCTTCAATCAGGCGGCAAGAAGACAGGGCAGCACGGCGGCGGCGCAGACCATCACCCAGCGCGCCGCCCCCGAAGGCAGCGTCTTTAACTATGCAAGTGCTGAGACCTTGGTGCTGGGTCTGGCCCTGCGCGCCGCCACCGGGCAGAGTTTGTGTCGCTACATCGGCGAAAAAATCTGGCAACCGCTGGGAGCTGAGTCACAGGCCACCTGGCTCATCAACCCGCTGGACCAGACCGAGATGGCGGCGGGCAACTTCAACGCGACGGTCAGGGATTACGCGCGCCTGGGGTGGCTGATGGCCAACGACGGCCAGCGCGACGGGCGCGCGGTGGTCTCGCGCGAGCACCTGCTGAACATGACCGACGCCGGCCGTCAACCCGAGGCGTTCCGGCCCGGACGCCTGCAGAACAAGGGCAGCACTTACCTGGGCTATGGTCTGCAAACGTGGTTGCTGCCCGGTAGCACGCGCCGATTTGCGCTGCTTGGCGTCTATGGCCAGGCCATCATGGTCGATCCTGCACTTAAACTGGTGGTGGTCCATATGGCCGCAGCCAAGGACGCTTCAGGTGATGCCAGCGGTGCCCATATGGGTGCGGAGCGCAACGCGCTGTGGCGTGGCATTGTGGCACGCTACGGTCGCTGGTAGGGCCGCAACACTCACAGCCCCTGAAGTTCCCCGAGCATTTACCGACAACATACATCATGATCCAAGCATCCAAACTCATTGCACAAGGCCAGGGCCTGGCCGCCGCGCTGATCAAACGCGCGACCACGGTCGAACTCGACTGGGACGTGCGCCAGAAAAGCCGCTTTGACGCGACCGACTCTGCAGGGCGTCAACTCGGCGTTTTCCTGCCGCGCGGCACGCTGGTGCGGGGTGGTGACGTATTGGTGGCCGAAGACGGCTCGCTGATCAAGGTACTGGCCGCAGCGCAGCCGGTGCTGCGTATCACCGCCTGCGCCGAGCACGGCAGCGCCTTCGACCTGACGCGCGCCGCCTACCATCTGGGTAACCGCCATGTGCCGATTGAACTGCAGCCAGATCACCTGAAAATCGAGCCCGACTATGTGCTCTCCGACATGCTGCGCGCCATGCATCTGACAGTGTCCGAAGAGACTACCTCCTTTGAGCCTGAGGGTGGCGCCTATGCCAGCAACGGCCACAACCATGAGCACGCCACACCAGGACCCAAGCCTATCAACATCCCGATCAAGGCCGCTGCGCCGCATGTGCATGGGCCTAACTGCAAGCATGACCACGGTCACAGTCATTGAATTGCTGCCGATTGATGTTTCTGGAATTCATGACACGGTCCAATCAGAACTTGCACAGCATTGTCATTGCGGGCTTGACCCGCAATCCATGGATGCCGGATCAAGTCCGGCATGACAGTGTGTGCCTCGGTCCGCGTCGTGATTTATGGACCTCTCAATAGCATGACCGATTCGAGTTTTCTGCAGCTGATGTGGCTGGCCTTTGCACTGGCAGCCAGCAGCACCGGCGCACCACTGCGCGAGTGCCTGCTGATCGCGTCGGCATCGGTGGCCCGGTGGGCTCCGGCAAAACCACGCTGCTGGAAATGCTATGCAAAGCGATGCGCGACCGGTACGACCTGGTGGCCATCACCAACGACATCTACACCAAGGAAGACCAGCGCCTGCTCACCGTCAGCGGCGCGCTGCCCGCCGAGCGCATCATGGGCGTGGAGAGCGGCGGCGACAACCTCGCCGCCACCTTCAGCCCTGAACTGTCCGATCTGACGATCTACGTGATTGACGTTGCCGCCGGCGAGAAAATTCCGCGCAAAGGCGGACCCGGCATCGCCAAGAGCGACCTGCTGGTGATCAACAAGACCGATCTGGCGCCCTATGTCATGACGAATCTCAAGACTCTCAGCGGACTCAATGATGTCGTTGCCTTTATCGAGACCAAAAGGATGTTGCGGCCCGCGGCAGTTCAATGAACGCTTAAGGGTTTACGAGATAGTTGTCCATAGTATTTTGGTGCTATTTTCCTTCTTTTTAAAGGAGGATCTCATGCGCACAAAAAGTCTAATCGCCATCACTGCCAGTGCGGCAGCGGTCATTCTGGTGGCCTGCGGTGGAGGTGGCGGCAGCACTTCAAGCACCACACCGACAGTCGCAACCACGATCAGTGGTTCTGCTGTCAAGGGTCCGGTTTCGGGTGCAACCGTGACCATCAAAAATGCCGGCACCGGCGCCGTCCTTGGGACCACAACCACCGGGACCGCAGGCACCTACTCCCTGAGCGTGCCCTTCTCTGGAGATGTGGTCGTGGAAGTCAGCGGTGGCACTTACACCGACGAGGCAACCAACCAGTCCACCACGCTGGCAACCCCGCTTAAAGTGGTTATCACCGCCAATGGCGGTGCCGTTACCGGTGTGGTCACGCCACTGACGACGATGGCCTACACCTACGCCTTTGGCAGCACCGGAACCCCAACCGCGGCGGCGTTCAACACCATGGCCAGCAGCGTTGCAACGCAGTTCAAACTCACCGGCGTCAACCTGGCCACCACCGTTCCGACGGTCAGCGGCACTATGAACGATTACGGCAAAGTGCTGGCTGCTGTGTCCAAATACCTGCAGACCAATTCAGTGACGCTGTCAAGCATGATTGGCAGCGCCTGGACGGCTGATCAATGGTCACAGTTCTCCGGGAAATTTACAACGGCCTACAGTGCAGCGAACCCCGGCAGCAGCATCAGCTACACCTTTGATGGCAGCACGTTGGGCGTCAGCGGCACCGGTGTCGGCGGCGGCACCGGCAGCTGCGGCGTGAATGTCAAAGGCACCATCTCCACCGCCGGCATCTCGGTTCCCTTGAATCTGGACTACTGCATCACCGGCGTCGCGACGGGTTCGTGCAGCAGCGGCAACGCATCGCTGTCGCAGGCACTGAGTGGTCAAAGCGGCATGGTGGGTGCGGTCAATCTGGCCTACACCTATTCCGCCACTTGCGTCGCCAACCCGCTTGTGACCATCGCCCTGCATTGAACCGGGGCCTGCCAGTGGCAGTGCACAATGTGCTCAATCAAACCTTGAGCCATGAACGTCACTGCTTGCCCCGCTCGCGCCACTCTTCCCTGGGAATGCGTCACCACCCAACCTAACCAGTTGGGTGAGTCGCCGTTCTGGCACCCGCTGGAGCACAAGCTGTACTGGATCGACATCCCGGCCCGCCAGGTCCTGCGCACCGATGTTGCCACCGGTATCGTTGAGACCTGGGACCTGCCATCCGAGCCGGGCTGCATGGCGCCAGCCGCTGGCGGCGGTCTGGTGCTGGCGCTGCGCCACGGCGTGTTTCGCGCCCGCCAGTGGGGTGGGCCGCTGCTACAGATCGCCACACTCGACTACGACCCGGCGTACATGCGCGCCAACGACGGCAAGTGCGACGCACTGGGGCGCTTCTGGATTGGCACCATCGACGAAACCAAATCAGCGCACAACGCCGCCCTGTACTGCCTGGACTGCCGCAACGGCCTCGTGCCGCACCCCGAGCGCAAGCTGGAGCACGCAATCACCGCCAACGGTCTGGCCTGGAGCCCGGACGGCGGCATACTGTACTGGAGCGACACGCCCAGCCATGCGGTGCGCGCCTGGAATTTTGATGCGCCGCTCGCGACGCTCAGCGCAGAACGCACTTTCCATCAATTCGCGCCCAAGTCCGCATCGCTCCCCGTTGCCAGTTACGGCGGCCGCCCTGATGGTGCTGCGGTCGACGCAGAGGGCAACTATTTTGTGGCGCTGTACGAGGGCCGGCGTGTCTGTCAGCTCGCGCCCGACGGCACTTTGCTGGCCCAGTGGGAAACACCTGCGCAATGCCCGACCATGGTCTGCTTTGGCGGTGACGACCTGCGCACGCTGTACCTCACCAGTGCACGCCAGAAACGCAGCACAGAAGAGCTCAAAGTCCTGCCACTGTCGGGCTGCATATTCTCGATGCGCGTCAAGGTCCCCGGACTGCCGGTAAACTTCTTTGCCGACTAATCACCACTTCACACCATGGATTCAGAGCTTCGCCGGATTACCGAACGCGTTCGCGCAGCGCTGACGCACGGCACGGCGCTGCGCATCCGGGCTGGCGGCTCCAAGGACTTTTATGGCCAGTCCCTGCAAGGGGAGGTGCTCGACGTCAGTGCCTGGCGCGGCATCGTCAGCTACGAGCCCAGCGAGTTGGTGGTCACCGTGCGGGCTGGCACCACGCTGCAGGAACTGCAGGCTGCGTTAGCCGAGAAGGGACAGCATCTGGCTTTTGAGCCGCCCTGCTTTGGCCGTGACGCTGCGGACGTCAGCGCGGCCACCTGCGGCGGTATGGTGGCAGCGGGCCTGAGTGGCCCGGCGCGCGCCAGCGCCGGTGCGGTGCGCGAATTTGTGCTGGGTGTGACGCTGCTCAATGGCCGCGCCGAGTTGCTGACTTTTGGTGGCCAGGTGATCAAGAACGTTGCTGGCTACGACGTTTCGCGCCTGATGGTGGGTGCCATGGGGACGCTGGGCGTGCTCACCGAAATCTCACTTAAAGTGCTACCCCGCGCGCCAGCGGAGGCGACCCTGATGTGCGCTGGCCTGGATCAGCAGACGGCCCTGAGTCTGTTGCACCGCTGGGGTGCTCAACCCCTGCCCCTGAACGCCAGTTGCTGGCTGATGGAAACGAGCGCCGCTTCTCCGCGCGGACATCTGTATCTGCGCCTGCGTGGCGCTGCCGCAGCCGTGGAGGCAGCTTGCCCGCGCATGCTCGCCGACCTGCAGGCGCTGGGTGGCGAGGCAGCGCGCATGGACAACGCTCAGGCAGCGCCAGACTGGAATGCCTGTCGTGACCAGACCCTGCCCTTTTTTCGGGCGCCAGCACCGGAACTCGGTTTGTGGCGCCTGTCCGTGCCGCAGACCGCGCCAGCGCTCGATCTGCCGTTTCCCACCCTCGTCGAGTGGCATGGTGGTCAACGCTGGCTGTGGGCGCCCCTGTCGGCACTCGGCCAGCTGCGCCAGTGCGCTGCGGCGGTGGGCGGCACGGCAACGCTGTTCCGCGCTCCAACCAGCGCTGACGCGGAGGCGATCCAGCGCTTCAGCCCTTTGCAGAGCGCCTTGGGCCGGATTCACAAGCAGCTCAAGCATGAATTCGACCCGGCCGGCATCTTCAATCGCGGCCGCATGTACATAGACCTATAGAGGAAATTTGGCTGGATTGCGGCTCAAGGCCGCAATGACAGCATTTATATGCATACCGATCTCGCCCCCGAATACCAGAACAGCGCCGACGGCCAGGCGGCAGCGGCCATTCTGCGCAAGTGCGTGCATTGCGGCTTTTGCACCGCCACCTGCCCGACCTACCAGTTGCTCGGTGACGAACTCGACGGGCCACGTGGCCGCATTTACCTGATGAAAGCGGTGCTGGAAGGCGCCACACCGACCCGCAAGACCCAGGCGCACCTGGACCGCTGCCTGACCTGCCGCAGTTGCGAAAGCACCTGCCCATCCGGTGTGCACTACGGCGAGTTGCTCGACATCGGCCGCAAGCTGGTGGAAGCCAAAGTGCCGCGCCCTTTGGGCGAGCAGGCGCTGCGCTGGGCCTTGAAGGAAGGTATCCCTTCGCCGCTGTTTGCCCCTGCCATGAAGCTGGGCCAGCTGGTTCGTCCGCTGCTGCCCGCCGCACTGAAGGCCAAGGTGCCGGCCAAACAGGATGCAGGCACATGGCCGAGCACGGTGCATGCGCGCAAGGTGCTGCTGCTGGCGGGCTGCGTACAACCGGCCATGGCACCCAACATCAACAGCGCCACCGCGCGTGTACTCGACGCCGCCGGCGTCCAGTGTCTGATCGCTCCGAAAGCCGGTTGCTGCGGCGCCGTGAAATTCCACCTGAACGACCAGCAGGGCGGCAAGGCCCAGATGCGCGCCAACATCGAGGCCTGGTGGCCCTATGTGCAGGACGGGGTTGAGGCCATCATCATGAACGCTTCGGGCTGCGGCGTCACGGTCAAGGAATACGGACATCTGCTGAAGGACGAGCCGCTCTATGCAGCCAAAGCGGCGCGCATCAGTGCACTCACAAAGGACCTGAGCGAATGGCTGCCCGAGCTCAGCGAGCGTTTGAGCGGCAAGCTCGATGCGCGCAGCGTGGCGCAGGCTGGTGCGATGGCGTTTCATCCGCCCTGCAGCCTGCAGCACGGCCAGCAATTGCGCGGCGGTGTGGAGAAGCACCTGCAGGCGCTGGGTTTTGACATCAAGGTCACGGGCGCTGAAGCCCATCTTTGCTGCGGCTCGGCCGGCACCTACTCGGTGATCAACCCGGATCTGGCCTACCAACTGCGTGATCGCAAGCTGGGCCAACTGCAAGCCACCTTTGCCGGCAGCGCGCCGGACCTGATTGTGTCGGCCAACATGGGCTGCATCATGCACCTGCAAAGCGGCACCAGCACCCCGGTGCGCCATTGGGTCGAAGTGCTGGACGAGGCGCTAGCGCAGGCAAACTAAAATCGGGCCATGCCCTTTCCCACCGCCCTTGAAAACCTGAACGTGCTGTCGCAGCTCACGCTGCTGCCGCCTTCGCAACTGCACGACGACATTCCTGCCAGCCCCCGCGCCACGCAGACCGTAAGCGCCGCCCGGCGCACCATGGCCAGCATTCTGGCCGGTCGCGACCGGCGCCTGTTCGTGGTGGTCGGTCCCTGCTCGATTCACGATCCCGTGGCGGCGATGGAATACGCCCGGCGACTGAGGGCACTGGCCGATGAGCTGGCGGACCAGCTTTTCATCGTGATGCGGGTCTATTTCGAGAAACCGCGCACCACCGTCGGCTGGAAAGGCCTGATCAACGACCCGCACATGGACGATTCGTTTTGCATTGACGAGGGTCTGCACGTGGCGCGCCGTCTGCTGGTTGATCTGAATGACCTGGGCTTGCCCTGCGGCACCGAGGCACTGGACCCGATCACTCCGCAGTACCTGGGCGACCTGATTGCCTGGAGCGCGATTGGCGCGCGCACGACCGAGAGCCAGACGCACCGCGAACTTGCCAGCGGCCTGTCGAGCCCGGTTGGCTTCAAGAACGGCACCGACGGCAATCTGGACGTGGCCCTGAACGCGATGCTCTCGGCCGCGCAACCGCACGCCTTTCTGGGCATCAACGGCGACGGCCAGGTCGCGGTGACTCAGACCCGCGGCAACGCCTTTGGCCACCTGATCCTGCGCGGCGGCGCGGTGCCGAACTACGACTCGGTCGCCGTTTCCGAAGCCGAGTCCGCCTTGCAAACATCCAAATTGCCGGTCAACATCGTGGTCGATTGCAGCCACGCCAACTCGCGCAAGAACCACGCGCTGCAAACGCTGGTGCTCAAAGACGTGGTGCACCAGATCGTCGACGGCAACCAGGCCATCAAGGGCGTGATGCTGGAATCGAACCTGTTTGAAGGCAATCAGAAACTGGGCAAGGTACAAGACCTGCGTTACGGCGTCTCGATCACCGACGCCTGCCTGGGCTGGGACACCACGGCAACTTGCCTGCGCGAAGCCGCAACGCGGCTGCGTGCTCGAACCTGACTGCGGGGCACGGGCGCGGTGGTCTAGATCTGTTGATCTACAAGTTTGCCGTCGGCCAGGCGCAAACGCCTGGACAGGGACACCGCAAGCGCACGGATCACTCTGGCAGCGGTACTTGGTACGTCCAACTCCATCTTGCTCAGTGAGTCTCTTGCCAGGATCAGCAGAACACAGTCCTGCGCCGCAACGCATGTGGCCGAGCGGTACTCGCCATCAAGCACCGCCATTTCTCCGAATACCCGGCCTCGGCGCAGCATCGTGATCTCTACGGACTGTCCATCCGAATCCAATTTGGTGACGGAAATATTGCCGGCACTGACGACGCACATGAATGTGCCAATATCTCCTTCGTGGAAGATGATCTCACCCTTGTTGATCGTCACAGCGCGAAAATAGCGTGCAACTGATCGAAGATCGACAGTCTGAAAGTCGCGAAACAGACTGGACTCCAGCAACATGCCGGCAACTTCGTTTATGGTGGATTTGTATTCTTGCATATACCGGCGCTCCAATATCGCCGACTTCGGCGGCAATGATAGCCCAGGATTTTCCCCCTGCCTGACGTTCACTCCTGATCGTCGGCTTCGGAGAAAAGCGGCTGGCAACTCACTCGTCAAGGACGCCGCGGGGCACGCCTTACGACCATGAAAGTAAGGCCATTGCCGGCACGGCTTCAAACTGGCCGACGCGCCGGATCAGAGCAACGGGGTCGAGAATATGAACGTGGCGCCGGTTTACCTTGACCATGCCCTGCTCCACCAATCTTGTAAAGATCCGGCTCACGGTTTCGATCTTCATTCCAAGGTAACTGCCAATGGCTTCACGGGTCATCGGAAGGTTCAGTTCTGTGCGCGAAAAGCCGCGCGCGTGGAGCCTCCCGGCAAGGTTAGCCAGTAAGGCGGCAGGACGCAGACCTCGGCATCCTTGAGTGCAATGGCCGTGCTGGTCTTGAAAAACCCACTGCGATATTGCGCCGATGCGCTGCCTTGGGCATTGATCCAAGACATGGGAATAAGTAAGAACCCTTGTCTTCATTGCTGCGCCACGGCGAACCACCGAGTTCGCCGCGCATCAGCCATCAAATAGAAACCCCGGCACGATGACCGGGGTATTGAGCCTCTTGGTTGTTTAACATAAGGCTCCCACTTAACGAGGTAAGCGGAGGGACGCAATCGCGTCTGGGTTCACTGTAGCACCGCGACAAGAAATGATGACCGAGAAAAGAGCGCCATTGGTGCAGCAGATGCTGCTTTTGGATTGCAGACCAAGGTGGTACAAGTCGTTCGAGCACCACTTATACGGACTCACGCCGCCAGGGCCGCCTCGATGTCCTGGGCCAGGCTGGCTGGCGTATCGGTTGGCGCGTAGCGCTTGAGCACAGTGCCGTCCTTGCCGAGCAGAAACTTGGTGAAGTTCCACTTGATTGACTTGCTGCCCAAGAGGCCCGGCGCTTCGGCGGCGAGCCACTGGTACAGCGGATGTGCTGTCGCGCCGTTGACATCGATCTTGGCCATCATGGGAAAACTCACGCCGTAGTTCAGTTGGCAGAACTCGGCGATCTCGCCGTTGGAGCCGCTGTCCTGCGCGCCAAACTGGTTGCACGGAAAGCCCAGCACCACCAAACCCTTCTTGCCATAGACCTTGTGCAGTTCTTCCAGACCCACAAACTGCGGCGTGAAGCCGCAGGCACTGGCGGTGTTGACGATCAGCATCGCCTTGCCCTTGAACTGGCTCAGGGGCACGGATTTGCCATTGATCTGCAGGGCTTCGAAATCGTAAACAGTGCTCATGGCTCAGTGCTCCTCAGCGTTTTCCGAACGATAGCACTGACAGCAATGACGCAAGAACAATAAGGACTCCACCCAGCAAGGTGCGCACCGACAATTCACCGCTGCCCAGCAGTACCGAGGAAACACTGGCAAAGACCACTTCTGACAGCATGATGATGGAAGTCGTACTGGCATTCAGATGCGCAGCGCCGTATTGCAGCGCCAGATTGGCCACCAGCATCGCCAGGCCGGTCATCAGTGCCAGCGCCGACCAACTCCAGTCGGGCGTTGGCAGCGCCGTCACCACTCCCCAATTCTGGCCCAGCAACGCGGCGCCAGTGGCCATCAGGGTACCGCCGGCAAACATGGCCAGCATGCGTCCATCAGGGGGCGTCTGGTTCAGTTTGCGCAACAGGATGTTGGTCAGCGCAAAGCACAAACCTCCCGCCAATGCCAGCCAGTCAGCCAGACTTTGCGGGAGCGGCCAGGACGAAGCTGGCGTCTTCAGAATGATCACGACACCGGTGAGCGCCAGCGCCAGACGAAGCATCGAACCTCGACTGGGCTTTTCCCCCAACAATGGCCAAGCCAGCAAGACCACCCAGCCCGGCATCAGATAGAACAGCAGGACAACGCGCACCACATCGCCTATCGTTATGGCCCAGTTGAAGCAGACGTTGGTCAAGCCCGATGCCAGCAGCAAACCCCAGAGTTGGGGGTGGCTGATCAAGCCGCGCCAGGCTTTGGGCCGCAGCAGCAGCAAACAGACCAGCGCCATACCTAAGGTCATGCTGGTAGCCCACAGCGGATGCAGACCCTGGCTTTGCAATGCGCGAAACGGCCACCAGGACAACCCAAAGACAAAGGCGTTAAGAAGCAGCGCCGCCGCAGCGAGGACGCGACTTGACATCAGCCTTCAAGCTTGTCGTTGCGGGCAATGTCGAGCAGATGTTCAACTTCGGTGCGATACAGGACGCAGTTGCGGCGATGCCAACGCCGGATAAGCCACATGAAACCGGCGATCACCAGGCCAAAGGCGGTGATCGCGGCAAAGGTCGGCAGGCCCAGACCGGTTGACAGGCTGTAGGCGGCACCCAGCGCCAGAATACACGCCTGCTCGTTGAAATTCTGCACCGCAATCGAGCGCCCGGCGCCCATCAGATTGTGACCCCGGTGCTGCAGCAAGGCGTTCATCGGCACCACCAGAAAGCCGCCCAGTGCGCCAAGCAGAATCAGGAACGGCGCAGCAACCCAGACGTTGGTAATGAAAATCAGCATGATGATCAGCAAGCCCATGCCGATGCCCAGCGTGATCACGCGCGGTCCGTCTTCGAGCCGCATGCGCAGCGAAGCCACCACGGCGCCCACCGCCATACCAATCGCCACCACCCCCTGCAGAGCCGAAGCCTGCGTCACTGAATAACCCAGTGCGGCGGCGGCCCAGGCCAAAACGATGAAACGCAAATTACCGGCCACGCCCCAGATCAGCGTCGTGGCAGCCAGTGAAATCTGACCCAGTTTGTCGCGCCACAGACGCACGTTGCAGGTCCAGAAATCGGGCAACAGGGACGAGATGCGCCGCGGCATCGGGCGCATTTCGACGCCGGTCAGCGGAATATGGGTGTTGAACCAGGCAGCCAGCAGGTAAACAAAAATCAGAACACTGATAGCGGCCTCGGGCGCCGTATCAACACTGGTGGTACAAAACGGGAGATCGAACGACATGAGCATGGGCGAGAGCAGCGGCCCGACCAACTGGCCGCCCAGCAGAACGCCCAAGATGATGGAAGCGATCGTCAGCCCCTCAATCCAGCCGTTGGCCTTGACCAGTTGGGAGGCTGGCAGGAGCTCGGTCAGGATGCCGTATTTGGCGGGCGAATAGGCGGCGGCACCCAGACCCACAATTGCATACGCCATCAAGGGGTGTGTGCCAAACAGCATCAGCAGGCAGCCCGCCACCTTGATGAAGTTGCTGATCAGCATCACCTTTCCCTTGGGCATGGAATCGGCAAAGGCACCAACAAAGGGTGCAAGGATCACGTAGAACAGCGCGAACATGGGCACCAGGGCGGCTTGCTGCCATTGCGGGGCCTGGCTGGTTCGGAGTAACTGAACCGCCGCAACAAACAAGGCGTTGTCTGCCAGCGAGCTGAAAAACTGCGCCGACATGATGATAAAAAAGCCGCGTTTCATTGTCTGCACAGGCGTGTCAGCGTGGCTGACACGATGGAGGGATTATTTGTTTCTTGAGAGGTCTTGCAACGATGCCGGGTTATAGCACGTCTGCAGGTGTCAAAATCGATACCACCGTCCCGTGAGTTCCATAGCACCATGCCGCGCCCGATCCTTGCCACCATTCATACTGCTGCCCTGCGTCACAATCTGGCGCGCTGTCGCGCCCAGACGGCGGATGCCAGGCTATGGGCCATCGTCAAAGCCAATGCCTATGGGCACGGCATCGAACACGCCTTTGAGGGCTTGCGCGCAGCCGATGGCTTTGCTCTGCTGGATCTGGATGAAGCGCAGCGTGTTCGCGCCCTGGGCTGGCGCGGTCCGGTGCTCTTGCTCGAAGGTGTTTTTGAGCTGCGCGACCTCGAACTGTGTTCGCGGCTGGACCTCTGGCACACGGTGCACTGCAACGAGCAGATCGACATGCTGGCCAGCCACAAGACCAATGTGCCGCACCGCGTTTTTCTGAAAATGAATTCCGGCATGAACCGGCTTGGCTTCACACCCGAGCGCTACCGCAGCGCCTGGACACGGCTGAACGCCTTGCCGCAGGTCGATGAGATTTCACTGATCACGCATTTCAGCGACGCCGATGGCGAGCGTGGCGTGGCCTCCCAGATGGCGGTCTTTGCTTCTGTCACCAGGGATCTGCCGGGTGAGCGCTCGGTCTGCAACAGCGCTGCCACCTTGCGCCACAGCCAGTTGGCGTCGGACTGGGTGCGCCCGGGCATCGCCATTTACGGCAGTTCGCCGGACTTTCCCCAGCACAGCGCCGCCGAATGGGACTTGCAGCCCGCCATGACGCTGACGGCAAAAATCATCGCCACCCAGGATCTGATGCCTGGCGACAGCGTTGGCTACGGCTCCACCTTCGTCGCCGCGCAAGCCATGCGCATCGGCATCGTCGCCTGTGGCTACGCTGACGGCTACCCCAGGGTCTGCCCAAGCGGTACACCGGTTCTGGTGGACGGCGCTCGCAGCAGCACTATCGGGCGTGTCAGCATGGACATGCTGGTGGTCGACCTCACGGCGCTGCCGCAAGCCGGCTTTGGTAGCGAGGTGACGCTGTGGGGCCGCGCCAGAGGCGGTGCCCTGCTGAGCATTGATGAGGTGGCACACAGCGCCGGCACCGTGGGCTACGAGTTGATGTGCGCGCTGGCGCAGCGTGTGCCAGTGCAGGTGCAAGCCTGAGCCCGGACTGCGGGTTTCAGGGCAGGCTGCTCAAGTGCGCTTGCGCTGCCGTAGCCAATTTCTCGTCAAAGGTGGCCAGCGGGCATTTCAGCTCGGCGGCGAGCCAGAGGTAGGACGCGTCGTAGGCACTTAGCTGGTAACGGATGGCGAGGGCCAGAACCTCTTGCGGCTTGACGGCGTGCAACTTGATGTCCATGGTGGCATAGTTTTGCATGCCGACCACGCCCAGGTTTGGATCACCACCCCGGTTCTTCTTCAAAGCCACACTGGCGATTTCAATGTCAAGCAAGCAGGGTGCATTCAGACTGCGTCCGTCGATTCGCTGAAGCGCCTGGTCACGCCAGTGCTCGCTGAAAACCAGGCCCGCCAGGGTGCTGCAGTCGACCACCAATGGCGGTTGCAGAAGGTATTGCGCCGGCGGCTCGGCCACAAACAGTGAGCGTACAGTGCCGCTCATCGCGAATCACGGTCTTCGCGGATGATGTCCACACCCAGCGGTGCATCTGTTACCGGCTCCGGGTACAAAACCCGCAACTCGGCAGCCACTTGCTGGACCGTCTTCCAGCCCTTGCGAACAATGGGATAACCCCCTGCGCCGTAGCCCACCACAACATCCTGTGAGCCCGGCGTTGGCACCGGCACCATGGGGACGGTGTTGACAAGCGCTGCCTCAATGATGGCCATCAACTCGCCTTGCAGCGATCGGTGGTTGCGCGCAGCGCGCTGGCGCAGGGCTTCGGCCCAGGCCTCGGGCACGTCTTTGATTGATATGTTTGACATATTGGCTCCGAAATGGATTTCAATTCCATTATGGAACCATAATGGACTCATGTCAATCCAGTGACTTGGCGTCTTTGCGACAGCGTTGCGTCAGTTTGATCGCCTCAAACCAGAGCACGCTGAGTAGCCCAAGGCCAAGCGCAGCCAACAGATCAGGGCCTGACAGCGGCGCAAAAAAGAACAGCTTGGTCAACCAGGGCAGGTAAAGCGTCAAGCCCAACAGGCCCAGGGTGATTCCGATGACCGCCCAAAGCGTGCGGTTCGGCACGCGCAGCGAAGCCCATAGCGTGGCGCTACCCGTGCGGTTGGACAGAATCAACGCCACATCCCCCGCAACCAACGTGCTGAAGGCAAAGGCGCGTGCTGCCGGCTCGGTAAGCCAGCTGCTACTCCAGGCGTAGGCGCCGAGCACGACTGCCAGCACACCCAGCCCCTGCAGCAGGGCCAGTGCCAAGGTCATCCCGGCAAACAGCGGCGCCTGCGCATCGCGCGGCGGACGCTGCATCACGTCCGACTCGGAAGGTTCGTTCTCAAACACCATGGAGCATGCCGGGTCAATCACCAGTTCGAGAAAGGCGATGTGCAAGGGGAACAACACGGTCGGCCAGCCCAGCAGCACGGGCATCAGCGCCATGCCAGCAATGGGCACATGCACGGCCAGGATGTAGGACATGGATTTGCGCAGGTTGTCAAAGATGCGCCGCCCAAGGCGCACGGCGCGCACGATGGAGGCAAAGTTGTCGTCCAGCAGAACGATGGAAGCCGCCTCGCGCGCCACATCGGTGCCACGCCCACCCATGGCCACGCCGACATGCGCGGCCTTCAGGGCCGGCGCATCGTTCACGCCGTCCCCGGTCATGGCGACGATCTCGCCCTTGGCCTTGAGCGCCTGCACGATGCGCAACTTTTGCTGCGGGGCAATGCGGGCGCAGACGCTGACCCGCTTCATGCGCTGGCACAGTTCAGCATCGCTCAGGCGTGCCAGTTCGTCACCCGTGAGCAACTGGTCGGGCTGACTGACATCGAGTTGCGCCTGCAACGCAATCGCATGCGCTGTGGCCGGGTAGTCGCCGGTGATCATCACGACACGGATGCCGGCGCTGCGGCATTCGGCCACCGCCTCCCTGATCTCCGCGCGCAGCGGGTCAGCCAGACCGAGCAAGCCGACAAATTCAAACTCAAAGTCATGTTCGCCGGCGGGCCACTGGTCCCCGACAAAGCGCGCCTGAGCCACGCCGAGCACCCGCAGACCCTTGGCAGCCATGGCGTCAACGGCAGCAGAAATCGGCGCTTGCGCTGCAGCGTCGAGATGGCACAAGTCAATAATGGCCTCGGGCGCGCCCTTGGCCGCCACCACATGACCCTGGCCCTCGCTCTCCAGCGCCTGCCAGACATGCGACATGGCGCGCAGCTGTGGCGTCAGGCCATATTCCTGCAGCAAGGTCCAGTCACGGTGCAGGTGCTCCGTGTCTTTCAGAAAGTGCTGACCGAGGCGATGAAATGCCTTCTCCATCGGATCAAACGGGTCAGCCATGCTGGCCAGAATCGAGTACTCCACCAGCGTATGAAAAGCTTCCGGCAGCTGCGCCGTGCCGTCGTAGTCGACTGCCAGACTCTCACTGCCCGCTGGCGCGTTGACAGGCACGTACAGTTGCGTGACGGTCATGCGGTTTTCTGTGAGAGTACCGGTCTTGTCGGCGCACAGCACCGAGGTCGCACCCAGCGTCTCTATGGCGGCAATGCGACGCGTCAAAACGTTCTGCTTTGACAGGCGCCAGGCACCGAGGGCAGGCAGCACCGTCAAGACCACGGTGAACTCCTGCGGCAGCAAAGCCATCGCCAGCGCAATGCCGGCCAGCAGTGCGCCCAGCCAGTCGCCGCGCAGCCCGCCATAGGCCAGCACCATGAACAGGCTGGCGCCCAACGCGATCAGGGCCAGCACGCGCACCAGGCGCGCAGTCTGCAGTTTCAGGGGCGAGCGCTCGTTGACGAGCGTCTCCAGCGCCGCGCCGATGCGACCGATCTCGCTGCGCGCGCCGGTTGCCGTCACAAGCGCGCGACCGTGGCCGCCCACCAGCAAGGTGCCGGAAAACAGACTGCTCTGCGCGATATCGTCCGAGTCCGTGGCAGCGAGTTTGAGCACCGGCAGTGACTCGCCGGTGAGCAGGGATTCATCGACCTGCACATCACTGCCATCCAGCAGCATGGCATCGGCCGCAATGCGGTCGCCTTCAGCCAGCAGCAGGATGTCGCCACAGACCACGTCAACGCCGGCAATGCGCTGCGGTTGGCCGTCGCGCAGCACGCGTGCGCGCGGGCTCGTCATGTCACGCAGGGCGGCCAGCGCGTGCTCGGTCTTGCCCTCCTGGTACAGGGTCAGCGCCAACACCACCAGCACCAGGCCAAACAGGATCATCCCTTCCTGCAAATCACCCAACACCAGGTAGAGCGCGCCGGCCGCCAGCAGCAGCATGAACATCGGCTCCTGCAGCGTCTCGCGCACGATGGCGCGCAGACCGCGCCGTTGCTCGCCGGGCAGCACGTTGGGGCCATCATCTTGCAGGCGCTGCGCCGCCTGCGCGGCGCTCAGACCTTCATCAGACGTCGGTAGAACCATTGTTTTGCTCCCTCAACCATCAGCAGATAGAGTAGCAGCAAAGCCGCCAGCAAGCCAAAGAACACGGGCGGCAACGGCGCAAAACCCAGAAACGGCGCCAGTGGCGTAAACGGCAGCAGCATGGCCACCAGCACCACCGCCAGCGAGGTGATGACCAGCCAGCGATGCGGATGACTGCGCAACGGATTGCGCCGTGTGCGGATGACAAAAATCACCAGCACCTGCGTGGCAATCGACTCCACAAACCAGCCGGTGCGAAACAGGGATTCATGCGCATCGAACAGCCGCAGCAGCAGGTAAAAGGTCAGGAAATCAAACAGCGAGCTGATGGGACCGATGGTCAGCATGAAGTTGCGGATGAAAGCCATGTCCCAGCGCTTGGGTTGCACCAGATCTTCGTCATCAACGTTGTCCAGCGGCAAGGTGACCTCCGAGACGTCGTAGAGCAGGTTGTTGAGCAGGATCTGCAAAGGCAGCATCGGCAGAAACGGCAGGAACAGCGTGGCGGCGGCCATGCTGAACATATTGCCGAAGTTCGAACTGGTGGCCATCATGATGTACTTCATCACGTTGCCGAAGGTGCGCCGCCCCTCCAGGATGCCCTTGTGCAGCACCATCAAGTCCTTCTCCAGCAGAATCATGGCGGCGGCCTGCTTGGCCACATCCACCGCACCCTCCACCGAGATACCCACATCAGCCGTGTGCAGCGAGGGCGCGTCGTTGATGCCGTCGCCCAGGTAGCCGACCACATGGCCGCGCGCTTTGAGCGCCAGAATAATCCGGTTCTTCTGTGACGGGTTGACACGGCAGAACAGGTTCACACCCTCGACGCGCGCGCGCAATGCGTCGTCGTTCATGGCCGCCACTTCGGTGCCGGTCAGCACACCTTTGATTGGGATGCCGAGTTCGGTGCAGACATGGCGCGTTACGCGTTCGTTATCGCCGGTCACGATCTTCACCGCGACACCGCTGGCCGCCATCGCATTGAGTGCCTGTCCGGCGCTGGCCTTGGGCGGGTCCAGAAAGGCGGCGAAACCGGCAAACACCAGTTCGCTCTCATCCGACACCACGGCGTGCGGGTGGTCCAGCGCCACATCGCGCCAGGCAATACCCAAAGCGCGGAAACCCTCCTGGCCCAGCTTGTCAGACAGGGAGTCAATGCGCACGCGTGCTGCTGCATCGAGCAACACGCTGGCACCCGTGTTGTCCTGGTACTGGGTGCACAAGCGCAGCACATCTTCCGGCGCGCCTTTCACCACCAGACGGCGCGCGCTTTCGCGCTGCACCAGCACCGAGACACGGCGCCGCTCGAAATCAAACGGCACCTCGTCGATCTTGCTCCAGCCAGACACATCAACGTCCCGGTGCGCCAGTATCGCGTCGTCCAACGGGCTCTTCAGGCCACTCTCGAAATAGCTGTTGAGGTACGCCAGGGCCAGCACCTGCGGATTGCTCTGCCCGCTGGCGTCGATATGTCGCTCCAGGCGGATGTGCGCTTCGGTCAGGGTGCCGGTCTTGTCGGTGCACAGGACGTCCATCGCGCCCATGTCCTGAATCGCCGAGGGCCGTTTGACAATGACTTTCAGGGCTGCCATGCGCAGAGCGCCGCGTGTCAGGGTCACCGACACCACCATCGGCAGCAGTTCCGGCGTCAGGCCAACCGCCAGCGCCACGGCAAACAGGAAGGACTCCAGCAGCGGCCGCTGAAAAGCCACGTTCACCATCAGCGTGAACAGCACCAGCAACAGCGTCAGCCGCATGATCAACATGCCAAAGCGCCGGGTACCGATCTCGAAGGCGGTTGGCGGCACATCGGCGGCCAGACTGACCGCTATCTGACCAAGCGCCGTGCTGCTGCCGGTGCGCCGAATCAGCACGCACGCCGAACCGCTGACCACCGAACTTCCCATGAAGATGCTATCGCCGCGATCGAGCGACCCGTCGTCGTTGGCAAGGTGCGCCGCATCCCTTGCTGGTGCTGCCGCGGCTCTCTTTTCCACGGGAAAGGGTTCGCCTGTGAGTTGCGCCTGATTGACGAAAAAATCATTGGCCTGCAGCAAACGCGCGTCCGCTGGGACCAGATTGCCGGCTGACAGGTAGACTACGTCGCCGGGGACCAGTTGCGTGACCGGCAGTTCGCTGGTCTGGCCATCGCGCAGCACGCTGGCCGTCACCGCGACCTTGAGTGCCAGTTGTTCGGCTGCGCGACCGGCCCGATACGCCTGCACAAAATCCAGCGTCACGCTCATCAGAACAATCAGTCCGATGATGAGGGCCCCCGTAAGGTCCCCCGTCAGGGCTGAGACTCCGCTGGCCACGAGCAGCACCAGCACCAGCGGATTCTTGAAATGCGCCAGGAACTGCAAGACCACCGAGCGCTGCGTCGCCGGCGCCAGCCGGTTCGCACCGTATTGCTGGAGGCGCTCGCCGGCCTCGGCGCTGCTCAGTCCATTGTTCATCGTAGTTGGCAGCTTACACCCAAGGAACCAGGGCCGTCCGTGCGCAAACGCAAACCGAGCGCAAGCCGTTGTCAGTACAGGCCGCGCATCCGTGCCTGCAGTCTTGAGAGGCCAAGCAGGGCATCGGTGAACGGCGTAGCGACGCCAGTCAGGGCGCCGAGTTCCTTCACCACCGTCACCAAGGCATCGAGTTCAAGCGGCTTGCCGGCTTCCATGTCCTGCAGCATCGATGTCTTGAAAGCACCGAGTTTGCGCGTGACGGCATGCCGGTCTTCCGGTTGCTGCGCAATCGGGATGCCAATGCGCGCGCCGATCTCCTTGGCCTCCAGCATCACGCTGGAGACGAAGCCGCGCACCAGTTCGTCGTCCAGAATCCGGTCGGTGGTGGCGCCGGTGAGGGCGCTGATCGGGTTGACGGTCATATTGCCCCACAGCTTGTACCAGACGTCTTTTTGAATCTGATCCGAAACGCTGGCCTCGAAACGCGCCGCCTGCAGCAGTGCCACGAGTCGCGCCCCCCGCTCGCTTGGCTGCCCACCAGGCTCACCAATGATCAGTTTATTGCCAAAGTGATGCTGCACATAAGCTGGCTCCGCCGCGCAACTGGCGTGCACCACGCAGCCGATGACCTTGGCCCCAGGAATGGCTCGGCCGATCTCGCCGGTAGCGTCCACGGCTTCCAGCAGCTTGCCCTCGAAGCGCCCACCAAAGCCCTGAAAGAACCACCAGGGCACGCCGTTCATGGCGCTCAGCACCACGGTGTCGGCTCCGATCAAGGGAGCGATGCGGCGCGCTACCTCCAACAGACCCGGCGCCTTGACCGCAATGACCACGAGATCCTGCACACCCAACTGCGCCGGGTCCGCGCTGACCTGCACCGGCCAGACGCTCTCTACGCTGTTCTCGCGCAGACGCAGGCCGTGGCGCTGCAACGCCTCCAGCGTGGCACCGCGTGCCACCACGCTGACGCGGCAACCCGCAGCCGCCAGGCGCGCACCGATCCAGCCGCCAATCGCGCCAGCACCGTAAATACAGACCTTGTTGAAGGATTGGGAAGTCATCGTAAAACCGCTTTGGCATGGGCACTAAGACTGCCTTAAGGCAGCGCACCGAAGATCGCAGCATGGATTCACTTTATCAGAGAGGTTCACCATGAATTTGTTCCTTCGCCAGTTCATTCGTCAGTGGCTTTGCGTCGCGCTTGCGGCGCTGGCCCCCGTCGTGCTGGTTGCGTTCCTTTCCATTCCCTACTCGCTGGGTGGGCATCCTGGCGATGACCGCACCACCGCCGCTTTGGGCACTCAGCACATGACCTGAGCGCTGCGTTGCCCTACACTTCGCAAATCATGAAATTCACCGAACTGGCGGATGATGCCGAAGACACAGAGCACAGCCCGGCCGAGCGCATGGCGGCGGCCTCGCGCAGCACCTGGGTCAGCGTCGGCGTCAATCTGGTCCTGACGATTGCGCAAGTTGTCGTCGGCGTCTTGGCCAAGTCCCAGGGCTTGATCGCCGACGGCATCCATTCGCTGTCGGATCTGGTAGCCGACTTTGTCGTGCTGCTGGCCAGTCATCACAGCAAGAAGGACGCTGACGCGGATCACCCCTACGGACATCAGCGTTTCGAGACCGCTGCTTCGCTGGTACTTGGTACCTTGTTGCTGGTGGTAGGTGTTGGCATGCTGTGGTCGGCCGCACGAAAACTTGAAGCGCCCGAGACCGTGCAGACCGTGCATATCATGGCCTTGTGGGTAGCGGGTGGTGCCTTGATCGCCAAAGAACTCTTGTTCCGCTACATGCTGTCGGTCGCCAAACGCGTCAAATCAAGCATGCTGGTTGCCAACGCCTGGCACGCCCGCTCGGACGCCGCCTCATCCCTGGTGGTGGGAATTGGCATCATCGGCAATCTGGCGGGCTACCCTATTCTGGACCCGATTGCCGCGCTGATTGTGGGTTTTATGGTTACCCGGATGGGATGGGGCTTTAGCTGGGACGCCTTGCACGACCTGATGGACCGGGCGGTGGACGAGCAGGAGGTACAGGCGATTCGGAGAACCCTGCTGGAAACACCCGGTGTGAGTGATGTGCACGACGTACGCACGCGCAAGATGGGCGACATGATTGTGGTCGATGCGCACATTGAAGTTAACGCAAATATCACGGTGGAAGCGGGACACGATATTGCAGTGGAGGCCAGACAGCGTGTGCTGCAGCGGCATCGGGTCTTGAACCTGATGACCCATGTGGACCCCTGGCACCGCCCGGATCTGGATCACGTCCGGCCAGAAAGCAGAATGCCCACATAAAGTGGGCATTTGCTAACGGGGTAAACCGCTAATTTATTGGTTGCGCGAGCAGGATTTGAACCTGCGACCTTTGGGTTATGAGCCCAACGAGCTACCAGACTGCTCCATCGCGCGGTATGTGTGTATTGTACTCTATCAAGCCTTTTCCGGCTCGCCGGCAGGGGCTTCAATTTCAGCTGGGCGGTCGACCAACTCAACCAGTGCCATTGGCGCATTGTCGCCAACACGGAAACCCATTTTCAGGATGCGTGTGTAACCACCCGGGCGGCTCTTGAAGCGCGGGCCGAGGTCATTGAAGAGCTTGACGACGCTGTCGCGGTCGCGCAAGCGGTCAAACGCCAGGCGGCGATTGGCCACGGTGGCTTCTTTGGCCAGGGTGATCATGGGCTCGACCACGCGACGCAGTTCCTTGGCTTTGGGTAAGGTGGTCTTGATGACTTCGTGCTCGATGAGCGAGTTCATCATGTTGCGCAGCATCGCCAGGCGGTGCTCGCTGGTCCGATTGAGTTTACGTAATCCGTGTCCGTGACGCATGGTACTTTCCTTTGGTTTTATTCAGGCAGCCGTATCAGGTACTGCCCGTGGCGCTGAGACCTTTTCTGGCCTCAGAAATTAACGCTTTTCGAGTGCGGCGGGTGGCCAGCTTTCGAGCTTCATGCCCAAAGTCAGACCGCGCGATGCCAGTACTTCCTTGATTTCGTTGAGCGACTTGCGACCCAGGTTCGGGGTCTTCAACAACTCGTTTTCGGTGCGCTGAATCAGGTCACCGATGTAATAGATGTTTTCTGCTTTCAGGCAGTTGGCCGAGCGAACGGTCAGCTCAAGCTCGTCCACCGGACGCAGCAGGATCGGGTCGAACTGCGTGCTGCCACGCGGTGCCGGTGCATCGAATGCGGCCAGTTCGGTGCCTTCAAGCTGTGCAAACACGGCAAGTTGCTCAACCAGGATTCTGGCCGATGCGCGAACCGCTTCTTCAGCCGAGATGGCGCCATTGGTTTCGATGTCGACCACCAGCTTGTCGAGGTCGGTGCGCTGTTCAACACGGGCACTTTCCACCGTGTAGCTGACGCGCTTGACCGGAGAAAAGGAGGCGTCGAGCACGATGCGGCCGATCGACTTGGTCGGCTCATCGCCGTGGCGGCGCATGGTGCCGGGCACGTAGCCACGACCCTTTTCAACCTTGATCTGCATATCAAGCTTGCCACCCTGCGAGAGGTGGGCAATGATGTGCTCGGGGTTGACGATTTCGACGTCGTGCGGGGTCTGGATGTCGCTGGCGGTAACAGCGCCTTCGCCATCTTTGCGCAGGCTCAGGGTCACTTCTTCACGGTTGTGCAGCTTGAAGACAACGCCCTTGAGGTTGAGCAGGATGTTGACTACGTCTTCTTGCACGCCGTCAATCGATGAGTACTCATGCAGGACGCCAGCGATGGTGACCTCGGTGGCAGCGTAGCCTGGCATGGATGAGAGCAGGACGCGGCGCAATGCGTTGCCGAGCGTGTGACCATACCCGCG
Organism: uncultured beta proteobacterium; assembly: GCA_903897005.1. Classification (GTDB taxonomy): domain Bacteria; phylum Pseudomonadota; class Gammaproteobacteria; order Burkholderiales; family Burkholderiaceae_C; genus Rhodoferax. The sequence goes on along the minus strand of CAITZZ010000150.1, from coordinate 1,881 downwards.
CTCGAAGGGCTCCAGAGCAACCTTGGCCCGATGGGCGGAGAGATGCTCGACGTTGATGGCTTTGGGTTTCAATAAACTATTTTGCATGCAGACTTCCTCTCAATACCCCCGGCTCATTACACCGGTAAGGCTGGCGAAGCACCTGAAGCGCAGCAGCTGCGCCCCAGGAACGATTTTGAACAAATAATGTTTTAGTAAAACTCTTAACGCGAATACAACTCGACAATCAAGGACTCATTTACGTCGGCGGCAAACTGATCGCGATCAGGAGCCGACTTGAATACGCCTTCGGCCTTTTCAATATTGACTTCAACCCAGCTCGGCATACCGACTTGCTGTGCCAATTGCAGGGCTTCCACAACGCGGTTCTGCTTCTTGGACTTCTCGCGCACGGCGATCACGTCACCGGCCTTGACCATGTAAGACGGGATATTGACCGCCTTGCCATTGACCGTCAGGGCCTTGTGCGAGACCAGTTGACGCGCTTCGGCGCGGGTCGAGCCAAAGCCCATGCGGTAGACGACATTGTCCAGACGCGACTCCAGCAGCGACAGCAGATTGGCGCCGGTATTGCCCTTGCGGCTATCTGCTTCTTCAAAATAGCGGCGGAACTGCTTCTCCAGAATGCCATACATGCGCTTGACTTTTTGCTTCTCGCGCAATTGCAGGCCGTAGTCAGAGGTACGTGCACCTGAAGTGCGACCGTGCTGACCGGGCTTGGAGTCAAATTTTGCCTTGTCTCCAATGGAGCGACGCGCGCTCTTGAGAAACAGGTCAGTGCCTTCTCGGCGGGATAGTTTGGCCTTGGGGCCTAGATAGCGTGCCACTTGAACTTCCTTTATGTCATCTGCCGCACATCAGTGCGGGAGCCACCAGCTAACGCCGGTGGCGGTGGGCTTGTTAAAAACGGATGCCGAATCTTTAGATACGGCGGCGCTTCTGTGGACGGCAGCCGTTGTGCGGCACCGGGGTCACGTCGGCAATCATGTTGATGCGAATGCCAAGAGCAGCCAGGGCGCGAACCGAAGATTCGCGACCGGGACCGGGGCCCTTGATTTCAACATCGAGGTTCTTGATTCCCTGCTCGATGGCAGCACGACCTGCCACCTCGGAGGCGACCTGCGCCGCAAACGGCGTGGACTTGCGGGAACCCTTGAACCCCTGACCACCCGAAGACGCCCACGACAAGGCATTGCCTTGCCGATCGGCGATCGTGATGATGGTGTTATTGAACGAGGCGTGGACGTGCGCTATGCCGTCTGCTACGTTCTTGCGAACCTTCTTGCGGACCCGTTGGGCCGCGTTACTGGCGGGAGCTTTTGCCATAGTGGTCTTTCAATCCCTGTTATTTCTTCAATGAAGCAGCGGCCTTGCGGGGGCCTTTGCGGGTACGGGCATTGGTACGTGTGCGTTGGCCACGCACAGGCAGGCCACGCCGATGGCGGAATCCGCGATAGCAACCAATGTCCATCAAGCGTTTGATGTTCATGGTGGTCTCGCGACGCAGATCACCTTCGATGGTGAATTGCGCAATCTGGTCGCGAATTTTTTCCAGATCCGAGTCGGTCAAGTCCTTGACCTTCTTGGAGTAAGCGATGCCACAAGCTTCGCAGATTTTGCGAGCGCGATTGCGACCGATCCCGAAGATGGCGGTGAGGCCAATTTCAGAATGCTGTTGCGGCGGAATATTGATGCCAGCGATACGTGCCATTTTCGTCCTCTAAAACTTTTGCTAGTCAACCCTGGCGCTGCTTGTGACGCGGATCTGAGCAGATCACACGCACCACGCCCTTGCGCCGAATCACCTTGCAGTTACGGCAAATTTTCTTGACCGAAGCCGAAACTTTCATTTCATTCTCCTAAAACCTTGGTTACTTAGCT
>CAITZZ010000149.1 GCA_903897005.1 uncultured beta proteobacterium | reverse complement strand
CGAGCAGGAGCGTGCCCGGCAAGAGGCACTGCGCCGCGCCTTCGAGGCCAGCGGCAAGACGGTCCCTGAGTTTGCTGCGATGTATGGGCTCGATGCGCGCGATGTGAATCGGGCACTGGCGCGCCAGGCTAGCGAAAGAAAGGAAACAAGCCCCAGATCCGCGGGAGCCGATCCTAGCTCCGGCGCAAATCCAGCGTGAACGGAAATTCCCGACTCGCCGCCACGTTGATGGTGGCCGGTGGCACGACCAACGCGCCGGGCGTGTGGCCCATGGCAGCAAAGCGCGACATGCGCCGGCTCTCTGCCTCATAGGCGTTGACCGGAAAGGTATCGGGGTTCAAGCCGCCAGGATGGGCTACGTAATACTGGCAGCCGCCGAGCGAGCGCTTCATCCAGGTATCGACAATGTCAAAAGTCAGCGGGGTGTCGATGCCGATGCTCGGGTGCAATGCCGAAGGCGGGTTCCATGCCTTGTAGCGCACGCCAGCGGCGTATTCGCCGGTGGTGCCGGTGGATTGCAGGGGCAGGGCGCGGCCGTTGCAGGTGACGACGTAGCGGCTCTGGTTCAGGCCGGTCACATGAACTTCCATGCGCTCCAGCGACGAGTCGACGTAGCGCGCGGTGCCGCCGGGTGCACCTTCCTCGCCCATCACGTGCCAGGGCTCCAGCGCATTGCGCAGCGTCAGCTCGATGCTGGCCGCATTGACCGAACCGACAATCGGGAAACGGAACTCGAAGTGCGGAGCAAACCAGCTCGCATCGAAGGCGTAGCCGGCACCACGCAGCTCGGCCATGACGTCGTCAAAGTCGAGCCGGATGAAGGTTGGCAGCAGGAAGCGGTCGTGCAATTCGGTGCCCCAGCGCGTTGCCGGTGCCTTGTACGGCGTCTTCCAGAAACGTGCCACCAGCGAGCGCAGCAGGAGTTGCTGTACCACGCTCATGCGCGGGTGCGGTGGCATCTCGAAGGCGCGCAGCTCAAGCAAACCAAGGCGGCCGGTGGCAGAGTCGGGTGAATACATCTTGTCGATGGAAAACTCGCTGCGGTGCGTGTTGCCGGTGGCGTCGATCAGGATGTTGCGCAGCGTGCGATCCACCAGCCAGGGCGGCATGGGATGGCCCCCACGCTCCTCCACTTCGTGTGGGTCGCTGCCCCCCAAGGGGGTCAATTTTCCTAGGGACGGCCCGTCGGAAAATTTGCCATGCAGTTCGCGGTTCTTGTAGATCTGCTCGATGGCAATTTCAAGCTCATAGAGCTGGTCGTTGCGCGCTTCGTCGACGCGCGGCGCCTGGCTGGTCGGGCCGACGAACATGCCGCTGAACAGGTAGCTCAGGCTAGGATGGTTGTGCCAGAACAGCAGCAGGCTGGCCAGCAGCTCGGGCTTGCGCAGAAACGGACTGTCGGCCGGCGTGGCGCCGCCCATCACAAAGTGGTTGCCGCCGCCGGTGCCGGTGTGGCGCCCGTCTTTCATGAACTTCTCTGCAGACAGGCGCGACTCGAAAGCCACCTGATAGAGAAACTCGGTGTTTCTGACGAGTTCGCCCCAGTTCGTCACCGGGTGAATGTTGACCTCGATGACGCCCGGGTCCGGCGTGACCTGCAGCAGCCGCAAGCGTGGGTCGCGTGGCGGCGGATAGCCTTCGAGCACGATCTGTACACCCAGGCATTGCGCCGTGGCTTCGATGGCGGCCAGCAGGCTCAGATAGTCTTCCAGCTTCTCCAGCGGCGGCATGAAGATGTAGAGCACGCCGGACTTCTCGCCCACCGCCTCGGCCTTGGGGCCACTGGCACGGCGCGGGTCGCGCACCTCCACGCACAGCGCCGTGCGGGTGATCCAGTGGGCCGATTCCTGGCGCTTGGGAACGCGCGCAAAGTCTGCGGGTTCGGTTTGTGCGGCGCTCTGCGCGTTGGCGGCCAGCGTCGCGGTGCCTGAAGCGCCGGCGCGCTGAAATTTTCGCTCGGCCTCGGTGGCAGGTCCGCTGCCGGACAGGTAAGGTGTAGCACCCGCCGGCTTGATGGCTTGCACGCTGGCTGTGTAGCGCGCCGCCAGGGCGTCGTGTGCCGGCAGCGCATCACGCGGCGCACTCGGGTCCTGCTCCAGCAGGTACGGGTAGTCGCTCTCGCTGACCCAGGGCAGCGAGTCCAGCGGCAGACGCAAGCCCATGGGTGAGTCGCCGGGCATCAGGTACATGCGCTCGTCGCGCAGGAACCAGGATCCGGTGGTCCAGCCCGTGCCAGCCGAATCCGGCGTCTCCGCCACCTTGATCGGCAGCACATAGCCGACCACGGAGTCGAGCTTTTGCTCAAAGACCCGGCGCAGGCGAGCGCGCTCCATCTCGTCATCGAGTTTCGAATTGAAGGGGTCGACGTTGCTTGGTAGACGGCGCTCGCGCCACAGGTAGTACCAGACGTCTTCGTAGGCGCTTTGCATGAACTTGTCGGTCACGCCGAGCTTGCTGGCCAGCGTTAGCGTGAAACGCTGCGCATCCTCGCTGGTGTAATGGGTCGGCACGCGCTCGTCGGTAAAGAGCGCCGGGTTGGCCCACACGGCCTCGTGGTCGGCACGCCAGTAGATATTCAGGGCCCAACGCGGCAGTTGCTCGCCCGGGTACCACTTGCCTTGGCCAAAGTGCAAAAAGCCACCGCTGCCGTATTCGGTGCGCAGCTTCTGCACCAACTCGGTGGCAAAGCCGCGCTTGGTGGGGCCCAGCGCCTCGGTGTTCCATTCTGGTGCGTCGCGGTCATCCACCGCCACAAAAGTGGGCTCGCCACCCATCGTCAGGCGCACATCGCCGGCTTTCAGTTCCTCGTCCACCGCGCTGCCCAATGCCATCACATCGGCCCACTGTTCTTCGCTATAGGGCTTGGTGACCCGCGGTGACTCGTAGATACGTGTCACGGCCATGTGGTGGGCAAAGGTGACCTCACACTTGTCCATGCCGCCCTCAATCGGTGCCGCGCCGGAGGGCTGCGGCGTGCAGGCCAGCGGGATATGACCTTCGCCGGCCAGCAGGCCCGAGGTGGCGTCCAAGCCAACCCAGCCGGCACCGGGCAGGTAGACCTCGCACCAGGCGTGCAGGTCGGTGAAGTCAACCTCGGTCCCGCTTGGACCGTCGAGTGACTTGACATCGGGCTTCAACTGAATCAGGTAACCGGAGACAAAGCGCGCCGCCAGGCCACAGTGGCGCAGCAGCTGCACCAGCAGCCAGGCCGAATCGCGGCAGGAACCGGAACCGAGCTTGAGCGTTTCGTCAGGCGACTGCACGCCGGGCTCCATGCGGATCAAATAGCTGATGTCCTTGTGCACCATCTGGTTGACCGCCACCAGAAAATCGATGGTGCGGCGTTTGCGCCGGTCGATGCGGGCCAGGCAGGCCTTGATGCGTTTGCTCAGGTGCTCGGTGGCCAGGTAGGGTGCCAGTTCCTGCTTGAGCAGCGCTTCGTAGTTGAAAGGATATTTCTCGGCGCTGGGCTCCAGAAAGAAGTCAAACGGGTTGTACACCGCCATCTCCACCACCAGATCGACCGTGACCTTGAACTCGCGCGTCTTCTTCTCAAAGACCAGGCGGCCCTGGTAGTTGGCAAACGGATCCTGCTGCCAGTTGATGAAGTGCTGCGCCGGTTCCACCTTGAGCGAATAGGAAATGATCTTGCTGCGGCAATGGGGTGCCGGGCGCAAACGAATCACCTGCGGCCCCAGGTTGACGAGCTTGTCGTATTTGTAGTGGGTGACGTGGTTCAGGGCGGCGTGAATGGACATAATCTACTTCGCTAGCAATGTTGGTGCCATGGCAGTTTCCGTGTAGGATGAAACCATGACTGACTTGACACGCACTGATTTTCGCTTCTTTCACCGCCTGCGGGTGCGTTGGGCCGAGGTGGATTTGCAAAAGATCGTTTTCAATGCGCACTACCTGATGTACGTTGACACGGCGATCGCTGACTATTGGCGCGCGCTGGCATTACCGTACTACACCACCATGCATGCCTTGGAGGGTGACCTGTTCGTGAAGAAGGCGACGGTGGAATACCATGGATCAGCCAGGCTGGATGATCAACTGGATGTCGGCATCAAGTGCGCCCGCATTGGAACTTCATCGATGCTCTACCAATGCGCCATCTTTCGTGGCGAGGAGCATTTGATCAGCTGCGATCTGGTCTATGTTTTTGCCGACCCGGCAACGCAGAAGTCCAAACCGGTACCAGCGTCGTTCAGGGATATCCTGCTGGCCTATGAGGCGGGCGAGTCGATGATCCGCATGGATGTCGGCACGTGGAAGGAACTTGGGGTGGAAGCCAGCCAGCTTCGCACCGAGGTGTTTGTAGAGGAGCAGCGCATCCCCGCCGAGATGGAGTGGGACGATGCCGACCAGACTGCCCTCCATGCGCTGGCGCGCAACCGGATGGGCCTGGCCGTAGCCACCGGACGCCTGCTGCAACACGCACCGGGGGTCGGTCGCATTGGCCGCATGGCCGTCAGCCGGGTGCTGCGTGGCTCCAATCTGGGACGAGAGGTGTTACAGGCCCTGATGCAGGCAGCCACCGAACGCGGCGACCGCGAAGTGCTGCTGCACGCACAGCGCACGGCAGAAGGCTTTTATGCCCGGCTTGGTTTTGTGCGCCGTGGTGAACCGTTTGAGGAAGCGGGCATTGTGCACATCGAGATGGTGCACGGGCTTTAGCGTAACAAGCCGGCTGCTTTCGTGGTCGCTCGGGCAAGCGTTGCCGTGGCCCTCATGCTGCCAAATGCGCAGAAATCGGTCCCCGGCAACACCCGCCCGAGCGTGTCCCGCTGCCACCCCTATGGCTCAAATAGGAGCAATCAGATGTCGACCAGCAAGGGGTAGGGTGGTGGAGTCACCGCCACTGCGGGACCACTGGCGGAATTGACGTGCAGGGTGCCGGCTTCGCTGGCAGAAATCTGCATCGAAACAATCGCGTCATAGCCGCCAGTCGGCGACCCTGCGGCTTGCGCGACCGTGCCGCAGGGCTGCTCCGGATCGGCCTCCTGAAACACTTCGTCGCCCGCCTTCATGGG
>CAITZZ010000148.1 GCA_903897005.1 uncultured beta proteobacterium | reverse complement strand
TGGCGGCCCCGGTGGACTCTCCACTGCCATTCGTTTGAAGCAACTGGCCGCTGAAAAGGGGCAGGACATCTCGGTGGTCGTGCTGGAAAAAGGCGCGGAACCGGGGGCCCACATTCTGTCCGGCGCGGTGCTCGATCCGATCGCCCTGAATGAACTGTTTCCCGACTGGAAGGCGCTGGGTGCGCCACTGAACCAGCCAGTGACCGACGAAGCCATGATGTTTCTCAGTGAGACCACAGGCTACCGCACACCGAACTTCCTGCTGCCCCAATGCAGCCAGAACCACGGCAATTACGTCATCAGCCTGGGCGCACTGACGCGCTGGCTGGCGAGCCAGGCCGAGGGCCTTGGCGTGGAGATCTTTCCGGGTTTTACGGCGGCGGAAGTTCTCTACACCGAAGCGGGTGCCGTCAAGGGCGTCGCTACCGGCAATCTGGGTGTCGAGAAGAACGGCGAGCCCGGTGAGAACTTCCAGATCGGCATGGAGTTGCTGGCCAAGTACACGATTTTTGCCGAAGGTTCGCGCGGCCACCTCGGTCGTCAGCTGATTGCCAAATTCAAACTCGACGAAGGCTGCGACCCGCAGTCCTACGGTCTGGGCATCAAGGAGTTGTGGGAAATCGATCCGGCGCGGCATGAGCCGGGCCTGGTGGTGCACACGGCCGGCTGGCCGATGAACGACAGCACTTACGGTGGCTCCTTCCTGTACCACATGGAAGACAACAAGATCGCCATGGGTTTCATCACCGGCCTGAACTACGCCAACCCCTACCTGAGTCCGTTTGAGGAATTCCAGCGCTGGAAAACGCACCCCAATATCCGCTATTACCTCGAAGGCGAAGACAAAGGTCTCAAGCCCGCCAAGCGTCTGGCCTACGGCGCACGCGCCATCACCGCTGGCGGCATCATGTCTTTGCCCAAGACCGTGTTTGCCGGTGGCGCCCTGATAGGCTGTGATGCGGGTTTCCTGAATGTGAGCCGCATCAAGGGCAGCCACACCGCCATGAAGTCCGGCATGCTGGCCGCTGAAGCTGCCTATGCAGCCGTCACCGGCGGGCGCCAGCACGATGAATTGAGCGCCTATCCGCAAGCCTTCCGAGACAGTTGGCTCTACACGGAGTTGAACAAATCCCGCAACTTCAAGGCCTGGTTCAAGTATGGCCTGACCGTGGGCTCCCTGATGAATGGTTTTGAGCAGTTTGGTCTGAAGGGCCACATGCCGTGGACCATCCATCGTGACAAGCCCGACCATGCCTATCTCAAGCCGGCAGCCGAGTGCACACCCATCAACTATCCCAAGCCGGACGGCAAGCTGACCTTTGACCGCCTCTCCAGCGTCTACATCAGCAACGTCAATCACGAAGAGAACCAACCGGCACACCTGACGCTGAAGGACGAGTCGGTCCCGGTGGCCATCAACCTGGCCAAGTTTGCCGGCCCCGAGCAGCGCTACTGCCCGGCCGGCGTTTATGAGTTCATGAAGAACGACGACGGCACGGATCGTCTGCAGATCAATGCTGCCAACTGCGTGCACTGCAAGACCTGTGATATCAAGGACCCGACGCAAAACATCGTCTGGGTCACGCCCGAGGGCGGCGGCGGTCCCAATTACGCCGGCATGTAGGTGATGGAGATCGTCATCACCGGTGGCGCCGGTTTCCTCGGCGTTCGCCTGGCGCGCACCCTGCTGGGGCTCGGACAGCTGGCCCGGGCCGGCGCAGCACCCTCCCCCCTGACCCGGCTGACGCTGGTAGACCGCGTGGCGCCGCCGCAAGAACTCCTGAGCGACCCACGCGTCACTGCGGTGACCGGCGAACTCAATGCGCTGCTGCAGGACGAGGCTGGCAGATCGGCGATGCTCAAGCCACAGACCGCCATCATTTTTCATCTGGCGGCCGCGGTCAGTGGCGAATGCGAAGCCGATTTCGACCTTGGCATGCGCAGCAACCTTGACGCCACGCGCGCTCTGCTCGACGCCTGCCGTGCTCTGAACAGCCGACCCATGCTGGTGTTTGCCAGTTCGCTCGCGGTCTTCGGCAACTCACCCGAACAACCGCTGCCTGCAACGATCGAGGACAACACGCTGCCAACACCGCAGAACAGCTATGGTTGTCAGAAGTTCATGGCCGAGCAACTGGTGGCCGACTGTACCCGCAAGGGCTTCATTCAGGGCCGCAATGTGCGGCTCATGACGGTCAGCGTGCGCCCGGGTAAACCCAATGGCGCGGCATCCAGCTTTCTGAGCGGCATGATCCGCGAGCCACTGGCCGGCCTGCGCGCTACATGTCCAGTCCCAGGCGAGACAGCCGTCGCCCTGTCATCACCGGCACGTACCATCGAAGGCCTGCTTTGTGCAGCGCGAACTTCAGATACCGATTGGGGGGCACGCAGCGCCGTCAATTTGCCCTCGATCCAGACCACGGCCGGGGCGATGGCCGAGGCACTGCGCCGCGTTGCCGGCCAGGCTGCGACCGACCTGATTGACTGGACACCTGATCCAGCGATCGCCCGAATTGTTACCAACTGGCCGGCGCAGATTCGCGCGACACGCGCCGCGCAACTTGGTTTGCTGGCCGACACCGATTTCGAGGCCATCATTCGCGACTATGTGCGCGAAAACCCCAATGCTGTCAAGCTCCCTGTCTCTGCATAATGCAGGGTTGATTAATTTAAGGATCCCCATGAAGCTTTCCAAGTTATTTTTGAGTCTGGCACTGGCCGCAGGTCTGATCGCCTCGGCGTCGGCGCAGACCAAGATGAAGATCAGCATCTCGACCGCGCAGAATTCGCACCAGGGTGTGGCGATCGATGTGTTTGCCAAGGAAGTGGAAAAACGCACGGCCGGACGCTACAAGATCGAGACCTTTTACAACGCGTCACTCGGTAGCGAGCGCGAGTCCATTGAATCGGTTCAACTCGGCACGCAGGAGCTGACCTTTTCCTCAACCGGACCCGTGCCCAATTTTGTGCCCGACGCCAAGATTCTTGACATCCCCTTCCTGTTCCGTGACAAGGCGCATGCTCGCGCCGTGCTGGACGGCCCGATCGGGCAGGAAATGCTGGGCAAGTTTGACTCCAAGGGCTTCAAGGCGCTTTCCTGGGCCGAGAACGGTTTTCGCCACATGACGAACAGCAAGCGCGCTGTCAACGCCCCGGATGACCTCAAGGGTCTGAAGATGCGTACCATGGAAAATCCGGTGCACGT
>CAITZZ010000147.1 GCA_903897005.1 uncultured beta proteobacterium | reverse complement strand
TCGCGCACCAGCCCGGCGAGCTGGAAGCGATCCTCGCTGAAGACCTGGTCGCGCCCCCTCAGCTCAGCCAGCGCGGCAACATCCTGGAGCAGGCTCTCCAGCTTCACGGCCTGCCTCCTCAGCTTGGCGGCCTCGGCGCCGGTCGGCTCGAAGCGTCTGAGCAGTTCCGCCGTGGTGCGAAGCTGGTCCTGCATTTCCTGCCCCATCAGTGCTTCCAGTCCGGTACCGATTGGAGGACTGTCTGCCTGCGGGGCAAACTTGATTACCAAGGCGTAGCCACGGCGCCCGTTCATGCAGAGCATCGCCCGCTGTCCCCCTGCTTCCCCGCCGCGGGGCGCCGAACCGCCCTCATGCAGCTCAACGGCTGCCGGCAGCGATAACGAACCCTTAAGCGCGTCGGCCACCCAAACCGCAATGCGAGCGCGGTTCTCGAGCACACGCTTGAGGCAGGCCGGTGGCATGCGGTTGATTCCGCTGATGACGCCTTTCGCATCGAGCAGCACGAGGCCGTCAGACAAAATGTTGAGCTCGTCCTTGCCAAAGGTGAGGAGCGTTTCCATCAGTTTCCCGCTCCAATCCGGCAGCCGTTCTGGGCAGCAATTCGCGCAGCGATATTTGCCAGCTCGGAAAAGGGAATCGGCTTGGGCAAGATCGCTGTTCCGTTGGGCAGGCCACCGCGTTGCGCTACGTCGGAGGGATCGAGACCCGTCACCACGACGATTTCCATCGCATCCAGCTGTGGCATGGCGCGCAGCGTCCGCAGCATCTGGAAACCGTCCATCTCGGGCATGTGCAGGTCCGCGATCAGCAGATGCGGGCGGACGCTGCCGATCAGAACCAGTCCTTCGAAGCCGTTGCCGGCAAGCGACACCTCCGGCGCCGTGGGCCAGCGGGCGAGTTGCATGCGGTATAGCCGTAACAGGTCGGGTTCATCCTCGACCACCAGGATGCGCAGGGCCTCGGCGGAGGGGATAGGTGCGACGCCCGGATCCACTATCGGGGGCGTTTGCTGTTGGCCGCGACGGACGAGCAAACGCTCGACCGAATCCCTCACGATGCGACGATGACCGCCCTGGGTTTTCCAGGATTCCAGGATTCCCCGGTTCGCCCAGAGCTGGACGGTGCGCAGCGTCACGCCGAGCATGCCTGCCGCTTCGAAGGTGGTCACGTAGGACTTGGGTACATTCATGCGATCCGACGATATTGCAATTTGCTTGTTCATAAAGTATCATTATTTACGATAATTAATGATACGTCAATCGAAGTCGCGATTTGAAGTGGGGAGGGGTGGAGTGGTCATTGGAACACCAGGCAAGGCACGATCAGCGCTGAAGCGCCGCGCGCCGGGCTTGCACCTGCTCTTGCCCGCCGCGATCCTGCTGGCCGGCATCCTGATCACGGTGGCGGTCTCCCAACTCGTGCGCAAACAGGATGAGGACAAGTTGCGCATCGAGTTCGGCCTGCTGTTCGAACAAACCACGGATGCCATCCAGGGCCGGATCAAGGCGAACGAACAGGTCCTGCGGGGGGTGGTCGGCCTGTTCTCCGCCAACCGGCAATCCGGGAAACCCGTGACTCGAGCCGAGTTCCGCTCGTTTGCTGCAACCTTGCATCTTGACGAGGTCTATCCGGGCATTCAGGGTGTTGGTTTTTCCAAGCTGATTCGGCCGGAGCAACTCGCTGACCACCTGCGCGCGATTCGCGCCGAAGGCTTTCCCGACCACGCACTGCGGCCATCCGGTGAGCGGCCCCACTACTCGTCGATCATCTATCTGGAGCCATTCGACTGGCGCAATCAGCGCGCCTTCGGCTATGACATGTACTCCGAGCCGGTGCGCCAGCGGGCGATGGAGCGGGCCTGGAAGAGCGGCAGCGCCGCCTTGTCGGGGCGTGTAACGCTGGTTCAGGAGACCGACAAGGAGGTCCAGCCCGGCGTCCTGCTGTACGTGCCGATCTACCGCGAAGGGATCACGCCGGCAACAGACAGCCTGCGGGCGGACGACCTCGTCGGCTGGGCGTATTCGCCACTACGGATGAAGGACATGATGTCCAGCCTGATCGAACGCGATCTTAAAAACATTGCCGGGCGATTGACGTTTTCGCTTCACGATGGAGAAGAGATCCGGCCCGAGACCCTGCTCTTTTCAATGGCGACCGAAAACGCTGGCGCGCAGCACGGCTTGCGCGCCAGCAGAAAACTGGAACTTGCCGGTCAGACGTGGCTGCTGACCGCGTCGGCGCTACCCGGCCTGGGCGGAACATCAGGCGTTGCGCGTGAGCAGGCTGTTCTCGCAGCAGGTCTGTTGATCAGCCTGATGCTGGCCGTCACGGCGATGATCCAACAGCAGAGCGCTGCGCGTGACTCGGTCATGCTTGAACGGATTGCGGAGAACGAACGGCGCTTCCGCTCCTATTTCCATCTTCCCCTGGTGGGCCTGGCCGTCACGTCACCCGAAAAGGGCTGGATCGAAGTCAACGAGCATCTGTGCCAAATGCTCGGCTATCCCAGGGAGGAACTGACGACCAAGACCTGGGTGGAGCTGACCCACCCGGATGATCTCGCGCCGGACATTGTTCAGTTCGACAGCGTGATGCGCGGTGAGATCGACGCCTACACGCTCGACAAGCGCTTCATCCGCAAGGATCGGACCGTGGTGCATGTTGCGCTCTCGGTGCGCTGCGTGCGCAATGCAGATGAAACCGTCAACTATTTCATCGCCCTGCTGCACGACATTTCCGACCGTCATCGCGCCGAGCAAGCGTTGAAAGAGAGAGAGCAGCACTTCCGCACTCTCGCCGACAATGGTTCGGCCCTGATCTGGACCTCCGGGCTGGACAAGCTGTGCGACTATTTCAACAAGCCCTGGCTCCGCTTTACCGGGCGCACGCTGGAGCAGGAACTCGGCAACGGCTGGACCGAGGGCGTTCATCCGGAGGATTTCGACCTCTGCCTGCAAACCTACGTCACCGCTTTCGACCAGCGACAAGCCTTCAGCATGGACTACCGCCTGCGCCATGCCAGCGGTGAATATCGCTGGATCCGGGACGATGGCGTTCCGCGCTACGACAGCGAGGGAAGTTTCATCGGTTATATCGGGCACTGCTTCGATATCGACCAGGCGAGGAAGATGGAAACCCGGCTTGTGGAAAGTGAGCAGCGGTTCCAGGCCATGTTCAACGGCTCACCGGACGGTGTCCTGACCGCAGAGATCGAGACGCAGCAGTTCATCGCTGCCAACCCGTCGATGGCCCGACTTCTGGGCTATGAGATCAACGAATTGCTGGAGATGAAGACCCCCGAGATCCACCCGCAGGACCAGTTACAGGCGATCACGGAACTGTTCGGAACAATGGCCCGGGGCGAAGCAGCGACCGCCTCCGGAGTTCCCATGTTGTGCAAGGATGGCCGGATACTTTATGCGGATTTGGCGGTGTCCTTGCATGAGTGCGACGGCCATCCCTGCATGACCGGTTTCTTCCGTGACGTCACCGCGCAGAAACGAATGACGGCCGAACTCGATGCCCATCGCTCGCAACTGGAGCGTCTCATCGCCGAGCGCACGGACCAGCTCGCGCGGCAGAAGTTCTTCCTCGAGGA
>CAITZZ010000146.1 GCA_903897005.1 uncultured beta proteobacterium | reverse complement strand
TGAGTTCGGGCTGACCATCGTGGCCGCCGTACTGATCTCCATGTTTGTCAGCTTCACGCTGGACCCCATGCTTTCATCGATCTGGCATGACCCCAGCATCGACGCGCACGGCCGCCACGACCCACCGGTCACGCTCTATGACAAAACCATCGGCCGCGTCACCGGCTGGTTCGACCATGCGACCGATGTGCTGATCGTCCTCTACCAGAGCATCCTGCGCTGGGCGCTGGTGCACAAGCTCAAGACCCTGTTCGCTGCGCTGCTGATTTTTGTCACCAGCATCTTCATGGTGCCACTGCTGGGCACCGAATTTGTGCCGTCGGCCGACTTTTCTGAAACCTGGCTCAACTTCTACACGCCGATGGGTTCTTCGATCGAAGTGACCGAAGGCAAAGTCAAGCAGGTCGAGGCCATCCTGCGCAGCAATCCCGAAGTGCACTACTCACTGGCGACCATCAATACCGGCAGCGCCGCCGGCAAGAGCTACGCCAGTTTCTATATCCGACTGGTGGACCGCAAGGAGCGCCAGCGCAGCGTCGATGAACTCTCTTCTGCGTTGCGCCAGCGGCTCAAGCAGGTCAGCGGCATCACGGTCACGCACGTTGGCCTGATGGATCCCGTGGGTGGGCAAAAGCAGATCGAGTTTTCACTGCAGGGCCAGGATCTGGCCGAACTCGAGCGCCTGACGAAACTGGTACTGGACAAAATCCGTCCGATTGCGGGCCTGGTCGATCTGGACTCCAGCGTGAAACCCAACAAGCCGACACTGGCCGTGGCGGTGCGGCGCGATGCCGCCTCCGATCTGGGCCTGGGCATCGGCCAGATAGCCAGCGCCCTGCGCACCCTCATTGCCGGCCAGACGGTGGGCAACTGGCGCGCGCCGGATGACCAGACTTACGACGTGAACGTGCGGCTGGCGCCTGAGGCCCGCAACAGCCCGGATGATCTGCAACACCTGCCCTTCACGCTGGGCGCCAACGCCGACGGCAGCGCGCGCATCGTTCACCTGAACCAGATTGCCAAGGTGGTCGAATCGACCGGGGCCAATCAGATCAATCGACGCGACATGACGCGCGAGGTCGCCATCAGCAGCAATGTCTATCAGCGCTCGGTCGGCGAGGTATCCGATGGCATCAAGGCCGCGCTGGGCAGCGTCAGCTTTCCGCCCGGCTACCGCTACCAGATGGGCGGCTCGACCAAAAACATGGCCGAATCCTTTGACTACGCGATCTCCGCGCTGGTGCTGGCCATCGTCTTCATCTACATGATTCTGGCCAGTCAGTTCAAGAGTTTCTTCCAGCCCTTGGCACTGATGACAGCGCTGCCACTGACCCTGATTGGCGTGGTGCTGGCGCTGTTGATGTTCGGCTCGACGCTGTCGATGTTCTCCATCATCGGCATCGTGATGCTGATGGGTCTGGTGACCAAGAACGCCATTTTGCTGGTCGACTTTGCGATTCGCGCCCGCGAGGACGGCATGGAGCGCAGCGCTGCCTTGCTGATGGCAGCCAAAGTACGGCTGCGCCCGATCCTGATGACCACACTGGCCATGATTTTTGGCATGCTGCCACTGGCCTTTGCGCTGACCGAGGGCTCGGAGCAACGCGCCCCCATGGGCCAGGCGGTCATTGGCGGCGTCATCACTTCCTCACTGCTCACTTTGGTGGTGGTACCGGTGGTCTACTGCTATCTGGATGATCTGGCGCAATGGCTGCGCCGCCGCTGGAGCCCGGCAGACGGCGCCAGCGGGTAAAATTTTGCCAAATCAGTTAACCGACCCCACGGAGTAAAGAAATGAACCTCGAACAAGCGCGCTTCAACATGATCGAACAGCAAATTCGTCCATGGAACGTTTTGGACGACCAGGTGCTGCACCTGCTGTCCGTGGTCAAGCGCGAAGACTTTGTGCCCTTGGCGCACAAGGCGCTGGCCTTTGTTGACATGGAGATCCCGATCGGCCACGGCCAGCGCATGCTCGCGCCGCGCCTGGAGGCGCGACTGCTGCAGGACGCTGCCGTGCAAAAGCATGAAAAGGTGCTGGAAATTGGCGCCGGCTCGGGCTACCTGACTGCGCTGCTGGCACATCAGGCGCAACGTGTCATCGCCCTGGAAATCCAGCCTGAGCTGGCTGCCATGGCGCGCGCCAACCTGCAAAAAGCCGGCATCCACAACGCCGAAGTGCGGCAGTTCGATGGCTCGGTTGGCGCAGCGGCAGAAGGCCCGTTTGATGTCATCGTGCTTGGCGGCTGCGTTGCCGAGGTGCCGCAAAATCTGCTGGCTCAACTCAAGGTCGGCGGGCGCCTGCTGGCCATCGTCGGGCAGGAACCAGTGATGCGCGCTACCATCGTCAGCCGCACTGGCGAAGCCGAGTTTTCGACCC
>CAITZZ010000145.1 GCA_903897005.1 uncultured beta proteobacterium | reverse complement strand
TGGGAGCGGGATCTGGAGACTGCCGCAGCCGTCTTGCTGGCCAGTGGACGCACCGATGTCTGGGATGCCTTGACCCGTCGCGTTGAGTCGCGCCTGATCATGGCGGCGCTGGCGGCAACGCGCGGGCGACGCATCGAGGCGGCACAAAAGCTCGGCATTGGTCGCAACACCATCACGCGCAAGATCCAGGAGTTGGGTTTGGAGTAATTGTCATCCTCGACGCCTCAGCTGTCATCCCCGACGCCTCAGCTGTCATCCTCGACGCCTCAGCTGTCATCCTGGCCGCCTTAATTGTCATCCCGGGCTTGACCCGGGATCCATGTCTTCTGACTGTGCCGCTCGGACCCTGGATTGCGGATCAAGTCCGCAATGACAATTCAAAGCCCCAGTGACAATGAATCCAGTTCCACGACCACCGGTGCATGGTCACTCGGCCGCTCGTTGCCACGTGGCCGCTTGTCGATCACGCAGGAACGCACCAGCGGCTTGAGCGCGGTGCTGACCAGGATGTGGTCAATGCGCAGACCCCGGTTGCGCCGGAAGCCGAAATCGCGGTAGTCCCACCACGAATAGCTCTTGGGTGCTTGCGGAAACAGCCGGTAGGCGTCGTGCAGACCGAGCGCCAGCAGTGCACGCAGCTGATAGCGCTCTTCTTCGGTGCAATGGATGGTGTCCTTCAGGCCGACCGGGTCCCAGACATCGGCGTCGTCAAAAGTGATGTTGTAGTCGCCCATCAGCACGAGTTTCGGATGCCTCAGCAGTTCTTCGCGAATCCAGTGGCGCAAGCCTTTCAACCAGTTCATCTTGTATTCGAACTTCTCGCTGCCTGGCTCCTGTCCGTTCGGGAAATAGCCACCGATGATCCGAATACCATTGACATCGGCACTGATGACACGCGCCATATCGTCGGCAAACCCGGGAATATTTCGAACCACTCCGGTGGCTGGCGAGCGCGACAAAAGTGCGACTCCGTTGTACGTTTTCTGACCGAAGCAATGTGCCTCGTAACCGATCTGCTGAAAAGCCTGAAACGGGAATTTCTCGTCCGTCATCTTGAGTTCCTGCAGCACCAGTGCGTCGACCTGCTCAACGCTCAGCCACTCCAGCACCTGTGGCAGGCGCACGGTCAGCGAGTTGACGTTCCAGGTGGCAAGCTTCATGACGCTCTCAAGTCCGCAGCAGCTTTTCGATCTGCGAGCGACCCATCGGCGTGGCCATCAGGACCAGCGTTGTGCCAGCTTTGATCAAGTGCTCGTCGGCCGGATTGAATACCCATTGACCCTGCTCGTGCGTGGCCAGCAGGATGTAGTCTCGCGATTTTTCAATCAGCTGGCTGATCGGCGTGGCCGCAAAGCTTGGTGGAACCAGCACTTCCTCGACCCGCAACTGGTCATCGGTACGCAGCATCTGGTCCATGAAGTTGACCACGTGGGGTCGCACCATGGCCGACGCAATGCGCATGCCACCGGTAAAGTCGGGCGAGACGATTTCGTCAGCGCCAGCGCGCCGCGCCTTGTCGGCATTGCGGATATCGTGCAGACGCGCCACCACGCGCGCCTTCGAATTGAGCAATTTGACCGACAGCGAAATCATCAGGTTATGGCTGTCATCTCCGGTCACCGCAAAGACACCGGCCGCGGCCATCACACCGGCCGCGCGCAGGGCTTCGTCGTCAGCCGCGTCGGCATGCAGATGCGGCGTGCCCGGATGCTCCTCGAGCCAGCGGTCGAGTGCCTCGCGGTCGTTCTCGACGACGACCAGCGCGCGGTGCGTCTGCACCAACTCGTTGGCGACATTGCCGCCAACGCGTCCAATACCGCAGACGATGTAATGCCCGGATAGTCCGGCGATTTCCTTTTTCATGCGTTTCTTCCTTAGCGTGGCATTCAGATCGGATTCAAGCAGCAGGGCGACGAAGGTGGAAAACAGGTAGCTCATCGTCCCAATGCCGATCACGGCAATGAAGACGGTAAACAGCCGACCCATCGGATGCAGACTCAAATCCACGACTTCACTGAAGCCAATCGAGGCTACGGTAATAAAGGTCATGTAAAAGCTGTCGATCCAGCTCGCACCAGGGCGGCCGATGTACATGTAGCCCAGTGTGCCAACCAGATGAACCAGCGCCAACAACGCTGCGCCGCGCCAAAGCCCGGAAAAGTGTGCGCTTTGCGGCGGGGGCTTCACATCGAACTCTGAGTTTGGAGGCGGCTGGCTAAATGTGCAGCGCAGCCAGTGCCCCGACCAGGATACCGAGGGCGCCTGCGCCAAACATGGCGTATTCCAGCCACTTCTTCTTGGTCAAGAGGGCAATCGCCGCCAGCGCAATGCAAACCTGCAGCACCGTGGTCGACTGTGCCCAGCGGTGATGCTGGTGTATCTGCTCGTCACTTTGCTTTTCCCACTGCGTGGCCTCGGCTTCCAGTTTTTCGGCTGCCACCTTGATATCGTTTTTTTCCTTTTCGTAGCGGTCGATCTTGTCCTGGTATTTGGGCTTCTTGTCGTCGCTTGACAGATCGCGTGCCAGTTCAGCCAGCGACTGCTTGGTGCTCTTGGACTGGAAGTAGTTCCACTGGTTGGAGGCTTCGGTCTTCTTGATGGCGGCATTGTTCTTGAAGAGGCCGGCGTTGGCCTGCGTCGCGCCGCCCATGTAGCCGAAGAGGGCACCGACGGTGGCGATGATGGCGGTGAACATCGCAATCTGGTTGATCATGCCGCCATGTTCTGTGTGGTCGCCGCCATGACCACCTTGCTGCGCGTGTTCCAATTCGTGGTCGTGCGGGCCATGCACGTGAAAACCATGTCCTGACATTTCAAACTCCCGTGTTGCAGCTATAGGTGACAAAACTGAAACGCAAACCACCGGCCGAAATCTGGTTTTCGCGCGCCGTTTCAGTCCATTCTGGTCCGAATTGTGGCGCAAAAGCGTCGCCCTCGAAGATCGCGTCAATTTCTGTAACCACCGCACTGCTGGCCAGCGGCAAAGCCTGCGCATAAATCTCGGCGCCGCCGATGACCCAGGCATCGCTCGCGGGTGGACACAAGGCGCAAGCTTCAGCGAGGGAATGGGCGCACAGGGCCCCCGGCGCACTCCAGTCCTGGTCGCGCGTCAGCACCACATTGAGGCGACCGGGCAGCGGGCGAAACTTCGCCGGCAGTGAGTCCCAGGTCTTGCGACCCATGATGACCGGGCAGCCCAGCGTGAGGCGCTTGAAGTGCGCCATGTCTTCGGGCAGATGCCAGGGCAGGGCGTTGTTGTTGCCGATGATGCCGTTGGCGGCGCGGGCGAAGATCAGATGCAGTTTCATGCGGCCTGCGGTGCTTTCTGCTTGGGCAGCAACACGGCTGCGATTGCGGCTGCCACGAACAGCAGGGCGGCCAGATCCTGCCAGTGCGGCCATTCACCGATGAGCAGCGTTGCGCTCAGGGTACCGACCATGGGCACGGCCATGATGCCCATGGCACTGGTTGCGGGTGGCAGGTTGCGTGCCAGCACGGTCCAGAAGATTTGGGCAAAACCGTAGTTGATGAAAACGCTGTAAACCAGGCTCAACCACGTAGTGCGAGAAAACTGCCAGAGCGGCGCAGGCTCACTGCCCCAGGCGATGACCCAGAGGCAGAGGCTGGAGAGCACCATCATCCAGACCGTCAGCGCCTCCACCGGCAGCGTTAGATGGGCGCGGCGCATCATCAGCGTGCCGATGGCCCAAAGGAGCGCGGCGATTTCCATCCAGACAATGCCGATCGGATGCCCCGAGAGGGTGGTGAACTCAACCGAACTCAGCAGCGCGATGGTGATGGCGACCGAGACCACGGCAAAGGCGACGCGGCGTGTCAGCTTCTCGCCCAGAAACAGCACGCTGATCAGCACCGTCCAGATCGGCATCGTGAAGCCCAGAATGGCAGCGCGCCCGGAAGCGAGTTCCTTGACGCCCAGGATAGAGACCGTGTGCCAGCCCAGCATATTGGGCAGCCCGAGCTTGATGACGGAGCCCCACTCGGCGCCACGCGGCAGCATGCGTACGCCACGTGACAGATAAAAAAGATAAAGCCAGACCGCGCCACAGCTCATCGTGACGGCGCGAAAATAAAAGGGCGTGAGTTCGCGCAGCGAGAGTTTCATCATCGGCCAGTTCACACCCCACATCAGCGTGAGCGCCACCAGCGCCAGAAGGTGCGCCCGTTTGATCACACTGCCACCGGTGCCTTGATGGCGGGATGGCATTCATAGCCCACGATCTCGAAGTCCTCGTATTCGTAGTCGAACAGCGTGGCGGGCCGGCGCTTGATATGGAGGCTGGGATAGGCAAAGGGCGCGCGACTCAGTTGCAGTGCCACCTGCTCGGCATGGTTGCTGTAGATGTGGCAATCACCACCGGTCCAGATGAAGTCTCCCACGTCCAGATCGCACTGCTGTGCCAGCATGTGGGTGAGCAGCGCGTAGCTGGCAATGTTGAAGGGAACACCCAGAAAAATGTCGGCACTGCGCTGGTAGAGCTGGCAGCTGAGCTTTCCCTTTTCCCCTGCGGCGGCAGCGGGTGCGACATAGAACTGAAAGAAAGCGTGGCAGGGCATCAAGGCCATCTTGCTGAGCTCTGCCACGTTCCAGGCGCTGACGATGATGCGGCGTGAATCCGGGTTGGTCTTGAGGGTCTTGATAACTTCGGCGATCTGGTCAATATGGCCGCCGTCGGGTGTGGGCCAACTGCGCCACTGAACACCGTACACCGGCCCCAGGTCACCATCTGCTGTTGCCCACTCGTCCCAGATCGTGACGCCGCGTTCCTTCAGCCAGTTGTTGTTGCTTGATCCGGTCAGGAACCACAAGAGCTCCTGAATGATGGAGCGCACGTGAACCTTCTTGGTCGTCACCAGCGGGAAGCCCTGCTTCAGGTCAAAGCGCATCTGGTAGCCGAATACGCTTTTGGTGCCGGTGCCGGTGCGGTCGGGCTTGAACACGCCATGGGTATCTACATGGCGCAGAAAGTCTTCGTATTGAGAGCGAATGGGGTGCTGAGTCATAGGCATGGATTATCGATTTAAACCCGCACCACGCGACCCGGGTTCAGCAGATTCTGCGGGTCCAGCGCACGTTTGATGGCGCGCATCAGGTCCAGTGCGACGGGCGATTTGTACTTTTCCAGTTGTTCCACTTTCAGGCTGCCGACACCGTGTTCGGCCGAGATCGATCCCTTGAACGCTGTCACGCTGTCATAGACCAGGGTGTTGACCTGTTCCTCGTGCTCGGCCAGAAAGCGCGCCGGGTCCATGTGCTCGGGTGCCTGCACGTTGTAGTGCAGGTTGCCGTCACCCAGGTGGCCGAAGTTGACCATGCGCACGCCGGGGATGGCTTGTTGCAGCAGCGCGTCGGTGGTTCTGACAAATTCAGCAATGCTGGAGATGGGCACGGAGATGTCGTGCTTGATGTTCAGGCCTTCCAGTGGTTGCGCCAGCGGAATGCTCTCGCGGATGTGCCACAGCTGATTGACCTGTGACAGGCTTTCGGCCACCACGGCGTCGCTCACCAGGCCTTGCTCCAGCGCCACCTCCAGCAGCGCCTCAAACTGCTCTCTGGCATGCGCTTCGGATACATGGTCCGAAATCTCCAGCAGCACGCAATAGGGGGCTTCCAGATGCGGTGGCATATGCAGCTGCGAGAAGTGCTTGGCCACCAGACTCAGCGCAAAACGGCCCATGACTTCAAAGCCGGTCAGGCCCGCGTCAAAGTGGCGCCGCGCCAGTGTCAGCAGCGCTATGGCCTGGTCCAGCGACGGCACGGCGGTCCAGGCGGTCAGCCGGGCCGCTGGCAGCGGGTAGAGCTTGAGCGTGGCGGCAGTGATGATGCCCAGCGTGCCCTCGGAGCCAATCAGCAGGTCGCGCAGATCGTAGCCGGTGTTGTCCTTGCGCAGACCCGACAGGCCGTGCCAGATCTCGCCCTGCGCTGTGACCACTTCAAGCCCCAGGCAGAGATCGCGTGTGTTGCCGTAGCGCAGCACCTGCGTGCCGCCGGCATTGCAGGCCAGATTGCCGCCGATGGTGCAGGTGCCCTCGGAGGCCATGCTCAGCGGGAAAAGCAAGTCAGAATCCTCGGCGCGCTGCTGCAGGTTCTGCAAAATGCAGCCGGCCTGCACGCTCATGGTCAGGTTCGCTGCATCGACGCTGTGCACGGCGTTCATGCGTTGCAGGCTCAGCAGAATCTGCTGCCCCGATTTGTCGGGTGTGCTACCCACCACGAGGCCGGTATTGCCGCCTTGCGGCACCAGACTGAGGCCGCAGTCCGGGTGCGCGGCGAGGTAGGCAGCGCAAGCTTTGACGATTTGCGCCACTTCTTCGGTGGAGGCGGGGCGCAGCACGGCGAGTGCCTTGCCGCTTGAGCGCTTGCGCCAGTCCTGCGTCCAGGCACTCAGGTCGCCATCGGTAAGGATGTTGGCGCTGCCGACGATGTGGCGCAGGGTGTCGAGCAGGCTTTGCATGTCATGAATTCCTTGCAACTTCGGTTCTCTGGCGCAAGCGCACGTGCAGCACGCAGGCGGCAAACAGGCTCAGGCACAGCAGCACTTCGAGCAGCGCCAGCAAGTTGCCCGGTGACCTGTCGCTGTAGGCCCGCACCACGCCTTCGGTGAAATAGAGCCAGACCATCAGACTGACCCAGCGGTAGGTGTACATACGGTTCTTCAGCAGGCCGGCCAGCGGAATGCACAAAGGCATCACCTTGAGCGCCAGCCAGGAGCCTCCCGGGCGCAGCGGCGCCAGGTAGAGCTCCCAGGCCAGACCCAACAGGATCAGGCCCAGCAGACTGCCGACGGCGACAACGCGGGTGCTGGCGACCCCGACGGAAGGTGTTTTTTGGATTGGCTGCATGGCAATGGCATCATAGCGGCCATGATTCAAAAAATTCTGCGTTTCCCATGGAAGAGCACGGCGCGCACGCTGCGCGAGCGCTTTCGCGAGGATCGCCTGGGCGTTACGGCCAGCAGCCTGACCTTTACCAGCACCATGGCGCTGGTGCCGCTGATTACCGTGGCGCTGGCGGTGTTTACCGCCTTTCCGATGTTTTCGAAGTTTCAGGATGTGCTGCAGAAATGGTTGATGGAGAGCCTGATCCCGGACAACATCGCGCGGCAGGTCATGGCTTACCTGACCCTGTTTGCCAGCCATTCCTCCAGGCTCGGTGGGGCTGGCGCGGCCTTGTTGCTCGTCACCGCGCTGGCGCTGATTCTGACCATTGACCATACGCTCAACAGCATCTGGCGCGTGCGCACGCCGCGCCCGCTCGGGCAACGGATTTTGATTTACTGGGCGGGTCTCACGCTGGGGCCGCTCTTGCTGGGCTTCAGTCTGAGCCTGAGTTCCTACGCCATCTCAGCTTCCAGAGGCGTGGTCTCGGTGTTGCCCGGGGGGGTTGAATTGCTGCTGGATCTGTTGCAGTTTTTCATGCTGGCGGGCGGCATGGCGGCGCTGTACTACTACGTGCCCAATGTCAGGGTGCGCTGGGCGCACGCCTGGGCCGGTGGCCTGTTTGTATCGGCCGCTCTGGAACTCGCCAAGAAGTTGCTGACGCTGTACCTGGCCAAGGTGCCGACCTACTCGGTGCTCTACGGGGCTTTTGCCACCGTGCCGATTCTGTTGATCTGGATTTACACCGCCTGGCTGATCGTCCTGCTGGGTGCGGTGATCACGGCCTACCTGCCCAGCCTGCTGGCCGGGCGCGAACTGCGCGGTCGCACGCCCGGCTTCCAGTTTCAACTGGCGCTGGAGGCCCTGCAGCAGCTCGAACGTGCCCGCTCGCAACAGATCAAGGGTCTGGCGATGGAGCCACTGGCTGCCTTGCTGCGCGTCGATAGCCTGCAGTTGGAGCCGGTGCTCGAAGCCTTGTGCACGCTGGACTGGATCGGTTTGCTGCAGGAGCAGGGCGCTGACGAGGCAGCACGCTACGTCTTGCTGGCAGATCCTGACAGCACACCGCTGGCGCCTTTGTTGCAGGCGCTTCTGCTCGGTCGGCAGGACAGCACAGAAAGTCTGTGGCAGAACGGCGACTGGACTGCACTGCGCCTGCGTCAAGCGCTGTAAGCGCTGCCTTATTTGCCCGCGGTATCGGCCAGATAGCGCGCCTTGTTTTCGGCGTTGGGCGGGTACAGACCTGGCAGCGCCGCTCCGTTTTCTACCTGCTGCATGATCCAGTTCTCCAGCCGCTCCTGCTCGGGCGCCAGCGTCAGGATGTCGTCCAACAGGGCGGCCGGAATCAGCACGGCCCCGTCGTCGTCTACCACCACCACATCGCCCGGAAAGACGGCCACACCGCCGCAGGCGATCGGCGCTTGCCAGTCAACGAAGGTCAAGCCCGCTACCGATGGTGGCGCCGCTGCGCCGCTGCACCAGACCGGCAAGCCGCTGCCCAGCACGCCCGAGACATCACGCACCACACCATCGGTCACCAGCGCGGCGACACCGCGCTTGACCATGCGTGTGCACAGGATGTCGCCAAAGACACCCGCATCGGTAACGCCCATGGCATCGACCACCGCGATGCAGCCGGCGGGCATGTCTTCGATGGCGGCACGGGTTGAAATCGGTGAGGACCAGGATTCGGGTGTCGCCAGGTCCTCTCGCGCCGGCACAAAGCGCAGCGTGAAAGCGCGCCCCACCAGACGCGGCTGACCGGGCCGTAGCGGCCGGGTGCCGCGCAGCCAGACATTGCGCAGTCCCTTTTTTAGCAGCAGCGTCGTCAGCGTGGCGGTGGTGACCTGGCTCAGAATTTCGACCGCGCTGGCATCGAGGTCCATCTTGACGGGATTGTTCATGCTTCAGCTCTCAAAGAAAGATCAGGTTTTCAGAAAATCGCGGAGCGCAAACAGCAGGCCGTCGGGTGCCTCGGTCATGAGCGCGTGGCCGGCGTCGAGCAGCGCTACGCGTCCCTTGACCGCCTTGCTGACCAGCGATTGCGCCGCCTTGGCCGGCGTCATCTGGTCCTGCCGCCCGAGCACAAAGAGTGTGGGTGCCTGCACCTGCGCCATCGCCGCCTCGCCATTGCGATAGTCGTCGCAAGCCTTGAATCCGGTGTGAAACACGTTCACGCTGCTGTTGCTGGCGAGCACGCGCTTCATCAGTGCGCGCGAGCCACCGTAAAGCCAGGTACCCGGCCCCAGCGTCGAAGGCGGCGGTGCCAGCGTCGAGTGCGAAAAGGTATTGACCATGTCGATCGCCTTCATCGGTTGGCTGATTGAGTTCTCCAGCAGCAGCGGTGAGACTTTCATCGGGTAGGCGGTGCCAACAAGCACCAGGTGGCTGACCCGCTGCGGTGCGCGCGCTGCCGCTTCCAGCGCGATCAGCGAGCCAAAGCTGTGACCCACCAGCGCCGCTTTCTCCAAACCCGCAGCACCCATCAGCGCGATGATGAAGTCAGCCGCTTCCTCAACACTGGCCGGCGGGGCCCCGGCACTGCGGCAGTGGCCTGGCAGGTCGAGTGCCAGCACGTTGTAGCCGTGGTTGGCCAGGTAGCGCGTCTGCAGAATCCAGACACTGTGGTCGTTCAGTACGCCGTGAATGAAGATCACGGTCGGCTTGGCAGCATCGAAAGCTTTGCCGCCGGTGTAGCAGTAAGTGTTGGTGTTATGGACTTGCAAATACATCATGTTTCCTTTGTCTTTCATCCACATTGTTGTGTCAGGCACATTGCTGTGTCATCCCGGACTCGATCCGGGATCCAGTGCCACGCCGCCACTGGATTGCGGGTCAAGCCCGCAATGACAAATTGGGCAGGCAATGACAATTCCCTACAATTTCTCCGCGGTCTTGAGGGCACGCTTGAGGTCGTCAATCAGGTCCTCCGGGTCTTCCAGGCCGATCGACAGACGTATCGTGCCCTGCGTGATGCCGCCAGCGGCCAGCGCCTCGTCGCTCATGCGAAAGTGCGTCGTGCTGGCCGGGTGAATCACCAGGCTGCGGCAGTCGCCGACATTGGCCAGGTGACTGAAGACCTTGAGGGTCTCGACAAACTTCTTGCCCTGCTCGCGGCTGCCCTTCAAGTCAAAGCTGAAGACCGAGCCGGCACCGCGTGGCAGCAGCTTTTGCGCCAGCGCGTGGCTGGGGTGACTCTCCAGCAGCGGGTGGCCGACACGCGAGACGAAGGGGTTGGCCGCGAGAAACTCGACCACCTTGCGCGTGTTGCTCATGTGGCGCTCCATCCGCAGCGACAGGGTCTCAATGCCCTGCAGAATCAGCCAGGCTGAATGCGGGCTCATGCAGGCGCCAAAGTCGCGCAGACCTTCGCGCCGGGCCCGCAGCAGGAAGGCGCCGACCGTGGACTCCTGACTGAACACCATGTTGTGAAAGCCCTCGTAGGGTTCTGTGAGTTCCGGGAACTTGCCCGATTTGTCCCAGTCAAAACTGCCGCCATCCACCACCAGCCCGCCAATCACCGTGCCGTGGCCGCTCAAGAACTTGGTGGCCGAGTGGTAGACCAGATCGGCACCATGCTCGAAGGGCTTGATGAGCCAGGGCGAGGTCAGCGTCGAGTCCACCAGCAGCGGCACACCGGCCTCGTGCGCGATGCCAGCGACGGTTTCGATGTCGAGCACATCCAGTCCGGGGTTGCCAACGGTCTCGCCAAAGAAGAGTTTGGTGTTGGGCCGCACGGCGGCGCGCCAACCGTCCATGTCGCCCGGTTTGACGAAAGTGGTCGCTATGCCAAAGCGGCGCAACGTGTAGTGCAGCAGGTTCTGCGAGCCGCCGTACAGCGCGGTGGAGGCCACGATGTGCGAGCCGGCACCCATCAGCGTGGCAATGCTCAGGTGCAGTGCCGCCTGGCCGCTGGCGGTGGTGATGGCGCCTATGCCGCCTTCGAGCGCCGAGATGCGCTGCTCCAGCACCGCGTTGGTCGGGTTGCTGATGCGGGAGTAGACGTGGCCGGCGCGCTCCAGATTGAACAGCGCCGCCGCCTGGTCGCTCGACTCGAACACAAAGGACGTGGTGAGGTGAATCGGCACCGCGCGCGCACCGGTCGCCGGGTCAGGTGCGGCACCGGCATGCAGTGCCAGGGTGTCGAAACCGGGGTCAGAGTAGCCGGACATGGTTTTCCTTTCATTTCAAGTATGTCGTCATTATCCGGTTGATGCCGAGCACATGTGGATGTTGTCATCCCGGGCTCGACCCGGGATCCATGGATTGCGGATGTTGAAACCCCGGACCTGATCCGGGGCCGCAATGACAGTAAGTGTCCGCAATGACAGTCGAATGTGGTTCATGGAAAGTGTAGGGCGGCAGTCCATGCTTCGTGCTAACATTGTGCCAACTTTCCTTGGAGCAAATACATGCAAGTCGCAGTCCGAAAGATGGGAAATTCGCAGGGCATCCTGATTCCGAAGCCGATACTTTCGCAAGTCGGTCTTGAAGGTACGGCTGACTTGCAGGTGAAGAACGGCGTGATTGAGATCCGCCCCGTCAAACGCAACCGACGTGAAGGCTGGGCCAAGGACAGTCAGGCCATCGCTTCGGCAAACGACGACCAACTGGCGTGGCCTGAATTTGCCAACGAGGGCGACGCGGAGCTCGTCTGGTGAGTGCGGTGACGGTAAAGACCGGCGAAGTTTGGCTGGCCAATCTGGACCCCACGGTCGGCAGTGAAATCCAGAAGACGCGTCCCTGCGTCGTCATTTCCCCGGCTGAGATGCACGATTACCTGCGCACGGTCATTGTGGCGCCCATGAGCACCGGGTCGCGCGCTGCGGGTTTTCGAATTCCCATCACGTTTCAAGGTAAATCGGGCCTGATTCTGCTCGATCAGATTCGCACATTGGACAAGTCGCGATTGGCGAAAAGGGTCGGTGCTATTCACGGCACCACGCTGGAAAAAACACTGCGAACCCTGCAGGCTGTGTTCGAGCCGGCTCAAACATAGGCCGCCGCCGTATTCGCATCTGCTGCGCAGCGCGGGCACGCCTCTGGGATAATCCGGCCTCATGAGCGGTAACACCTTTGGAAACTTGTTCGCAGTCACCAACTTTGGTGAATCCCACGGTCCGGCCATTGGCTGCGTGATTGACGGCTGCCCGCCGGGGATGGACCTCTGCGAGGCCGACATCCAGGGCGACCTGGACCGGCGGCGGCCCGGTACCTCCAAATTTGTGACGCAGCGCAACGAGCCCGACGCGGTGGAAATTCTGAGCGGTGTCTATGAGGGCAAGACGACTGGCACACCGATCTGCCTGCTGATCAAGAACACCGATCAGCGCAGCAAGGATTACGCCAATATTCTGCAAACCTTTCGTCCCGGCCATGCCGATTACAGCTATTTTCAGAAATACGGCATTCGCGATCCGCGCGGCGGTGGCCGTTCCAGCGCACGCCTGACGGCACCGATGGTGGCGGCGGGCGCAGTCGCCAAAAAGTGGCTGGCCCAACAGTACGGCACGGTGTTCAGGGGCTGCATGACGCAGATGGGCGAGTTGGTCATTCCCTTTGAGTCCTGGGACTTGGTGCCGAGCAACCCGTTTTTTGCACCGGTGGCAGATGTGTCGGCGCTTGAGAATTATCTGGAGGCCTTGCGCAAGGCGGGCGACTCCTGCGGTGCCCGCATTCGCGTCTGTGCCAGCGGCGTTCCGGTCGGTCTGGGCGAGCCGCTGTTTGACAAGCTCGACGCCGATATTGCCTACGCCATGATGGGCATCAACGCCGTCAAGGGGGTCGAGATCGGCGCCGGTTTTGCCAGCGTGGCGCAGCGTGGCAGCACGCATGGCGACTCGCTCTCACCGCAGGGTTTCAGGACCAACAACGCGGGTGGGGTGCTGGGCGGTATCAGCAGCGGGCAGGATCTGGAAGTCTCCATCGTGGTGAAACCCACCAGTTCGATCCTGACGCCCCGCGAGTCGATTGATGTGTCGGGCCAGTCGGTCGAAGTCAGCACCAAAGGCAGGCACGACCCCTGTGTCGGCATTCGTGCCACGCCGATTGCCGAGGCCATGCTGGCGCTGGTGGTGATGGAGCATGCGCTGCGCCAGCGTGCGCAGTGCGGCGATGTCAAGGCGCCCTTGCCGCCGATCCCGGCATGGACTGCCACGCTTCGCTCGCAGTGACGATACCTGAGTTCAAGGCTTGGCGTCCACTGCGTCCAGCCACTTCTGCCACGGGCTGAAGCCTGTGACCAAGGCGCTGGCCAGCAGCACCAGGCCGCCACCCAGATAGATCCCGCTGCTGAGTTGTTCACCCAGAAACAGATGGCCCCAGGTGACGCCGAAGATCGGGATCAGAAAGGTTGGACTCATGGCGGCCACCGGCGAGACGTGCACCAGTATGCGGATGTGCAACCAGTAGGCCAGGCCCGAGGTCACGACCCCCATCACCGCCACTGCGGCCAGGGCGCCGGGCGTGAACTGCGCTTGTGGCCAGCTCCAGACCGCGCCGGGCAGCAGCATGAGCAAGGACACGCCATGGATGCCGGCAGCGATTTCGAGCGGCTGCATGCGGCCAATGGCGCGCTTCATCAGTGGCGTTGAAATACCGTAGCAGGCAGATGCGCCAATGCAGGCCAGCGCTGCCAGAATCACCTCGGGAGAAAGTTTGACCGGCCCCAGACCGACGATCAGCGCGACGCCGACAAAACCGCAGACGCAGCCCAGCAGCTTGCGCAAGGTCAGCGTGTCTTCCTTCAGCCAGGCAGCGGCAAAGATGCCGAACAGCACGGCCGTGGTGTTGAGCAGGGCGCTGTAGCCGGCCGGCAGGTAGAGGGCGGCCCGGGCAAACAGCAAAAACGGCAGTGCCACGGAAAGTGCGCCCAGCAGCGCCAGTTCGGGCCAGTGCTTGAGCGGCCAGCGGTGTCGCATGGCGCGCATCAGGACCGCCAGTGTCAGCGTGGCCACACCAATGCGCAGCGCTGCCAGCACATTGGGTCCGAGCAGGGGGCTGGCGATGCGGATCAGCATGAAGGAGGCGCCCCACAGGGCAGAGAGTGCAAACAGCTGCGCAAAGTATTTGGTTTTCACGGGTCAGGCATTGTGCGCTACCAGAGACCCGCAGGCTTGTCCGGAACAGGACAGCGCCGATAATCCGCGCATGACCCTGAAAAGACCTGAATTGCTGGCGCCCGCTGGCTCGCTGAAGATGCTGCAGACGGCTTTCGCCTTTGGCGCGACGGCTGTTTATGCGGGCCAGCCGCGTTACTCGCTGCGTGTGCGCAACAACGACTTTGGCTCTACCGAGGTGTTGCAGCAGGGCATTGATCTGGCGCATCAGCTGGGCCACAGGTTTTATCTGGTGTCCAATATTTTTCCGCACGACAACAAGGTGAAGAACTACGTGCAGAACATGGCGCCCGTGATCGCCTTGAAGCCCGACGCGCTGATCATGTCGGATCCCGGCCTCATCATGCTGGTGCGCGAGACCTGGCCCGAGATGGAAATCCACCTCTCGGTGCAGGCCAATACGGTCAACTCGGCGGCGGTGCGCTTCTGGAAAAGTGTGGGTGTGGCGCGTGTCATCCTGTCGCGCGAGTTGTCGCTGGATCAGGTGGCGCAGATTCGCCAGGAATGCCCGGATACCGAAATCGAAGTGTTTGTGCACGGCGCGCTGTGCATCGCCTACTCCGGGCGCTGCCTGCTGTCGGGCTATTTCAATCACCGCGACGCGAATCAGGGCAGTTGCACCAATTCCTGCCGCTGGGATTACAAGACGCAGCCCGGCGTGGTCGATGCTTCGGGCGATATTCTGGCGCCCAAGGAGGCCGCCGAGCGCGTGCATGAACTGGTGCGCGATCAGGTTTATCTGATCGAGGAAGGCCAGCGCCCCGGCAGCTACATGCCAGTCGAGGAAGACGAGCATGGCACCTACGTCATGAATTCGAAGGACCTGCGTGCCATCGAACATGTCGGGCGCCTGGTGGAGATTGGTGTCGATTCGCTCAAGATCGAGGGCCGCACCAAGAGCCCGTATTACGTGGCGCGCACGGTGCAAAGTTACGCCCATGCGATCATTGACGCCGTCGCCGGGCGTGAACTCAACCCGGCTTTGCTGGGGCAACTCGAAGGGCTGGCAAACCGCGGCTACACCTCTGGCTTTTTTCAGCGTCACACGCCTGAGGAAACGCAGAACTACCTGCGTGGCTATTCTGAGTCGGGGCGCAGCCTGTATGTCGGTGATGTGCTGTCCTTTGACGCGGCGCGCGGACTGGCGGAGGTCAACGTCAGGAATCGTTTTGCTGTGGGCGACCGGCTGGAAATCATTCATCCCGCTGGCAACAGCGATGTGCAACTCACGCAGATGGAAAACGCCGAGGCCCAGCCCATGACAGTGGCGCCGGGCAGCGGTCACACGGTCTGGTTGCCGCTGCCAGAGAGCGCGGTGGGCGCTTTTGTCGCACGTTACCTGTCGGCGCCCGAGTCGGAGAGCCTGGGCGCTTGACGACATGACAGATACTGCTTCGCCGGCACTGCTGGAGATCAACGAGACCGAGGTCGAGCTGACCGCGATTCGCGCGCAGGGCGCGGGCGGGCAGAACGTCAACAAGGTCTCCAGCGCCATCCATTTGCGCTTTGATATTCCTGCTTCCTCTTTGCCGCCGGACGTGCAGCAACGTCTGCTGGCGCTCAAGGACAGCCGCATCACCAAAGACGGTGTGCTGGTGATCAAGGCGCAACAACATCGCACGCAGGAGATGAACCGGCTCGACGCCATGATGCGCCTGCATGAGTTGGTGAACAGTGTGGCTGTGCCACCAAAACGTCGGCGTGCCACCAAACCCAGCTACGGCTCCAAGCAACGCTTGCGCGTAGCCAAAAGCCAGCGCTCGCAGATCAAGACCCTGCGCAGCCGGGTTGTTGAGTAGGATGCGCCCGGCGCTTGACTTTTAGGAGCACGACAACAGCATGGCTATCCAGTGGTTCCCGGGTCATATGCATCTGACCCAAAAGGCGATCGGCGAACGCATCAAGAACATTGACGTGGTGATCGAATTGCTGGATGCGCGGCTGCCGGGCTCCAGCGCCAACCCGATGCTGGCACAACTCACGGCTGGTAAACCCGCGCTCAAGGTGCTCAACAAGCAGGACCTGGCCGACGGCGCGCGCACTGCCGACTGGCTGGCGCATTACAACGGCCTGCCGGGAACGCGGGCGCTGGCGCTCGATGCCAGTGTGGCCACGCCGGCCAAGGCGCTGGTCAAAGCCTGTTTTGAGCTGGCACCGAATCGGGGCGGCATGGTCAAACCCATGCGTGTGCTGATCTGCGGCATTCCGAACGTTGGCAAATCCACGCTGATCAACACGCTGACTGGCAAACGCGCTGCCAAGACCGGCGATGAAGCCGGCATCACCAAACTCGAACAACGGATCTCGCTGGCCGATGATTTCTACCTCTATGACACGCCCGGCGTGCTGTGGCCGCGCATCATCGTCGCCAGGAGCGGCTACAACCTGGCCGCCAGTGGCGCCATCGGCCGCAACGCCTTCAACGAAGAAGAAGTGGCACTCGAACTGCTTGAATACCTCAAGACCCATTACGCGACGCAGTTGCAGGCACGTTACAAACTCAGCGCGATCGCTGGGCTGAGCGATGAGGAACTACTCGAAGCCATCGGCCGCCAGCGGGGTGCGCTGCAGGGCGGCAAGCGCGTCAATCTGCAAAAGGCAGCCGAGATCGTGATCTACGATTTTCGTGCGGCCGCGATTGGACGCGTCACGCTGGAGACGCCGCAGGAGTTTGCGCATTGGCTGGCTGAAGGGGAAAAGCTCGATGCCAAGCGCCAGATCAAGAAAGACGCGATCGAACTGGACCGCTTGATCCGCTTCAAGAAGATCCCAAGGCCCGCCAAGCCGGCGTCAGAGTAATCCGCGCTGCAGCGTCAGGTCGGAGCAGGGATAGGCGACGCAGGGCAGCGCGTAGCCGGCTGATTTTTCTTCGGCGCTCAGGCCGGGCCATTCGATCTCGTAACGCACCTGGCCTTCAAGCACCTGCGCAATGCAGGTACGGCAGGTGCCATTGCGGCAGGAACTGGGCCAGTCAATACCACCTTGCTCCAGAGAAAGCAGCAAACTCTGCTCGCGCCAGGCGTCAAACTGCTGGCCAGCGGGCTCGGTGCGGCCGGTGAAAAAGGCGGGGTCTTTGGCTTTGTCCATGACGTGATTCTAGGCAGGGCGCTATGAT
Source organism: uncultured beta proteobacterium (assembly GCA_903897005.1). Classification (GTDB taxonomy): domain Bacteria; phylum Pseudomonadota; class Gammaproteobacteria; order Burkholderiales; family Burkholderiaceae_C; genus Rhodoferax. The sequence goes on along the minus strand of CAITZZ010000145.1, from coordinate 7,867 downwards.
TTCCCCCTATGAGAACCGTTCTGCCCTTGAGTCTGCTGGTCGCGCCTGACCTGAGCGACCCCCATCCGCTGGTTATTTACCATGGTCGCAGTTGCCCCGATGGCTTTGCCGCAGCCCTGGCCGCCTGGCTTTTTTACCAGGGCAAAGCCGAGTTTCTGGGCCTCGATCACGGTGACATCAAGACCGTGGAGGACCTGCCGGCCCTGGCAGGGCGCGCCGTTTACATTCTGGATTTTTCGTTTGCGCCGGCCATCATGCACGCGATTGAAGAGCGCGCTGCGAAACTGGTGATGCTGGACCATCACAAGAGCGCGGCCGACAAGTTGAGCGGATTTTCCTGTCGCTGTGGCGTGGTCCATTTCGATATGAAGAAGTCGGGCTCCCGACTCGCTTGGGAATTCTTTCAGCGCGAGCGAGCGCTGCCTGACCTGGTGCGATTTGTCGAAGACCGTGACATCTGGGTCTGGCAATACACCGAGAGCGCGGGTTTTCTGGCAGCGCTCGACATGGAGCCCATGGTTTTTGAGCGATGGAACGAGATCGCCCAATTTGACGATGCATCGTTGCAGAAGTACCTGGAGCGCGGACGCGCCATGGATGAGAAATTCCACAAGCTCGCCGCTGACATTGCGGAAGGCGCTCAGGCGCTGAGCTTCAACGGCGTGACCGGTTTGATGGTCAACGCGCCAGGTCCGTTCCACAGTGCCGTGGGCGAGACCCTGTGCAAGCGCAGCGGCACTTTTGCCCTGCTGTGGAACGTTGACAAGAGCGGTGCCATCAAGGTGGGTTTGCGTTCTGAGCGGGGTTTTGACTGCATCCCGCTAGCCGAGAGCATGCACGGTGGTGGCCACGCCCAGGCTTGTGGTTTCAAAATGACGCTGGCGCGTTTGCCTGAACTGCTTAGCGGCAAATTTCAAGCCAGTCAGGACGCCTCATGAACTCATCGACCAAAGCACTGGAGCCCACGCTGGAGGTGCTGCCGCGCGACCTGTCGGCCTATCGGCAGGGCAATGTGGGCGTGGATTACGTGCACCGCTTCGACTCCGGCAAGCCCGGACCGCACGTGCTTGTCAATGCGCTGACGCATGGCAACGAGTTTTGCGGCATGGTGGCGGTGTCCAGTCTGCTCGATGCCCAGGTGCGGCCACGGGTGGGCACGCTGACGCTGAGTTTTGCCAACGTGGCGGCCTATGAGACCTTTGATGCGGCCAAACCCTTTGAGAGCCGGCAACTGGTGCACAACCTGAACCGGATCTGGTCTTCCGAGTGGCTCGATGGCAAGGAGGACAGCCCGGAGCTGCGCCGCGCACGTGCCTTGCAGCCCATCGTGGCACAGGCCGATCATGTGCTTGATATTCACTCCACCAGTCAGGACGTCGAGCCGTTCTGGGTTTATGCCGGCTTTCCCCGCAACGGTGAGGTTGCACTGGCGATTGGCCGCCCCAGCGTGCATCTGGTGATGCCGGACGGTCTGGGCTCTGGCACGCCGCTGATCCAGTACGGGCAGTTCGGCCAGGCCAGCGGCAAGGGTGCTGCCATGGTGGTCGAATGCGGCCAGCATTTCAGGCGGGCTACCAGCGATCTGGCGACCGGTGTGGCGCGTGCCTTTCTGGCCCACTTTGGTTTGATCCCGCCGGATCCGGCGCCGCTGCCAGCAGCATCGCCGCGACGCTTTCAGCTGCTGCAGACCTGCGTCATCAAGACCACGGAATTCCGGTTTGTGCGACCCTGCATCGGTTTTGAAGTGTTTGCCAAAGGCGAACTGATTGCGACCGACGGCGCGGATGAGATCCGCGCTCCCTGCGACGACTGCACGATCCTGATGCCAGCGCGCGCTGTGCATGTGGGGCGCGAGGCCGTCTATCTGTCACGGCCACTGCCGAACGACTGAGAGTCAGCAGCCGAGCTGTGCTGCCAGATCCAGAAAATCCCTGGCATGCCGTGTGTTGGCAGGATCGGGTGACACGTCCTTGCGCTGCTTGATGCCGAATTCAGCCGGGCGCTCGATGTAGGCGGTCTGCAGGCCACAGGTACGCGCCGCTGCCAGATCATCCTGGTGCGCCGCCACCATCATCACCGCCGCGGGCGGCAGCTCAAACACTTTGGCGGCGCCCAGATAGACCATCGGGTCGGGCTTGTAGGCGTGAAAGACTTCGGCCGACAGGATGCAGTCCCAGGGCAGGCCGGCACGCTTGGCCATGTTGGTCAAGAGGCCGATATTTCCATTGGAGAGGGTGCAGATCGTGTGACGCTTCTTCAGTCGCGCCAGGCCCGCCACCACGTCCGGCCAGGGGTCGAGGCGATGCCAGACCTTGTTCAGATGGCGCGTCTGTTCTTCGCTCAGATCGGTCAGGCCAAACTGTTGCAAGACCTGGTCCAGAATCAGCCGGTGCAGATCGTCGATCAGGGTCCAGCCCAGCTCGCCGGAGCGCACGCGCTGCATGGCCGGCTGGTAACCGGCGCGCCAGGCCAGGGCGAAGGCCTCAGCGTCAACTTTCGGGCGCAGAGCACGCACTTCACGCGCAATGCTGCCGTGCCAGTCCACCACCGTGCCAAACACATCAAAGACCAGCAGCTGTGGTGTGGATGGCGTGTTCACTTGGCTCTGAGTCCCTGCACCAGCGCGCCCAAGGCAATGCCTGCCAATGCCCACAGCAGACTCCAGTTGCCTGCACCCAGGCCGGCAATGGCAGGGCCCGGGCAGACCCCGCAAATGCCCCAGCCGACGCCGAACAGCGCAGCGCCAACGGCGGTGTCGCGGTTCCAGACGCTGGGATGTTCATGAAAATGGTCGTCCAGCAGCGGGCGTTGGAGCAGGCGTGGCACCAACTTGTAGGCCAGCAGCACCACCAGCACGGCGCCACCCATCACCAGCATCAGGCCGAAATCCTGCAAGCGCAGAAAACTCAGCACGACTTCGGGACGGATCATGGTCGAGAACGAGAGGCCAAAGCCGAACAAGGCGCCCGCCGCCAGCGTTGCTAGCACCCGTGCCGCGCTCATGGCAGCACCCTCATCATCAGATTCGCGGTGAGGAAGGCCGTGGCCATGAAGGTCAGCACCGCCAGCAGCGAGGGCAGTTGCAGCGAACCCAGTCCGCAAATGCCGTGGCCTGAAGTGCAGCCATTGCCCAGGCGCGCACCGTAGCCAACGAAAAAACCGCCAACCAGCAGTTGCCAGACTGGCACCGCTGTGGCTTGCGGCGCAGCGCCGGCAACGCCCAGCCACCAGATGAGCGCGCCCAGAATCAGCCCCAGCGCGTAGACCAGTCGCCAGCCGCGCGAATCGACAAAGCGCTTTTGCTGGAAGAAAGGCCGCTGCACCAGATACGACCAGCTGCTGGAAAACACCGTGCTCATGCCGCCAATGCGGCCGGTCAGCACGAACAGCAGCGCCGCACCGGCACCGATCAGCAGACCACCCGCAAGGTAATGCTGCCAGCCCAGCGGGAAGAGGGAAAGAGAAAGGTTCATGGCGCTGGATTATCGGTGCTCAGACCGTCAGCAAACCACGCTTGCGCAGCATGGCCTCGACCTGCGGATCGCGTCCGCGGAAATTTCGAAAGGCCTGTGCCGGTTCCTGGCTGTTGCCCGCGCTGTAGATGTGCTGCAACAGGCGCCGCGCGGTGGACTCGTCGAACGCATTGCCGGTTTCGCTGAAAGCCTGGTAGGCGTCGGCCTCCAGCACCTCAGCCCACATGTAGACGTAGTAGCCTGCCGCGTAGCCCGAGCCGGCAAACAGGTGCTGAAAGTGGCTCAGATGGTGGCGCAAGCCGATGTCTTGCGGCACGCCCAGCAGCCGGCACTGCTCGGCCTCGAACGCGGCAATGTCCACAGTGGTGCCATTGGGCAGACTGTGCAGGGCCATGTCGATCAGCGCCGGGCCGGTGTACATCAGCGTGGCCCAGGCCTGGTTGAAACGGCGTGCCGCGTGCAACTTGTCCAGCAGCGTGTCGGGCAGCACGTCGCCGCTCTGGAAGTGGCGCGCGTGGCGCTGCAGCACCTCACGCTCCAGCGCCCAGTTCTCGAACAGCTGCGAGGGCAGTTCCACATAGTCGCGCAGCACACTGGTGCCGGCCAGGCGCTCGTGCCGGACCTGCGACAAGAGGCCATGCAGGCCGTGTCCAAACTCGTGGAACAGGGTCTTGACGTCCTCAAAGCTGAGCAGCGTTGGGCTGGCTTTGGCAAAGTTGTTGTTATTGATGACGATCGGCAGGGTGCCACCCTGATGCCCGGACTGGCTGCGAAAAATGCTCATCCAGGCGCCGCTGCGTTTGGTCGGACGCGCGAAGTTGTCGCCCAGAAAGAGCCCGACCGCCGTGCCGTCGGCGCGCTGCACTTCCCACGCGCGCACATCCGGGTGGTACAACGAAAGGCCGTGCTGTTCGACAAAGTGCAGGCCAAAGAGGCGCTGCGCGCAATCGAACATGGCGGCAATCATGTTGTCCAGCGTGAAATAGGGTTTGAGTTCGGCGTCGTCCAGGTCAAACTGCTGGGCCCGCACCTTCTCTGCCAGGTAGCGCCAGTCCCACGCCTCAATCGGTGTGGGCTCTCCCAGGCTACGGGCCATGGCGGTCAGTGTGACACGACCCTCTTCGGCCTTGGCCTTGGCCGGCTCCCAGGCCTGACCCAGCAGATTCAGCACCGCCGCCGTGCTGCCGGCCATGCGGTCCACCAGTTCGTAGTCGGCGTAGCTGGCGTAGCCCAGCAATTGCGCCTGCTCCTGGCGCAGGGCCATGATGCGCGCCGCAATCGGGCGGTTGTCGGTGGGGCCTTCGTGGGCGCCACGCAGCGAGCGTTCGCGCCACACTTTTTCGCGCAGATCGCGCCGCGCCGAGAAACTCAGAAAAGGCTCCGTCAGCGAAGGCGACAGGGTCAGCGCATAGCTGTTCTCGCCCAGACCGCGTTGTGCTGCCGCAGCGCGCATGGCCTCGCGCACGAACTCAGGCAGGCCCGCCAGATCGGATTCGGTCTTGAGCTCCAGCAAGAAGCTGTTCTCGTCAGCCAGCACGTTTTGTGAAAACGTGGTGCACTGGGCGGCGAGTTCCTGCACCACGGCGCCGTAACGCTGCCGGGCCGCGCCGTCGAGCCGGGCGCCGGCGCGCACAAAGTCCAGGTGCACGCGCTCCAGCAGGCGCAGGTCCTGTGGCGCCAGGGCTAACTGCTGGCGCTGCCGGTACAGGCTGTCCACACGGGCGAACAGGGCGGCATGCATGTAGATGGCGTTTTCATGGGCCGCCAGGCGCGGCGCCATGGTGCGCTGCACTGCCTGCAAAGCCGGGCTGGTTTCGCTGTACGTGAGGTTGCTGAAGAGCAGTTCGATGCGGTTGTAAAGCCGCCCACACTGGTCCAGCGCCACCAGGGTATTGGAAAAGGTCGGTCGTTCAGGGTTGTTGGCGATGGCGTCGAGCTCAGTGCGCTGCGCTGCCATGGCAAGGTCAAACGCGCTCTCGAAGTACTCGGGCCGGGCTAGCTCGAAAGGCGGCAGGCCGTAAGGCGCCAGCCAGTCGGCCAGCAGGGGATTGTCAGGGGTTTGGACGGTGGAGTTGGGCTGGTTCATCAATTGATTGTGACCCAACTCCCGCCAGTGCGCACGGCGCTGGACGCTACTTCACTTCGGTGACGAATTCCCCGCGCGGGCGGCGTACCTTCTTCAGGTTCACCAGCCAGTCCTTGTCCTCTTCGCGGTAGCCCAGCGGCACGATGGCCACACTGCGCAGGCCACGCACGCCCAGGTTCAGGATCTCGTCCAGCGCCTTCGGGTCAAAACCTTCCATCGGCGTGGCGTCCACTTCCTCAAACGCGGCGGCAATCAGGGCTGCACCCAGGCCGATGTAGGCCTGACGTGCTGCGTGCTCAAAGTTGATCTGGGCTTCGCGCGGCGGGTAGGTGCCCAGCAACATCTTGCGGTAGTTTTCCCAGCCTTCGTTGGTGCCGCCACGCTCGGCGTTGGTCAGGTCGAACATGTGGTTGATGCGCTCGGCCGTGTAGGTGTCCCAGGCAGCAAAAACCAGCAGGTGCGAGCAGTCGGTGATCTGGCCCTGGGCCCAGGCCTTGGGCTTGATCTGCTCACGAATCTCCTTGTTGGTGACCACAATGATCTCGTAGGGCTGCAATCCGCTGGAAGTGGGCGCCAGACGCGCCGCTTCCAGAATGCGGTCTACTTTTTCCTGTGGCACGGCCTTGGCCGGGTTCATTTTCTTTGTGGCGTAGCGCCATTGGAGCTTTTGGAGCAAATCAGACATGCGGGTTTCCTGAGGGGTTGAAAAGTTGCTGCCATCGCTTGGATGGCAGGTACTGGGACAGCTTGGGGCGAGCCTTGCGTTTCACAAGGGCAGGCGCCCAAGGCTCACTACTTGAAGCTGGCGTAGTACTGCGCCACGGCCGGTGTCTGGGCAATGCGCTGCATATGGGCGTTCAGCGTGGGGGCAACTTTCTCGACCAGATCGGTCGGTACATGGTCCAGGCGGCCGGAGTTGAGACCGCGCACGTCCACAAACACCTTCAGGTCGGCAACGGTGAGACGCTTGTCGGCAAAGTATTCGCCACCGTTCGCCAGCAGTTGCTTCTGCAGCCATCCGAGGTATACGGGCATGTGGCCATTGACCAGCGCCACGCGCGCCGCCTTTTGCTCGTCGCCCTTCATGCTGAAGCTGGGGCCTAGTTTGACACCGGCTTCTTCCACCACATACGTCACCTCGTCGCACAGCAAGGCCTGGTACGCGTCGGTCGGGTACAGGCCGGCCAGCTTGCCCGCATAGCGCAGGATGGCGTCGCTCTGCGTGACCTGTACGCCGTCCACGTGCAGCACCGGCACCTGGCCAAAGGGCACCGACTTGCGCACCTCGGCAAATTCGGGAAAGCCAAAGCGGTGGTCTTCAAACGCAATGCCACCAACGGCCAGGGCCAAGCGGATGGGCTCGGCGCGGCCACCGTGAAAGTCGAAATAGGAGAGTTTGAGTTGGGGCATGGTGGTTACATGAAGTTGTGGCGCGGCGAACCCGCTCCGGAACTGTTGCGGATTCTATGCGGGCAGCGGGTTTGGGGCTCCTAGTCCGCGCTGCCGAAGAGGTCATTGAACTTCTTGACGCCATCGGCAGCGGCACCAGACGTCATCGGTATGCCCTTCGGATATTCCTCCGCGATCCGGTCCTCCCAGTACGTTGCCGGATTGGGCGCGCTGCAAAGCCGTCGGTAGACCTCTTGCGGAACATGCTTGTAGGCCAGCACGGACTTGTTGTCCCAATGCAGGTCCAACTGGCGTGAGGCGGGATCGTAATCGGCCTTTCGGATGCGGCCGCTGGTGAAGGTCTTGGTGGGCATGGCAAGCCGGAGGATAACGCATTGGAAAGGGTTCAAAATTCGTAGCAGTTCAAACTCTGTACCATGGCGAAAATGAGGGAGTTCTTCATTGGCAACTGACGTAGCTAGCCTTATGAATATTTCTGAAGTTTTCAAAACGCTTAACCAAGCCTCTGCCTTTGACCTGTTTCGGCTACGCGCCGCGATTGACCGCGCTCTGGACGAGCCGCGTTGGTTGCAAGCCATACAAACCCGTTTGAAAGTCGGTCAAGCGGTGCAGTATTTCGATCTGCGGGCCAACACACTCAAACGCGGGCAGGTGCTGGAGATGCGCCGCAAAGAGGTCGTCGTGCTGGACTTGCAGGATGCGGTGCGCTGGGTTCTGTCCTATGCAGCGATCAACCTGGACGGTGCCGACGTGCAAATTCGAGAGCAAAAACCGCAGGGGCTGGGCCGCAACGAAGTGGCCCTGGGTGATGTGGTTGGTTTTGTCGACCGCGACCAGCAACAACGTACCGGCAAAATCATCCGTCTCAACGACAAGACGGTGACCCTGCAATGCGACC
>CAITZZ010000144.1 GCA_903897005.1 uncultured beta proteobacterium | reverse complement strand
TGTTTCGCTGGCACGTGCCTCATCGCCCGCCAGCAAGGCCTGCCCAACCGGTCCGCCCTGGGCGCCAGCAAGCGCTATCAGTCCTTCGCTCAACTCGGCCAGCCAATCGAGTGTGACCAGGGCCTGCGTCTTGTTGGCGTTGCGCGTCCAGGCGCGCGCCAACAGTTCCGACAGGTTCAAATAGCCCTGCCGGTTCTGCACCAATAACAGCAAGCGGGAGGAAGCAGCCGCATCGGTGCCCGCTCCGTCGAGCCAGATTTCAGCGCCAATCAGGGGTTTGACACCGCGTTTGCGCGCTTGCCGATAAAACTTGATGGCACCAAACAAATTGCTCAGATCGGTGATGGCCAGCGCACCCTGCCCGTCAGCGGCAGCGCAATTGACGATATCATCGATGCGATTGGTACCATCAACAACAGAAAACTCAGTGTGTAAACGCAGATGAACGAACATGCTTCATTCTAAATGTTGAAAATTCTTGTGGTCGATGATCATGCGCTGGTGCGCGAGGGCCTGCGCCAGGTGCTCAAGGGCCTGGATGAGCAGGTGGAAGTGCTGGAAGCGGGCCAGTGCAGCCGCGCCTTTGAACTCGCGGCATTGCATCCCGATCTTGATCTGGTATTGCTCGATTACCTGTTGCCCGACATGAATGGTCTGGAGGCACTGGCCCTTTTCGGCCAGCAGCATCCTGAGCTACCGGTCGTCATGATTTCGGGCACGGTGGAGCCGCGCATCGTGCGCCAGGTGATGGCCCTGGGTGCAGTGGGCTTCATTGCCAAAGCCAGTCTCAGCAGCGAGTTGCTGACCATCCTGCGGGCCGTGCTGGAGGGCCAGATCTATATGCCTTCCGAGTTCCTCGCCGGCCATGCTGCGCTCGATGAGGTCGACGCGCCCGGTGGACCTCAACTCACCTCGCGTCAGCACGAAGTGCTCGGTCTGATGCTCGCTGCCCGCTCCAACAAGGAAATCAGCGTGACGCTCAATCTCTCGGATGAAACGGTCAAGAACCATGTCTCGGCGGTGCTGCGCGCGTTTGGCGTACAAACCCGCATGCAGGCTGTTCTGGCGGCCACGCTGCGCGGTTACATCAAGGCTCAGGCGCCTTAGCTGCGCTTGGCCAGACGCCCGATCAGGCTGCGCAGTTTGGCGGGTCGCACAGGCTTGTGCATCAGGGTCAACCCGGCCACTTTGGCGGCCTGCATCAGATCCGGATCGGTATCGCCGCTGATCAGGCAGGCCGGTATTTCCTTCTGGGCGGCGAGCCGCAGTCGAAGTACCGCTTGAATGCCGTTTTCCTGGCCGGGCAATCGATAATCGCTGATGATCAGAGCGGGCTGCAGCCCCCGCTGCAGTTGCTCCAGCGCCACTGCCAGACCGGGTGCTTCGGCCACCGTCGCGCCCCAGGAAGTCAGGAGATTCACCAGAGCGGAACGGGCCAGGTCATCATCCTCAACGACCAGCACGACCAGACCGACCAGTTCATCGAACGACTCACGGCGCCCGGGTCCGCGACGATCCGACATTTCGCCCGGCGCCGTCAATGGAAGCTCGATTCTGAAACGACTCCCCTGGCCTGAACGCGAACAAAGTTGCAGCGGATGGCCGAGCAAGCGAGCCGTCCGTTGCACAATATTCAGCCCCAGGCCCAGCCCCTTGCTGCGCTCGCGCTCCGGATTGTCGACCTGATAAAACTCCTTGAAGATGGCCTCCTGATGCTCCGGCGCAATCCCGATCCCGCTGTCCCAGACCTCAATCCAGGCACTGCGGCCCCCGTCTTTCACGCGACAGGCCAGCAGCACCGAGCCGGCACGGGTATAGCGCAGCGCGTTGCTCAGCAGGTTCAGCAGGATGCGATGGATCTGGACCGGGTCACTCAAGACCCAGACATTGCAAGGTCGCACGCGCAGACTTAAGCCTTTCTCGGCCGCCACCAAGGCCAGTTCCGTCTTCAACTGGTCGAACACATCGTTCAGCGCGAAAGCCTGCACGTGAACCGGAACCGCGCCGGCTTCGAGTCGTGAAATATCAAGCAGGGCATCCAGCAGTTCACGCATCGCCTGCACCGCTCGGTCCATGTTGGCAAGCAGGTCCATGGCCTGCGCATCATGCGTCAACTGCCCCAAGCGCGTGACGAACAATCCCAAAGCGTGCGTCGGCTGTCTCAAGTCATGGCTGGCCGCAGCAAGAAAACGCGATTTGGCCAGGGTCGCCGCCTCGGCCTCCTCCTTCTTCTCGCGCAACTCCTGCGTCGCCTGGGCAATGCGACGCTCCAACTCATCGCGCCCCACTTCAAGTCGTTCGGCCATCTGGTTGAGCGCCTGCTGCAGTTCACGCAAGGGATCTTGCTCCCGCAATTCAGCACGGGCGCCGAACTCGCCTCGTCCAATGCGCTCAATCAGCCTGGACACCCGCGCCACCGGTCGAATCACACCCTGGCCGAGTCGCACCGCCAGCAGGCCACCCAACAATATGCCTGCCAGCCCCAACATGACGCTCAAACGCAGCAACTGAAGTTGCCGTTGCTGCAGTTTTTCGCCCGTCACTTCCAGCAGCACGTGCCCTAGAACACGCAGCGGCGCGGTGCTGGCGCTGCCGTCAAACAGGTCATTGAGCGGCACTTGTTGTGCCGCAATGGGCTGCAGCAACAGGTCGGTACCCCGCAGGAGGTCGCGATCAAGCAGC
>CAITZZ010000143.1 GCA_903897005.1 uncultured beta proteobacterium | reverse complement strand
TTGGCCAGTTCTGCCTTCTCCCGGCTGCCAAGTGGCAAGGCATTGATCAGCGATTCGACCAGCGCGGTCCGCTCGGCCCGGGTACCGGGCAAGACCTCGGCATGAAACAGAAAGCGGGTCAGTGATTCCTGATGCAGGCGCTTCGCATCATGTGTGAGCCAGAGCGTCGGCAGCGGGTTCTCCAGCAACAACCTTTCGTCGAAGGGCTGGGCCGCCTCATCGACCTCGCCAAAGCCGAAGAACACCAGCCCCTCGGCAGGCCGACGACTCAGGACCGTGGCTGCCTTCTCCACCACCAGGATTGGAATGCCCGCATAACGTCCCAGCAGTCGCTGCGCCACCATCGTCGCAGCGGGCTGATCGTTCTCCGGCACATCGGGTGCAAGACCATAGGCCGTGCCCTTGACCTGATCCACCAGTTCGCGTGCCAGCCCCAGCTTGTCCACCGTCGCCTTGCCATGCAGGAGGATGTTGATACCCGTCTCGCGTCGCACCAGCAGGGCCGCAATGATTTCCCGATCCACCGGGGGCAGACGCCCGACGCCATCGGTGGTTTCCTTTAGCGGCAGCGGCTGCACCAGTTGCTCGTCAAACCCGAGCCCCGTCTTGACCAGCAGCTCGGTCCAGAACTCGGCGAGATGAGGAATGCCATTCCTCTCCTCAAGGAGTCCAGAACCGGCCAGTCGGCTGCGGGCCGACAGGGCGGCACTGATCCCGGCGAGCGGCAAATCGAGCAGAACCTGCCAGAGGGCATTTCGCGTGCGGCGTTGCTCCACGAACAGGCGCGTGAAACATTGCAGGGCCGGCGAGAGTGTCAGCCCCAGGGCAAAGCCGAGGAGCCGGGTCTCTGCTACCTTGAAGTCCATCAGTCGCGCCAGCCGCTGCAGGCGTCCCACCGGGGTCAGTTCATCGGCCGCGTCAGCCGGGTTGGACAGACTTTCGAGCTTCGCCGTGCCGGCACGGCACAACTGCTGCCACAGTTCGGGTGTGCCCCGGATTCGTCCATGCAGCTCCATGCCTTCGGCCATGTGACGGGTCAGTTCGATCGACAAGGGCATGGCCACCTGACCGCGCAGGGTATCCATCAGCGTTAGAACCTCGTCGTGGGCGCGGTAACGTTCGCGGATTGACGCCAGGGGCGCTTCGAGATCCGCCGGGAGGTTGATGAAGGGATGAACCGTGGCATAGTGGGCCGCGAACAGTAGGGGTTCGCCAAGCAGGATCTCCAGCGTGGCTGACTGGCTGCCCAGACGCAGGGGGCCGGAGAAGAGATCAGGCAACAGGTTCATGCGACACCTCCTGGCCTGACTGAATGCCCTTCCTCCCCACCGAGAACGGAATGATGCTGCCCAAGTGTGGATGATGCTTCCCCCACCCACCCGAAGGTGTCACCTGCCGCGCATAGAGATCCCCACTACCCGAACTCTGGTCCGCCAGCGACAGCAGCTTGGCCTCCGGCGTCATCGGCTGGCGCAGCCCGGACTCGAAGGGCACATTGCGCACCGCCTCCAGTGCATGGCGCATCGAGTGATAGACCAGCTCCGGCAGGTCGGGGCGCAGGCCCTTGCGTGCTTCAGCCAGCCAGTCGCCGAGGATGTTCTTGTGCCCGCGGATGCTGCCGATGTCGCTCATCGCCCAACCTTCGGACGACACCATGTATTCAACGGCCTTGCCGAAGTCATGCACCAGGCCGATGAACAGGGCAATGTCCGGATCGGCGGCCGGGTGCTGCGGCAGCAGGGCCAGCACTGCTTCGCCGGTTTCCACCATGTGGCGGAAATTGCCGTTGCGCTCGC
>CAITZZ010000142.1 GCA_903897005.1 uncultured beta proteobacterium | reverse complement strand
GTAAAGATGTCGATCTCGTAATTGCTGTGCACGTGTTGCAGGATGGCGGCCAGGCGCTCCAGGCCCATGCCGGTATCCACGCAAGGCGCTGGCAGCTTGACCAGGCTGCCGTCAGCCTGCATGTCGAACTGCATGAACACATGGTTCCAGATTTCGATGAAGCGGTCGCCATCCTCGCCGGGGCTGCCCGGCGGGCCGCCGGGGATGTGCTCGCCGTGATCGTAAAAGATTTCCGAGCAGGGTCCGCAGGGCCCGGTATCGGCCATCATCCAGAAGTTGTCGGAGGCGTATTTCTTGCCCTTGTTGTCGCCGATGCGGATCACACGCTCTGCCGGCAGGCCAATTTCCTGGGTCCAGATGTCGTAGGCTTCGCTGTCGTCAATGTAGACCGTGACCAGCAGTCTGTCTGCCGGCAGACCGTACACCTGGGTCAGCAGTTCCCAGCCCCACTTGAGCGAATCGCGCTTGAAATAGTCGCCAAAACTCCAGTTGCCCAGCATCTCGAAGAAGGTGTGATGGCGTGCCGTGTAGCCCACGTTTTCCAGGTCGTTGTGCTTGCCACCCGCGCGCAGGCAGGCCTGGACCGAGGCGGCACGCACGTAGGAGCGCTTGTCGGTGCCCAGAAAAACGTCCTTGAACTGCACCATGCCCGAGTTGGTGAACATCAGGGTCGGGTCATTGCCGGGCACCAGCGGACTGGAGGCGACCACGGTGTGTCCCTTGGACTCGAAGAAGTCAAGAAATATCTTGCGGATATCGGCAACGCTGGCAGGAACAACAGTTGAATTCATGGTGGATCGCAGGGGTTGGGGGGGTATGTCCGGGAAGCGGCAAATTTTAAGTCATAGCCGTCCTTGGCACCGCCCTGAAACCGCCAGCATCAGAAACTTGTCGCCACCGGTACTCAAAGCGGGTCAAAAATCAGCTACGCTTGCTGTTTTGGATCCTCGAACCCCACTGCAAAGACTCCATGCCATGAACCAGAAAAGCTCCCCTCTGTCCCTGCTCAAAGATGCTAGCCTGCTCAAGACCGATGCGCTGATCAACGGTCAGTGGATCAAAGGCAGCAGCCGCTTCGATGTGATCGACCCCGCCACCGGCCAGAAACTGGCCGATGTGGCCAATCTGGGACCGGTTGAGGCCGAACTCGCCATCGCTGCCGCCAACGCCGCCTGGCCGGCCTGGCGCAACAAGACCGCCAAGGAGCGCAGCATCATCCTGCGCAAGTGGTTTGATCTGCTGATGGCCAACCAGGACGATCTGGGTCGCATCATGACGGCTGAGCAGGGCAAGCCGCTGCCCGAAGCCAAGGGCGAAATCGCCTACGGCGCCAATTTCGTGGAATGGTTTGCCGAAGAAGCCAAGCGCATCAACGGCGAGACCCTGCCCCAGTTTGACAACACGCGGCGCATCCTGGTGCTGCGCCAGCCCATTGGCGTCTGCGCCGCCATCACGCCATGGAATTTCCCCAACGCGATGATCACGCGCAAGGTGGCACCAGCGCTGGCTGCGGGCTGCCCGGTCGTCATCAAGCCGGCTGAACTCACGCCCTTGAGCGCGCTCGCGGTAGCCGAACTGGCGATCCGGGCGGGCCTGCCGCCCGGTGTACTCAATATGCTGACCGCCGACGCCGACAACAGCATTGCCATCGGCAAAGTGCTGTGTGCCAGCGATGTGGTGCGTCACATCAGCTTCACCGGTTCCACCGAGGTTGGCCGCATCCTGATGGCGCAATCGGCCCCGACGATCAAGAAATTGTCCTTGGAACTTGGCGGCAACGCACCCTTCATCGTCTTTGAAGATGCCGACATCGACTCCGCTGTTGAAGGCGCGTTTGCCAGCAAGTACCGCAACGCCGGCCAGACCTGCGTCTGCTCGAATCGCCTGTACGTGCAGGAGGCGGTGTACGAAGAGTTCGTCACCAAGTTTGCTGCCAAGGTCGCCACTGCCAAGGTCGGCAACGGCTTTGAAGACGGCGTCAACCAGGGACCCCTGATCGAGGAAGCAGCGCTGGTCAAGGTGCAGCGCCACGTCGATGACGCC
>CAITZZ010000141.1 GCA_903897005.1 uncultured beta proteobacterium | reverse complement strand
AATCTGTCACCGCGTCGGCTCGGCCGTCTCGTGCAGCGTCTGCTGGAGATCGAGACCTACCGCATGGCGGCCCTGCTGGGTTTGCCGGCAGCGCGCGAGGCCAGCACTATCCTGGCCAGTGCCGAGCGCGAACTGGCCGAGTTGGCCAGCGCCATCCGCAGCGCCACGGCGCAGGACGAGCCACTGCTGCTGGATCGCCTGACCAAGCTGGCTGGCCAGGTCGAGAGCCAGCATGCGGCCACGCATTCGCGCTTTTCGGCCAGCGCCGCCTACTTCGAGCTGGTTGACAAACGCATCAGTGACATTGACGAAGCGGCGCTGCCGGGCATGCAAACCATCGGCGAGTTCATGGACCGGCGCTTGAGCCCCGCGCGCAGCACCTGCGCCTGGGCGACGCGCCGCCAGGATGCGCTGTCGCAGCGCGTCTCGCGCATCAGCAACCTGCTGCGCACCCGCGTCGAGATCGAGCAGCAGCAGAGCTCACAGGCACTGCTCGCCACCATGAACAGTCGCCAGCACATGCAGCTCAAGCTGCAGTCCACGGTGGAGGGCTTGTCGGTGGCCGCCATCACTTATTACATCGTCGGCCTGATCAGCTACCTGGCCAAGGCGGGGCACAGCGTGGGATGGCCCTGGAGCGCCGAGAGCACTTCGGCCCTGGCGATACCGGTGGTAGCGCTGGCCGTCTGGTGGTCCTTGCGACGCCTGCATCACAGAGTTTTCAAGGACTGAGGCCAGCAAGCTGCCAACGCGACCCACCATGAACTTTGACTACCAAAACCCCTACACCTCGACTCGTTTGCCCTTGTTCGCCCGCAACGTGGTTGCCACTTCGCACCCGCTGGGCGCACAAGCCGGCCTGAAGATGCTCTACCAGGGCGGCAATGCGGTGGATGCCGCCGTGGCCGCTGCCGCCGTGATGGCGGTGTGCGAGCCGGTCAGCAATGGCCTGGGCAGCGATGCCTTCTGCATCCTGTGGGACGGCAAGGAACTGCATGGCCTGAACGCCTCGGGTCGTGCGCCGCAGGCCTGGACGCCCGACTATTTTCAGAGCCGTTACGGCATGGACGCGGCAACGCCGCCCAAGCGCGGCATCGACTCGATCACCGTGCCCGGTGCGGTCAGTGCCTGGGCCGCATTGAGCGAACGCTTTGGCAAGCTGCCCTTTGCCGATCTGATGGCGCCTGCCATCGATGTGGCTGAACGTGGTTATCCGGTGCCGCCGGTGGTGCAGGGCAAGTGGCGAGTTGGCGCGGACGAACTTCAGTCCCATGCCGGTTTTGCCCAAACCTTCATGCCGCATGGAAGAGCGCCACAGGTAGGTGAGCTGTACCGCTTTCCGGCGGCAGCGCGTGCCCTGCGTGCCATTGCACAGAGCCGTGGTGACGCTTTCTACCAGGGCGAGATTGCGCAGGCCATGGCCTCGTTTTCAGCAATGCACGGTGGCAGCCTGAGCCTGCAGGACCTGGCCAGCCACCGCCCCGAGTGGGTTACGCCCATCAGCAAGAACTACCGGGGCTACACCCTGCACGAGATACCGCCGGGTGGCCAAGGCATCGCCGCGCTGATGGCGCTGGGCATGCTGGAGCACTTTGACCTGGCGGCCCTACCGGTGGACGGCGTGGCCTCACAGCATCTGCAGATCGAGGCCATGAAGCTGGCTTTTGCCGACGCTTACCGTTTTGTGGCCGAGCCTTCCAGCATGGAGGTCAGCGCCGCGCAGTTGCTCGACGATGCCTATCTGGCAGCGCGCAGCAAATTGATTGATCCGCAGCGGGCCCAGCAATTCGGTGCCGGCAGTCCTGCGCAGGGTGGCACCATCTACCTTACGGCGGCCGATGAGTCCGGCATGATGGTCAGCTTCATCCAGAGCAACTACATGGGCTTTGGTTCCGGCTGCGTCGAGCCCAGCTTCGGCATCAGCCTGCAGAACCGGGGTCACGGCTTCAGTCTGCGCGCTGGCAGTCCGAATATCGTGGCGCCGGGCAAACGGCCTTTTCACACCATCATTCCGGGTTTCCTGACGAAAGACGGGCAGCCGGTGATGAGCTTCGGTGTGATGGGTGCGCACATGCAACCGCAAGGGCATCTGCAAACGCTGGTGCGCATGCTTGACCATGGCCAGAACCCGCAGACCGCCTGCGACGCGCCACGCTGGCGCGTCAACGCCGGCATGGAAGTCAGTGTTGAGGCGACGATGAGCGCCGCCACGGTGCAGGGCCTGCGCGATCTCGGGCATCAGACGCTGCTGAGCAAGGACTCCTACCTGGACTTTGGCGCCGGCCAGTTCATCTGGCGCGCCGGTGACCCCGCGGTCGAGGGCTATGTGGCCGCCAGCGATGCGCGCCGGGATGGTCAGGCGGTCGGGTTCTAAGCTGCTGCGCGCAGCAGGACCGCCTCAAAGTCCTTCACCGGAACCGGCCGGCCAAACAGATAGCCCTGGTATTCCTGGCAACCCAGAGCAGCCAGGCAGTCGCGTTGTTGCTGGGTTTCAACACCCTCGGCAATCACGGAAAGCCCCATGCTTTCAGCCAGAACGATGACCATCCTGGCAATGGCCGCATCGTTGTGGTCGGTCAGGATGTCGCGCACAAATCCTTGATCAATCTTGAGCTGATCGATCGGCATGCGTTTGAGGTAGGCCAGTGAGGAATAGCCAGTGCCAAAATCGTCCAGTGAGAAGCCCACACCCTGGCGCCGCAGCGCGCTCATTTTGGCCACTACATCGTCAACGTCGCGCACCATGATGCTCTCGGTCAATTCCAGCCTCAAGCGCTCCGGGTCGGCCCCGGTCTGCACGAGTATCTGGCTAACCCGCTCCACGAAATCGGGCTGGTGAAACTGATGTGAGCTCACATTGACCGACAGGGTGAGTCCAGACAGCGTCGGCTGCATGGCCCAAGACGCGAGCTGCAGGCATGTCGTTTCCAGGACCCAGTTGCCAATGGGCGCGATGAGCCCGGCCTCTTCAGCCAGAGGGATAAATTGTCCCGGTGCGATCAGTCCGCGTTGCGGGTGCAGCCATCGCAACAGTACTTCTGCCCCCAGAACCTGACCGACCGAATCGACTTGCGATTGATAGTGCAAGACAAACTGTCCCAGTGCCAAAGTGCCGGACACTGCGTTAGATTGATTGAGCGAAACAGCATTCCACTCAACTTGAGTGCCTGCGGCATTCATTAACAAAGACCTGTAACCTGCACCAGCTGGTAGTTTTGCCCAAGTGTTT
>CAITZZ010000140.1 GCA_903897005.1 uncultured beta proteobacterium | reverse complement strand
GCTTTTGAGGCCGCCTTCCCGATCGTTTCCCACAACGGCTTTGTCGAGATGAAGTACCTTGAGTACAACCTCGCCAAACCGGCTTTTGATGTGCGCGAGTGTCAGACCCGGGGTTTGACCTTTGCGTCAGCGGTGCGTGCCAAGGTGCAGCTCTTTATCTATGACCGCGAATCTTCAACCTCGCAAAACAAGGTCATCAAGGAGGTCAAGGAGCAGGAAGTCTACATGGGCGAAGTGCCCCTGATGACGAGCAAGGGCTCCTTCATCATCAACGGCACCGAGCGCGTGATCGTTTCCCAGTTGCACCGCTCGCCGGGTGTCTTTTTCGAACACGACAAGGGCAAGACGCACAGCTCGGGCAAGTTGCTGTTCTCGGCACGCATCATTCCTTACCGCGGCTCCTGGCTTGATTTCGAATTTGATCCGAAAGACATCCTCTATTTCCGCGTCGACCGTCGCCGCAAGATGCCGGTCACCATTCTGCTCAAGGCGATTGGTCTGAACCACGAGTCGATCCTGGCCAATTTCTTTGTCAATGACAACTTCCGCTTGATGGACAGCGGTGCCCAGATGGAATTTGTGGCTGAGCGCCTGCGTGGTGAAGTCGCCCGTTTCGATATCACCGACAAGAGCGGCAAGGTGATTGTGGCCAAGGACAAGCGCGTAACAGCGCGCCATACCCGTGAACTCGAACAGTCGCACACCACGCACATCAGCGTGCCGGAAGATTTCCTGATTGGTCGTGTCGTGGCACGCAGCATCGTCGATGCCGAGACCGGCGAGATTCTGGTCAAAGCCAACGAAGAGTTGTCGGAAGCGCTGCTGAAGAAGTTGCGCAGCGCCGGTGTTCAGGACCTGCCCTGCATTTACACCAATGAGCTCGATCAGGGTGCCTACATCTCGCAAACCCTGCGCAGCGACGAGACGACCGACGAGTTCGCCGCACGGGTTGCCATCTACCGCATGATGCGCCCCGGCGAGCCGCCGACCGAAGACGCAGTGCAGGCCTTGTTCCAGCGTCTGTTCTACAACCCCGACACCTACGATCTGTCACGCGTCGGGCGCATGAAGTTCAACGCCAAGATGGGCCGTCCGGAGTCGACCGGTCCGATGGTGCTGACCAATGAGGACATCCTGGCCGTGGTCAAGATCCTGGTGGATCTGCGCAACGGTCGCGGCGAAGTCGATGACATCGATCACCTCGGCAACCGTCGTGTGCGCTGCGTTGGCGAACTGGCCGAAAACCAGTACCGCACCGGCCTGGCACGGATTGAAAAAGCGGTGAAAGAGCGACTCGGCCAGGCCGAGCAAGAGCCGCTCATGCCGCATGACCTGATCAACAGCAAGCCGATTTCTGCCGCCCTGAAGGAGTTCTTCGGTGCCTCGCAGCTGTCCCAGTTCATGGACCAGACCAATCCGCTGTCGGAAATCACCCACAAGCGCCGTGTTTCGGCCCTTGGCCCAGGCGGTTTGACGCGCGAGCGAGCTGGCTTTGAGGTGCGCGACGTGCACGTTACCCACTACGGTCGTGTCTGCCCGATTGAAACGCCGGAAGGTCCGAACATCGGTCTGATCAACTCGCTGGCTTTGTATGCCCGCCTGAACGAGTACGGTTTCATTGAAACCCCCTACCGTCAGGTCGTGGACAGCAAGGTGACGATGACGATCGACTACCTGTCGGCCATCGAAGAAGGCAAGTACGTGATCGCGCAGGCCAACGCCGCGCTGGACAAGGACGGCAAACTCACCGGCGAACTGATCTCTGCACGAGAGGCCGGCGAATCCATTCTGGTCGCTGCAGAACGTGTGCAGTACATGGACGTCTCACCGGCGCAGATTGTTTCTGTGGCCGCATCGCTGGTGCCGTTCCTTGAGCACGATGACGCGAACCGCGCCTTGATGGGCGCCAACATGCAGCGTCAGGCTGTTCCCATCCTGCGGCCGGAAAAGGCCTTTGTCGGAACCGGCATCGAGCGCGTCTCGGCGGTTGACTCCGGTACGGTTGTGACGGCAAGCCGTGGCGGCGTGGTTGACTATGTGGATGCGACCCGTGTCGTGATCCGCGTCAATGACGACGAGGCACAGGCGGGTGAAGTGGGCGTGGACATTTATAACCTCATCAAATACCAGCGTTCCAACCAGAACACCAACATTCACCAGCGCCCCATCGTCAAGAAGGGCGACAAGCTGGCCAAGGGTGATGTGATTGCTGACGGTGCTTCGACCGACCTGGGTGAACTCGCGCTGGGCCAGAACATGCTGGTCGCGTTCATGCCCTGGAACGGCTACAACTTCGAGGATTCGATTCTGATCAGCGAGCGCGTGGTCGCCGAAGACCGCTACACCTCGATTCACATCGAAGAACTGGTCGTGATGGCCCGTGATACCAAGCTCGGCTCGGAAGAAATCACGCGTGACATCCCCAATTTGAGCGAGCAGCAACTCAACCGCCTGGACGAATCCGGCATCATCTACGTCGGCGCTGAAGTTCAACCCGGCGACACGCTGGTGGGCAAGGTCACGCCCAAGGGCGAGACCACGCTGACGCCGGAAGAAAAACTGCTGCGCGCCATCTTTGGTGAAAAGGCCAGCGACGTCAAGGACACCTCGCTGCGCGTCGATCAGGGTTCGCAAGGCACCGTCATTGATGTGCAGGTGTTTACCCGCGAAGGCATTGTGCGGGACCGTCGCGCACAGCAGATCATCGATGATGAACTCAAGCGTTTCCGGCTTGATTTGAATGATCAGTTGCGCATCGTTGAGGCTGATGCATTTGACCGGATCGAGAAGTTGCTCAGCGGCAAGCCGGCCAATGGTGGCCCGCAAAAGCTGGCCAAGGGCAGCAAGATCGACAAGGCCTACCTGGCCTCGGTCGAGAAGTTCCACTGGTTCGACATCCGCCCGGCGGATGATGAGGTTGCTTCGCAACTTGAGAGCATCAAGAATTCGCTCGAGCAAACCCGTCACAGCTTCGATCTGGCGTTTGAAGAGAAGCGCAAGAAGTTGACCCAGGGCGATGAATTGCCTGCCGGTGTGCTGAAGATGGTCAAGGTCTATCTGGCTGTCAAGCGTCGCCTGCAACCGGGTGACAAGATGGCCGGTCGGCATGGCAACAAGGGTGTCGTCTCCAAGATCGTTCCGGTCGAGGACATGCCTTTCATGGCCGACGGAACACCCTGCGATATCGTTCTGAACCCCTTGGGCGTGCCCTCACGGATGAACGTTGGGCAGGTGCTCGAGGTGCATCTGGGTTGGGCTGCCAAGGGCATTGGTCAGCGCATTGGGGACATGCTGCAGGCCGAGGCCAAGTTGGCCGAACTGCGCAAGTTCCTCGAGGCGCTGTACAACGGCTCGGGTCGCAAGGAAGACCTGTCCAAGCTCAGCGATGCCGAAGTACTCGAGATGGCAGGCAACCTGAGTGCCGGTGCCACTTTTGCGACGCCGGTGTTTGACGGCGCGTCGGAGGAGGAAATCCGCACGATGCTGAAACTGGCTTATCCGGAGGACATCGTCAAGGCCAAGGGGCTGACGGCAGCGCGCACGCAGGCCAACCTGTTTGACGGGCGCAGCGGTGATGCGTTTGAGCGTCCTTCGACGATTGGTTACATGCACGTCCTGAAGCTGCACCATCTGGTCGACGACAAGATGCACGCACGCTCGACCGGTCCGTACAGCCTGGTGACGCAGCAACCGCTGGGCGGCAAGGCCCAGTTCGGCGGCCAGCGCTTCGGCGAAATGGAAGTCTGGGCGCTGGAAGCTTACGGCGCCGCTTACACCCTGCAGGAAATGCTGACGGTCAAGTCAGACGACGTGCAGGGACGTACCAAGGTGTACGAGAGCATTGTCAAGGGTGAGCACTCGATTGATGCCGGCATGCCGGAATCGTTCAATGTGCTGGTCAAGGAAATTCGTTCCTTGGGCATCGATATCGAACTTGAGCGCGGTTAAGCACAAAGGATTAGACATGAAATCATTACTCGACCTGTTCAAGCAATTCACTCCGGATGAGCATTTCAGTGCCATCAAGATTGGCATGGCCTCACCCGAGAAGATCCGGTCCTGGTCTTTCGGCGAAGTCAAGAAGCCCGAAACCATCAACTACCGTACCTTCAAGCCCGAGCGTGATGGCCTGTTCTGCGCCAAGATTTTTGGCCCCATCAAAGACTATGAATGCCTGTGCGGTAAATACAAGCGCCTCAAGCATCGCGGCGTCATCTGCGAAAAGTGCGGCGTTGAAGTGACGCAGACCAAAGTGCGTCGCGAACGCATGGGTCACATCGACCTGGCAGCACCCTGTGCGCACATCTGGTTCCTGAAGTCACTGCCATCGCGTCTGGGCTTGGTGCTCGACATGACACTGCGTGACATCGAACGCGTGCTGTACTTTGAAGCCTATGTGGTGACCGATCCCGGCATGACGCCGCTGAAGAAATTCAGCATCATGTCGGAAGACGACTTTGACGCCAAGTTCAAGGAATACGGCGACGAATTCCAGGCCAAGATGGGCGCCGAAGGCATCAAGGAATTGCTGCAAAGCATTGACATTGAAGGTTCCATCGAAAAACTGCGCAATGACCCGACCGGCTCTGAGCTCAAGATCAAGAAGAACACGAAACGCCTCAAGCTGCTTGAAGCGTTCAAGAAGTCCGGTATCAAGCCCGAGTGGATGGTGCTCGAAGTGCTGCCAGTGTTGCCACCGGACCTGCGTCCGCTGGTGCCGCTGGACGGTGGCCGTTTTGCCACCTCCGACCTGAACGACCTGTATCGCCGCGTCATCAACCGCAACAGCCGTTTGCGTCGTCTGCTCGAACTCAAGGCGCCCGAAATCATTGCCCGCAATGAAAAGCGTATGTTGCAGGAAGCGGTCGACTCGCTGCTGGACAACGGTCGTCGCGGCAAGGCCATGACCGGCGCCAACAAGCGCGCCCTGAAGTCACTGGCCGACATGATCAAAGGCAAGAGCGGTCGTTTCCGCCAGAACCTGCTGGGCAAGCGGGTCGATTATTCGGGTCGCTCGGTGATCGTGGTCGGGCCGACACTCAAACTCCATCAGTGCGGCCTGCCCAAGCTGATGGCGCTCGAGCTGTTCAAGCCCTTCATCTTTGCCCGCCTCGAAGCGATGGGCATTGCCACCACCATCAAGGCGGCGAAGAAGGAAGTCGAATCCGGCACGCCGGTGGTCTGGGACTTGCTCGAAGAGGTGATCAAAGAGCACCCCGTGATGCTCAACCGCGCGCCAACCCTGCACCGGCTGGGCATCCAGGCGTTTGAGCCTATCCTGATCGAAGGCAAGGCGATTCAGCTGCACCCGCTGGTCTGTGCTGCTTTCAATGCCGACTTTGACGGTGACCAGATGGCGGTTCACGTACCCCTGTCGGTGGAAGCGCAAATGGAATGCCGCACCTTGATGCTGGCCTCCAACAACGTGCTGTTCCCGTCCAATGGCGAGCCGTCGATCGTGCCGTCACAGGACGTGGTGCTGGGCCTGTACTACACGACCCGCGAACGCATCAACGCCAAGGGCGAGGGCCTGATCTTCGCCGATATCGGCGAGGTGCAGCGTGCTTTTGATGCGGGTGAAGTCGAACTGACGGCGCGCATCAATGTGCGCCTGACCGAGTACACCAAGGACAAGCAGACCGGTGAACTGCTGCCTTCGACCAAGCTGTGGGAAACCACCGCTGGCCGTGCCCTGCTGTCGGAAATCCTGCCCAAGGGCTTGCCGTTCTCGAACCTGAACAAGGCACTCAAGAAGAAGGAAATTTCCAAGCTCATCAACGTCTCGTTCCGCAAGTGCGGCCTGAAAGAGACCGTGGTGTTTGCCGACAAGCTGCTGCAAAACGGTTTCCGCCTGGCAACCAAGGCCGGCATCTCGATCTGTATTGACGACATGCTGGTCCCGGTTGAAAAGCAGGGCATCATCGAGCGCGCTGAAAAAGAGGTCAAGGAGATTGCACAGCAATACACTTCCGGCCTGGTGACCTCGGGCGAGCGCTACAACAAGGTGGTCGATATCTGGGGCAAGGCCGGCGACGAAGTCTCCAAGGTCATGATGGCCCAGTTGTCCAAGGAAACCGTCACCGACCGCCACGGCAAGCAGGTAACGCAGGAGTCCTTCAACTCCATCTACATGATGGCTGACTCCGGTGCCCGCGGCTCAGCGGCCCAGATCCGTCAGGTGGCCGGCATGCGCGGCCTGATGGCCAAGCCCGATGGCTCCATCATCGAGACACCGATCACGGCGAACTTCCGCGAAGGCCTCAATGTGCTGGAGTACTTCATCTCCACCCACGGCGCTCGCAAGGGTCTGGCGGATACGGCGCTGAAGACAGCCAACTCCGGTTACCTGACGCGGCGTCTGGTTGACGTGACACAGGATCTGGTGGTGACCGAGCATGACTGTGGCACCCACGGCGGCTACCTGATGCGCGCCATCGTCGAAGGCGGCGAAGTGATCGAGTCCCTGCGTGATCGCATCCTGGGCCGCACCGCGGCTGACGATGTGACCCATCCGGAAAACCGTTCCGTGCTGGCCAAGGCCGGTGACCTGCTGGACGAAGATCTGATCGAAGAACTTGAAGCTGCCGGCGTGGACGAAGTCAAGGTGCGTACCGCACTGACCTGCGAAACGCGCTTTGGCATCTGTGCCAAGTGCTATGGCCGCGATCTGGGCCGTGGTGGCCTGGTCAACGGTGGTGAAGCTGTCGGCGTGATTGCCGCGCAATCCATTGGTGAGCCCGGTACCCAGCTGACCATGCGTACCTTCCACATCGGGGGTGCCGCCTCACGTGCTGCGATTGCGTCGAGCGTGGAGGCCAAGTCCAACGGCAACATCGGCTTTAACGCCACCATGCGTTATGTGACGAACGGCAAGAAGGAACTGGTGGTGATTTCCCGTTCCGGCGAAATCATCATTCACGACGAACATGGCCGTGAGCGTGAACGCCACAAGGTGCCCTACGGCGCCGTGCTGGCGGTGAAGGCGGACCAGAGCATCAAGGCTGGCGCCATTCTTGCCAACTGGGATCCGCTGACGCGCCCCATCATCACCGAGTTTGCCGGCAAGGCCCATTTTGAAAATGTGGAAGAAGGCCTGACGGTGGCGCGACAGGTCGATGAAGTGACCGGCCTGTCGACCATGGTCGTGATCGATCCCAAGCGGCGTGGTGCCGCCAAGGTGGTGCGTCCGCAAGTCAAGCTGATTGACGCGACTGGCAATGAAGTCAAGATCCCTGGAACCGATCACTCGGTGACCATCGGCTTCCCGGTTGGCGCGTTGGTGCAGGTGCGTGACGGTCAGGACGTGGGTCCGGGCGAAGTGTTGGCCCGTATTCCGATCGAAGGTCAGAAGACGCGCGACATTACCGGCGGTCTGCCCCGCGTGGCCGAACTGTTCGAGGCACGTTCACCCAAGGACAAGGGTGTGCTGGCTGAGATGACCGGTACCGTCTCCTTCGGCAAGGAAACCAAGGGCAAGATTCGCTTGCAGATCACCGACCCGGATGGTGCTGTGTGGGAAGAACTGGTGCCCAAGGAGAAGAGCATCATCGTGCACGAAGGCCAGGTGGTGAACAAGGGTGAGAGCGTGGTTGACGGTCCGGCCGATCCGCAGGACATCCTGCGCCTGCTCGGCTCTGAAGAACTGGCGCGTTACATCGTTGACGAGGTGCAGGACGTGTACCGCTTGCAAGGCGTGAAGATCAACGACAAGCACATCGAGGTGATTGTTCGCCAGATGCTGCGCCGCGTGGTGGTCGAGAATGCGGGCGATTCCAGCTACATCAATGGTGAGCAGGTTGAGCGTTCAGAGATGCTCAATACGAACGATGCCCTGCGCGGCGAGGGCAAGGTGCCAGCCACCTTTACCAACCTGTTGCTGGGCATTACCAAGGCTTCCCTGTCGACTGACAGTTTCATCAGCGCCGCGTCCTTCCAGGAAACCACGCGCGTTCTGACAGAAGCAGCCATCATGGGCAAGCGCGATGAACTGCGTGGTTTGAAAGAAAACGTGATCGTGGGACGACTGATTCCGGCTGGTACCGGTCTGGCCTATCACGAAGCCCGCAAGGTCCGCGAGAACATGGACGACGCCGAGCGCCGTGCTATTGCTGATGCCGAAGCTGCCGAGTTGGCGGGCGTGGGCGAAGGCGCGCAGTCCGACGAAGGAGCGGTGTCCGAGTAAGGAGTCCGCCCACCTGAAAACCTGACGCCTCAAGCCCGTTAACCCTGGTTTGAGGCGTTTTGCGTTCAGTTTGAAGACCATGAGTTCTTCCGTCTTCTTGTGGTTTGGTGTCGCCGTGTTGTTGTTTTGGGCTGTCGGCGCCTACAACCGCCTGGTACGTCTGCGTTCGCAGGGTATTGCTGTGTTTGCGGTGCTGGAGGGCTTGCTTAATCAATTCGTGTCAATGGCCGGTCCTGAAGTCACAGATTCTGCGGCGCTTGTGGCCGCGGCAGACCAGTTTCGGGTTGCTCTCAAAATGTGTCGATCCCAGCCTCTCCATGGCGCCACCATCAGCGCTCTGACCATGACCTACGAGACCATGTGCCTGTGTTGGTCACGCCAGCGACAACACGGACCACGGGGCAGCGCCCCTGAGCCATCAGAAGACCTACCGTTGCAGTGGGAGCAGCTTGTGGCGCAGACTGAAATGGCGCGTGCGGACTTCAACAAGGCGGTGGCCCGGTACAACGCCGGCGTGACCCAGTTTCCGGCCGTCCTGCTGGCACGCCTGTTTGGCTTCAGACCGGCCCAGCCGATGTAAGCCTGATGAGCGGCGTTCAAGTTCAACCGATTCCCCTGTGGCGGCAGTTGCAGTCGGTAGCGGCCGTCCTGATGGCGGTGCGCTCCGGCGCATCCGGCACAGCGGCGCTGGTCGAGGTCAGCGCCGAGCTGCGGCCCGGCGTCCAGGCGCTCGTGTTTCACGTCCTGCGCTCCTTGGGTAGGGCCCAGGCGCTGCGCCAGCTACTGGCCAAACGCGCACCACCTCCAGCGGTTGATGCCCTGCTGTGCACTGCATTGGCGCTGGTCTGGAGTGAAGTCGATGCACCCTATGATGCATTCACCCTGGTCAATCAGACCGTCGAGGCGAGCAAGAAAGATCGCGCCACAAATTCCCAATCCAGCTTCCTCAATGCCTGCCTGCGCAGATTCCTGCGTGAGCGCGAAGCACTGGTCGCGGCAACTGACGCTGATCCGGTGGCGCGCTGGAATCACCCCCGGTGGTGGATTGATCGCCTGCGCAAGGAATGGCCGATGCAGTGGCAGGAAATCCTTCTGACCAATAACCGCCAGGCACCCATGAGTTTGCGCGTCAACGCCCGACGCTCTGCACCACTGCGCTATCTGCAGACGCTGACAGCAGCGGGTGTCAGCGCTGTGGCCTGCGGCCCCTGCGGTGTGACGCTGGAGCGTGCCAGAGCGGTGCAGCAATTGCCTGGTTTTACTGACGGCGTGGTATCGGTTCAGGACGCCGCAGCCCAACTGGCCGCGCCGCTGCTGCTCTCGGGTTTGCACTCGCAGGAGCCGCTTCATGTGCTGGACGCCTGCGCCGCCCCCGGCGGCAAGACCGCCCATTTGCTGGAGATCGCCGATTGCGACTTGACAGCGCTTGACGTAGACCCGCTGCGCTGCCAGAGAATCCAGGAAACCCTGCAGCGCCTGGGTTTGCAAGCCAAGGTTCTGACGGGCGATGCTGCGGACCCGCCGGCCTGGTGGGACGGCACTCTGTTCGACGCCATTTTGCTCGATGCACCTTGCTCTGCGTCGGGCATTGTGCGCCGCCATCCGGACGTACGCTGGCTGCGCCGCGAGTCCGATATTGCACAACTTGCCCTGATTCAGGCCAGGTTGCTCAAAGCCCTGTGGCCCCTGCTCAAGCCGCAAGGGCGACTGCTTTACTGTACCTGTTCGGTCTTCCGCTCCGAAGGCGAAGATCAGATACAAACGTTTCTTGCACACAACACCCAAGCCACCTTGCTGGCTTCACCGGGGCATTTAATGCCTCGGGACAGGGCAAATGGGGAATCCGTCCCGGACAATCCGGGGGGTGACCATGACGGCTTTTATTACGCATTGCTTGAAAAGCGCGCGCCTTGACCTGATCGGGCTGCTGGTCTGTGCCTGCCTGGCGTGGAGCTACGGCAGCGCCGCCCGTGCTGAGGCGCCGGTCACCGAGGTCTCGGCCTTTCGCCTTGAGCGCGAAGGAGAAGCCATCCTGCTCAGCGCCAACGTCAAGTTCGAGTTGTCGGCCGCCGTGCAGGACGCGCTGTTCAAAGGCGTTCCCATGGTCTTCGTGGCCGAGGTCGACACCTTCCGGGAGCGCTGGTACTGGACCAACAAGCGGGTGCTCAGCGCCGAGCGCCACATGCGGCTTGCCTACCAGCCACTGACCCGGCGCTGGCGCCTGAATGTTGCCTCCGGCCTGATCACGCAGGCCGGCCTGGCGCTGGCCTTGAATCAGAGTTTTGACTCCTTGTCCGATGCCCTGGCCGCCTTGCAACGATTGTCACGCTGGAAGATTGGCGACATCTCGGACCAGGACCTGGAACAGCGTCATTACGTGGAATTCCGTTTTCGTCTCGACATGTCGCAATTGCCGCGTCCGTTTCAGATCGGCACGCTGGGCCAGACCGACTGGAACATCGCCGCTTCGTCGAGTCAGGCTTTGACACTGGACAGCCTGAAATGAGCGGCACGGCGATCCGGGCGCGCGGGCGCTTTTCCATGAGCAGTTCACGGGCCTTGCGCTGGACCGTCGGGCTCGGCCTGGCGGTGATGGTTGCGGTCGGCCTGGTGTTGCTGTTCCTGCTGACGCAGGCAACCACCAATCGCGAAATGTACGAGCGCAATTACACGCGGCTTTTCGCAATCAACGTGGTGGTCGCGGCGCTGCTGCTGGCGGTTATCTTCTGGATTGCCTTTCGCCTCATCCAGCGCTTGCGCCAGGGCAAGTTCGGCAGTCGTCTGCTGGTCAAGCTGGCCGCGATCTTTGCGCTGGCCGGGTTTGCACCGGGCGTGTTGATCTATGTGGTTTCCTACCAGTTCGTATCGCGCTCGATCGAAAGCTGGTTCGATGTCAAGGTGGAAGGTGCGCTTGATGCCGGTCTCAATCTTGGCCGTGTCACGCTGGAGATGCTGTCCACCGAACTGGCCAACAAGGGCCGCGCTTCAGCGCTGCAGATGGCAGACTTGCCCGATGTCAGTGCCGTGCTGGCGCTGGAGCGCGCGCGCGAGCAACTGGGCGCAACCGATCTGACCTTGTGGAGCGCAGCGGGGCAATTGATTGCCGCTGCCGGCAATGTTCGCTATCAACTCAATGCCGCACGACCCAGCCCGCAGCAGTTTCGCAACGCGCGATCGCAGCGCTCTGTAACCTGGATCGAGGGGCTTGATGATGCTGTACCGGGGGTTGCCAACAATGCCCGCATCAAGGCGCTGGTGATGGTTTCAAGCAACAACCTGGGGCAGCTGGGTGAGCCCCGATTTCTGATGGTGACACAGGCACTGCCGTCGACACTGGTCGCCAACGCCTTGGCGGTGACGGAGGCCAATCGGGAGTACCAGGAACGTGCACTGGCACGTGACGGGCTGCGCCGGATGTACATCGGCACCCTGACGCTGAGCCTGTTTCTCGCGGTTTTTGGTGCGGTGCTGCTGGCCGTGCTGCTTGGCAACCAGATTGCGCGGCCACTGCTCTTGCTGGCCGATGGCGTCAGGCAGGTCACAGCTGGCGATCTGACGCCGAAGGCCTCGTTGCAAGGGCGCGACGAACTCGATGGTCTGACGCGTTCCTTTGCCGATATGACGCAGCAGCTGGCCGATGCCCGGCATGCAGTCCAGCTAAGCATGGAAGAAGTCAATGCAGCGCGTGCCAACCTGCAGACGATTCTGGACAATCTGACGGCCGGCGTCATGGTGCTTGATGCACAGGGCTTCATCCTGTCATCCAATCTGGGTGCCCAGCGCATTCTTCGCGTCCCGCTGGCGGCGCTGGAGGGGCAGCGTCTGGCGGACATCGATGGCTTGCAGAAATTTGGCGAAGATGTGCAGATCCAGTTTGATTCGTTCCTCGGTGTGCGTACCGAACATGGACTCGACCATTGGCAGCAGTCGTTTGAACTGGGCAATGCCAGTGCCAGACTGGTTGGCCGCCAGGCGGAGGATGCGCTGGTACTGGTGGCGCGGGGTGCGCAGTTGCCAGGGACTTCCAGGCTGCTGGTCTTTGACGATATTTCGGAGATCGTTTCCGCACAACGGGTCCAGGCCTGGGGCGAAGTGGCACGCCGTCTGGCACACGAGATCAAGAATCCGCTCACGCCGATTCAGTTGTCGGCAGAACGCTTGTTGATGAAACTCTCGGACAAGGTTGCGCCGCCGGAGCAGCTGCTGCTTGCCAAATCCGTGAAGACCATCGTGGATCAGGTGGATGCCATGAAGCGGCTCGTGAACGAGTTTCGGGACTACGCACGACTGCCGGCAGCCGAACTGCGACCCATCGACCTGAATCTGCTGGTGTCGGAGGTGCTGCAACTTTATGCCAGCGAAACCTCGCAAGTGCCGGTGCGCATGGAACTCGACCCACGCTGTCAGCGCGTGATGGGTGACGCACAGCAACTGCGCCAGGTTTTGCACAACCTGCTGCAAAACGCACAGGACGCAACCGAATCTGCAGGCAAGGCCGGTGAACTGCAAAGTGTCACGGTCAGGACCCAGTGGGTTGAAACCAGCAACCGGGTCCGGCTCAGTGTGCTTGATAGTGGCACCGGTTTTCCGGAGCGTATCCTGAAGCGCGCCTTCGAGCCCTATGTGACGACCAAGGCCAAGGGCACCGGTCTGGGCCTGGCGGTGGTGAAAAAAATCGCGGACGAACACGGCACCCGTGTTGACGTCACCAACCGACTGCTGGACGGTCAGGTGATCGGTGCCCAAGTGTCGTTATCATTCAGTACTGAAAACGTTGCGCCAGGCTAGCCCAGCGGCGCAGGTAGACCCAAGGAACACGCTACATCATGGCAAACATACTGGTGGTTGACGACGAACTCGGCATCCGCGATCTGTTGTGGGAAATATTGAACGATGAAGGGCATAACGTTGAGGTGGCCGAAAACGCCGCCCAAGCGCGCGCTGCCCGACTGCGTGACCGACCGGATCTGGTATTGCTCGACATCTGGATGCCCGATACCGACGGCGTGACACTGCTCAAGGAGTGGTCTGCTACTGGCGCGCTGACCATGCCAGTCATCATGATGAGCGGACACGCCACCATTGATACCGCTGTGGAAGCGACGAGAATCGGCGCCCTGGCCTTCCTCGAAAAGCCGATCACGCTGCAAAAATTGCTGAAGGCCGTTGAACAGGCGCTGGCGCGCGGCACGGCGCGCAAGTCGCTGGCACCCCTCGTGGCTCCGTCCGTGTCACCGATTCTGGATGTTTCTGCCGGCGGGCAAGCCGCTCTGGTGGCGGCTGAGGTGGGGCCACAGTCGCAGCAAAGCTTCATGCTTGACAAACCTCTGCGCGAAGCACGCGATGAATTTGAGAAGGCCTACTTTGAGTACCACCTGGCCAAGGAAAATGGTTCCATGACCCGGGTTGCGGAAAAGACAGGTTTGGAGCGCACCCATCTCTATCGCAAGCTCAAACAACTTGGCGTTGACTTGACGCGTGGCAAGCGTCACGGGGCCTGATTCGGCGCCTTCGACGCGAGGGAGATGCTGCTATACTCACCCGCTCTGGCCCGGTAGCTCAGTCGGTAGAGCAGAGGACTGAAAATCCTTGTGTCGGTGGTTCGATTCCGCCCCAGGCCACCAGTGTTTATGCGCCCCAGCGCCCGATTCGGGTCCTGGGGCGTTTCTACTTTCTGGGTCGGCTTTCTACAATTTCCTTGGGCCACCTTTGGCAGATTCCGGGATCGTTGCCTGTGCCGATGGTCGCCAACAGTTCGCCAGCGATCGCCATGTCCGACCGACACGGATAATTCACCCATGAGAATAGATTTGAAAGTCCCGTACGCCGAGAAGGACGCCGCCAAAGCACTTGGTGCCCGCTGGGATCCCGCGAAGAAGATTTGGTACGTCAAGGATGTAGCAGACTTCACTCCGTTCACGCCATGGATTCCGGACCTGAAGGCTGCAATTGAAGGGTCCAGCAGTGGTGCCACACCTCAATCAGCGAAAACCGGAAAGGTTCCGGCAACACTATCTGCGGGCGTCATCACTGGACCAACTGTCGTGGCGCCTCACTGTGGGTGCAATGTGCAGCCCTGGGAACATTGCGAACACACTTTAGGGCAGTAGGGCGCTAGCGTTGCAGGCGGATTCGACATTGGGTTTGGCGTGGTTACCGGCGGGGGCGCCGCGATAGCAGATCCAATATTTTCAATCAACCTGCGCCAAACCGGTCGTTCGCTCAGCTGCGTCAAGGTCGGTTATGTGGTGTCCCGTCGATCAAAGTGAGCGCCTCAAATCGACCAGTAGCCGGTATTGGGGTCCGGTGCTCCAAAGCGGCCGTTGACCCCACCGAATTCTCCAGAGCGGTCATCCGGTGCAAAAAAGCAGAACGTGAGCACAGTCGGCTTCAGTGCAGCGTAACCGGGCATAGACGAATGGCTGCTTACCAGACGTTCAATTGCTTGATTGGCGGGCCAGTCAGTCGCTGTTCGCAGTTACCAACATTGTGAAG
>CAITZZ010000139.1 GCA_903897005.1 uncultured beta proteobacterium | reverse complement strand
TTCATCCGGATGATAGGCAATGGCGTCCAGCCAACGCCGAACCGGCTGATCCGCGTCTCGATGCTGGACGCCAGCGACCATCAGGTGCTGCCGGTTTGCGGCCTGGCTGGCGGCAGCATCACCAATCCGCCGCTGATCGATCTGCAGCGGCACATCGTGATCGGCTACGACTCGGCGAACCGCCATCTGCAGGCCTGGCGTTTTGACGCTTCTGCAAGGGCCTTGACGCCGCTGTGGCACAAGAGCGCTTTTGGCTGCGCCAGCCACATGCTTCTTTATCCGCAGAGCGGTGAGCTGGTCATCAACGATTACCGCCGTGGCGCTGAGGAGGTGGTGGTGCTGGCGATCGAGACCGGCGTCGAGCTAGCACGCGTGCGCTGCGGTGGTCTCAATCAGGGCGTGGTGTTTCCCAGCGCCGGTTGGGGGCGCGATTTCTACTGGTCCTCCATGGACCGGCTGACGCGGGTCTTTGTGGAGTGAGCATGCTGCGCGTGCACGGCCTCGATCTGTCCTATTTCACCGGCAAGCTGGAAGCCTACCTGCGTGCCAAGGGTCTGCCCTACGAACTGGTGCCCATGGATACGCGCAGTTTCCGGCGCTGCGCCCGGATCACGGGCGTGGCCCAGATGCCGCAGCTCGAATTTCCAGACGGTCAGTGGCTGACCGACAGCACGCGCATCATCGAGCATTTCGAAACGCAGGCCGCAGGCCCCGCCATCTACCCCGAGGATCCTGCGCTGTGCTTCATCGCGCACTTGCTCGAAGATTTTGGCGATGAGTGGCTGTGGCGTCCGGCCATGCACTACCGCTGGTCCTTTGTGCCCGATGCGCGCCTGCTCAGCGACAAGCTGGCACGCAGCATGATGCGCGATGTGCCTCTGCCCCTGTTGCTGAGGCGCTGGTTGATTGGCTCGCGCCAGCGTCGGCTTTTTGTCAAGCGCGATGGTGTGAACCGGCAAACCGCAGTCGCCGTCGAGCAGGTATACCTCGACGTGCTGGATGCCATGCAGAGCTGTTTGTCAACGCGGCCCTATTTGCTGGGCGAGCGGCCAACGCAGGCCGACTTCGGAATGTTTGGATCCATGTTCCGCCACTTTGCCAGCGATCCGACGCCCGCGCGCATCATGCAGCAGCGCGCACCAGGAGTGCGGCAGTGGGTGGCTCGAATGTGGGAGCTGACGCCGGAACAGTTCGAGCGGCAGAGCCTGCCTTCGACTTTGCCACAGGGGCTGGACCGGATGCTGTGCCTGGTGTGCGAGGACTATCTGCCTTACCTCGATGCCAACGAGCGCGCGCTGGAGGCGCACGAGCACCGGGTGTCCTGGCCTTGCAAGGGCGTGGCGTTCAACACCCCCGTCAAT
Source organism: uncultured beta proteobacterium (assembly GCA_903897005.1). GTDB lineage: Bacteria > Pseudomonadota > Gammaproteobacteria > Burkholderiales > Burkholderiaceae_C > Rhodoferax. Next base: position 449 of record CAITZZ010000139.1, on the reverse strand, counting down.
CGCTACCGGGTCTGGTGTCTGCAGCAGTTGCGCAAGCCTTACCTGGCTCTGGACAGCGCGGCGCGTAGCCACGTGGACGACTGGCTGCACGCCAGCAGCCCTGCGCTTGGCGACCTGGCTGTGGGCCTGCTGCGAAGCAGCCCCGGGCCTGTGGCGCACGTCATTGCGGTGCCAATTGGCACGCACCCGGTCAACAGTCACTGGCACAGAGATGGTACTTTTGTGCAATAACAAGGAATCAAGATGAAAAAACGAAGTCGCCTGCTCTGGATATTTCTGCTGTTGGTCCTGATCGCTCTGGCGCTCTATGCCCTGCGCGCGCCGCTGAGCGTGGCGGTGGCAAAGAGAGTGGCGCTGAGCCATCTGGCTGCTGACGTACTGAGCGAGCTACCGGACGGGCTGCATGTCGGCCTGTGCGGTGCTGGTTCACCGATGCCCGATGAAAAACG
>CAITZZ010000138.1 GCA_903897005.1 uncultured beta proteobacterium | reverse complement strand
GTCCAAACAGGGTGCAGGCCATGTTGGCCATGAGCAGCAGGCTCAGGGTTGGCGAGGTTCCGGGGTTGTGGTCCGTGCTCACCGCCATCGGTATGCCGGCCTCGCGCAGCGCCTGAATCGGCGGGACATGGGTGTCGCGCAATGCGTAATAGGCACCCGGCAGCAGCACCGCCACCGTGCCTGCCGCTTTCATGGCGGCGATGCCCGGGCTGCCCAGGTGTTCAAGGTGATCGCAGGACAATGCGCCAAAGCGTGCCGCCAGGGCCGAGCCACCCATGTCAGAGAGCTGCTCGGCGTGCAGTTTGACGCGCAGTCCCAGTGCCTGCGCGGCCTGGAACACCTGCCCCGTCTCGGGCAGCGAAAACCCGATGCGCTCGCAAAACACATCGACCGCATCGACCAGCCCTTCAGAGTGGAGCGCGGGCAGCATTTCATTGCACACCAGGTCGATATAGTCCTGGCTGCGTCCTGCGTACTCCAGTGGCAGCGCGTGTGCACCGAGGAAGGTGGTGCGAACGGTGACCCCATAGGCCTTGCCGAGCTGGCGCGCGACCCGCAACTGCTTGCGCTCGTGTTCCAGCGACAGTCCGTAGCCGGACTTGATCTCGATGGCACAGACGCCTTCTGCCAACAGGGCCTCCAGCCGTTTTGCCGCCAGCTCAAACAGGGTTTGCTCGTCTGCCTCGCGCGTGGCACGCACCGACGACACGATGCCACCGCCTGCCCTGGCCACTTCTTCATAGCTGGCGCCCGCCAGACGCATGGCAAATTCGTTGGCACGCTGGCCACCATAGACCAGATGGGTGTGGCAGTCCACCAGTCCGGCCCCGAGCAAGGCGCCGCCACCGTCATGGAGTGGCAGGTCGGCGCAGGACTGCGGCAGCTCGTGGCTGGCGCCCAACCAGGCAATCGCGCCGCGCTGCACGACCATGTTCACCTCGGAGGTGATCGATCCGCCATCGACCAGCGCACCCGGCATCAGGCGCATGTTCAGCCATAGACCATCGGCGTCCGTCGGACCGGCGATGGAAGTGCTCGGTGTTTGCATGCATTCACTCCCGTGGTCGTGTAATTTCGACCGAAACCAGCCGGGCCGGTGCCCGGTGGGGAACGATCGCCCAGGCAAATGGTGAGCCGTCCCACCAGACGCCTTGTCCCTCGGCGATGTCCGTGGCTGCGCTGCCATCTGAAAGGCTCCAGCCACCCTGCAGGGCCAGCAGCAAGCCACTGGCTGTGCGTGTCAGCCTGGCGCGCTGCTGGTGGACCTGCACCTTGGCCTGCGCCCGGCCACGTCGTGTCATGACGTTGAAGTCGGTGGATGCAGGGCCCAGCAGCGTGCACTCCAGCGCGACGTCTCCCGGGAAAGCAAAAGGCAGAGCCGCTGTGTCGAGTCGGCGATCGATGCCGCTGGCACCGTGCAAGCGCACGCCATCACCCTGCAGCAGCATGATGTTGCGGTCAACACCCGCAAAGACCGAAAACGACCCCGACTGCGCAATGGTGGCAATGCTGATGCGCCAGTCAAAGCTGTCCAGACCCGAGCGCTGCGGGCTGCAAACGATTTCGCGCGTGCTGCCCCCACCGTTTTTCCACGCTGTCAGGGGCAGGTCGGCAATGGCAAAGCGCTGCAGCATGGCCTGCGCCTTACTTGATCATTGGCAACTTGAGGC
>CAITZZ010000137.1 GCA_903897005.1 uncultured beta proteobacterium | reverse complement strand
CGCTGCGCCTACAACTTCGAGCACATCACCATCCTGGTCACCAACATGCCGGTGGCGGATGCCGACCTGTGCGGCCGGATCAGGGATCATCTCGCCATCGCAGCCGAGAGTGCTGAGGCGAAACTGATGGCGCTGCAGTCCTTCGAGGACAACGCGACCCTGCGCAACGAGATTCACGGCTTGCTGGAGGCCGTCGGCCAGACCATGCAGTCGTACAAGCAGCAAAACGACGCGGCCCGATACAAGGGTTCCATCTACCGAGCCAAGATTCTTGACGAACTGCTCGCCTCGTTTGCTCATCTGGGCATGTCCGGGCAACAGGAGGAAGAAATCCTCGAGATGGTCAGGGACCGGACCAACAACCTGAAAGACCTTTACGACATTTCCGGTGAAACGCAGGCGACGTTCGGGGTGCTCAGCCAGAAGCTGGAGGGCATCCTGGGGGCCACGGAAAACAACAAAACACTCCAGCCGATAGCCGAGTCAGGCCGCTGATTGAATTTCCCGTGAAGGCCACATCGTGAATCCCAAACTGCAAGCCCGTTTCGAGACGCTCAAAGCCTCCGGACATCTGCCTTCGCCCAAAGGCCCGGCGCTGGCCGTGGTGAAATTGACGCGGCAGGACAATGTGTCATCCGCCCAACTGGCACACGCCATCCAGGCCGACCCGGCGCTGGTCGCGCGCCTGCTCAAACTGGCCAATGCCTGCCACGGCCCGGGCGTAAGACCGGTACTGGCGATCAAGGATGCGATCAGCATCCTCGGCCTGACGTCCGTGCGCGGCCTGGCGCTGGGTTTTTCATTGATGACCGACAAGCAGGCTCTGCGCTGCCGTGGATTCAATTACTCCGCCTTCTGGTCGCGCAATCTCGCCCGAGCCGTCGCCATGCAGGCTCTGGCGGCTTCCTCGCATCTTATGCAAAGCGATGAAGCCTTCACCCTCGGTTTGCTTTCCCATATTGGCGAACTGGGTCTGGCGAGTGTTTTTCCGGAAGAGTATGCGCAGCTGCTGGCGCATGCGCCGTTCTCCGACACCGAGTGCCTGGTGCGGGAACGGCAGGCGTTCGAGTTCGACCATGCCGATCTGACCGTCGCACTGATGGCGGAGTGGGGCTTCCCGGCCAGTCTGACCGAGCCGGTGGTTTTTCATGAGCAGCCGGATGTCGCCGGCTTTGCCGCCGGATCACGCGCCGAGCGCCTGCTGTTCACGCTCGTGCTCGCCTCGCAAATCGCCGATGTCTGCATGGCGGCCAAGCCCCGGCGGCGCGCCATGATGGCCGACCTGTTCCTGCTTGGCGGCAAGCTTTCCATCGGGGCTGAGGAACTCATGCAGCTTTGCGACGGCATCGTCCGCGACTGGACAGACTGGTGCCAGTTGCTGGAGGTGCCGTCAGAAACCTTGCCGCCGTTTGCCGAGTTGATGAATGCACCGCAGGCGCCGTCCCTGGAACATGCTGACGGGCTGTCCAAAGTCATGGCGGCGGACGGCTTTCGCGTGCTGGTGGTGGATGACGACCGCAGCATCCGCCTGATCCTCAAGAGCCTGCTGACCAAGGCCGGCTATACCTGCAGCGAAGCAGCGAGCGGCCGCCAGGGGCTGGAACTGGCGCGCACCGAACTGCCCGACATGATGATTGTTGATTGGATGATGCCGGAGATGGATGGCATCGAACTGATCCGCGCCCTGCGCCAGACGGAGAGCGGGCGCGCCATCTATATCCTGTTGCTGACCGGTCTGGATCAGGAAGCACGCCTGGTCGAAGCCTTTGCCGCGGGGGCCGACGATTTTTTGTCGAAACCCCTGAAGTCGAATGTACTCACCGCGCGACTGATCGCCGGGCAGCGCGTGGTGACCCTGCAAAGGG
>CAITZZ010000136.1 GCA_903897005.1 uncultured beta proteobacterium | reverse complement strand
GGGCTGGCGATGGGCTTGTGGGCCATCACGACCCTGGTGGCGCCCGTGATGGGTCCGCTGCTGGGCGGCTGGATTACCGACAGCGTCAGCTGGTCCTGGATTTTCTATATCAACATCCCGATTGGCTTGCTGTCAGCCTTCATGGTCTGGACGATTTACCACAAGCGCGAGAGCGTGACGCACAAACTGCCCATCGACAGTGTCGGCCTGGGCTTGCTGGTGCTGTGGGTCGGCGCCTTGCAGATCATGCTCGACAAGGGCAAGGAACTCGACTGGTTTCATTCACCCGAAGTGGTGACGCTGGGCGTGGTGGCGCTGGTCGGCTTCTGCTTCTTCATGGTCTGGGAACTGACCGAAGAACATCCGGTGGTCGACTTGCGCCTGTTCACGCGGCGCAACTTCTGGTCTGGCACGCTGGCGATCTCGGTCGGTTACGGCCTGTTCTTTGGCAATGTGGTTTTGCTGCCGTTGTGGCTGCAGCAGTTCATGGGCTATCCCTCGATCGACGCCGGCATGCTGCTGGCTCCGGTCGGCCTGTTCGCCATCATCCTGTCGCCCATTGTGGGCAAGAACATCAGCCGCGTGGACCCCCGAAAACTGGCCAGCATTGCCTTTATCGTGTTTGCCATCGTGTTGTGGATGCGTTCCAACTTCAACACCCAGGCCGACTTCAACACGATCCTGATTCCGACCCTGATCCAGGGTATTGGCATGTCGCTTTTCTTCATTCCGCTGTCGGTGATTCTGCTCTCGGGTATCGCGCCGCACAAGATCCCTGCGGCTTCCGGACTGTCGAGCTTTGTGCGCATCGTGGCCGGCTCCTTCGGCACTTCGATTGCCACCACGATCTGGCAGGACCGCGCCGCCATGCACCACGCGCAACTGGCCGAGTCCGTCAGCGCGGGCAACCAGACTGCCAATCAGGTGCTCTCCGGCATGGCAGGCGCGGGCTTTACGCCCGAGCAGGCACTGGCCCAGGTGAACCGGCTGGTAGATCAGCAGGCCTATATGCTGGGGGTCAACGACGTGTTCTACGCCTCGGCGCTGATCTATCTGCTGTTGATCCCGGTGGTCTGGCTGTCACGTCCCAAGCGTGCCGGCGCAGGTGGTGCCGATGCGGCAGGTGGGGCGCATTAGAAGCGCAACGCACCAGCGTAGCCCGTCATCTCCAGATAACCACGTCCGACCAGACGGTCTGAGCTGTCAAACAGCTCGCTCAAACCCTCCCAGTAGACCGCACCAGTGGAGGCGCGGCTGTCGAGTTCCTGGTCGTCAACAACGGCCTTGATTCTGTAGCGTCCCAGCGGCGTCTGCACGGCCCACTCGACCGGATAGTTCGCCTTGGTCAAGGGGCTGGTCCACTGACGAACGGCAACAAACTGAACTTCGCCGCGAGCAAAGACTTGCGCCTTGGCGCCCATGGCGCGGGATCGAAACGAGCCACCATCCCAGATCGCCTTGCCGGATTTGTCGCGCAGCTGAAACGCCGTCAGTGCGCCGCCATCAAGCAGGTTCATGCCGATCCAGTCCCAGCCCACCGCCAGTGGGTCCAGCAGTGACTGACTCCATTCGTGATCCAGCCAGGCCGTGCCTTGCACCGGCAGGCGGTCCTTGCCCAGGCCGAGGGTGCCGCTGACCTGGAGTTGTGGCAGGCTGTAGTAGTAACTGCTCTGCTCTGGCTGCGGCCCCTTGCGTGACAGGCCACGGTCTCCTTGCAGCAGGATCGCCTGGGTCTCATTCAACCCCAGATCAAAGCTGAAGTCACCGGCCACGGCTTTGGCCTGGTAGCGCGTGCCAGCGCGGCGCAGCGACCAGTCGCGCAGCCTGATGTCGGTATCGCTCTGGCTGGCCTGCGCGATCCCGAAACCCTCGCGCGCAATGCGCTGGTCGTGCCACAGCTTCTTGCCAGCCACATCGGTCACGGCAGCATGGGCAAAGACCAACTGCTTGGCGGCAAAGGCGGATGTCATGTTCTGTGTTGCCGGTACGCGCGAGCGAAAAAACGTCAGCTGAAAACCAAACTCACGCTCTCTGGCCAGCAAGCGCCCGGTGAGGTACCACCACTCGATGGCGTAGTCCGGATGACTGCCGAGGTCGCGCGGGAATTGCAATTCGCTGTGCGTTGCTGCGCGCGATGACAGGGGCCAGAACGGTAGTGTCAGTGTCGTGCTGAGCAGTTGTCGTCGCGAAGTGCAGAAGTCAGGAGCGTGCATGGTGGCTGATCGTACCGCGAGAGCTGTAGAGAGCACCTGCTCGACCTGGCGCACCGCAGCATGAGCGGTCTGTCATGTCGGTAAGCCGAAGGGCAGGTCCCGACCAGTAGCCGGTATTGGGGTCCGGTGCTCCAAAGCGGCCGTTGACCCCACCGAATTCTCCAGAGCGGTCATCCGGTGCTGAAAAGCAGAATGTGTGCGCAGTCGGCTTCAGTGCAGCGCAAGCGGGTATCCGGCAGCGGCAGCTTCCGAGTAGTACGACAACCTGGAACTTGGTTGCGGTTTCAGAATCATGTTGATCGCTTGGCAGTTCCCGACAAAATCTGTCGGACAAATTGCTTC
>CAITZZ010000135.1 GCA_903897005.1 uncultured beta proteobacterium | reverse complement strand
TTCATCCAGCGCGTAAAACGCTTGGGGAAGTGGATTTCAAACTCGCCGCGCGCCCAGCCCTGCAGTATCTCGCACGCTGCCTGCTCCGAAGTGATCAAGGCGGGCATTCTGAACTGGTTCTGGCGGGTCAAGGGTGTGTCCACAAAGCCGGGGTTAATAAGCGATACGCCCACGCCTTGGGCATGCAGATCGAGGTACAGCGTCTCTGCCAGGTTGATGAGCGCGGCCTTGGTCGGGCCATAGGCCAGACTGTTGGGCAGGCCCCGGTAGCCCGCCACACTGCCCATCAGGCTGATGTGGCCGCGCTGACCGGTGCGCGCATCGGACGTCTGCGCCAGCATGGGGGGCAGCACTGCATCAAGCAGGTTCAGTGCGCCCAGGTAGTTGATCTGGTTGTGGCGCAGCATGTCAGGCAGATCGATGCGGGTCGCGTTCATGGCGTGGTAGTGGCCGGCGCAGTACAGCACGCAGTCGAGCCGGCCCCGCGCAGTCAGTGTTTGCGCCGCGGCCCGCAGCGCCGTCGCGTTGCTTACGTCCAGCGCCAGCGCGGTGGAACCGGGGTGGGCTTTAGCAAAGGCATTGAGCGCGGCTTCACTGCGGGCCGACACCACCACCGTAGCGCCGCGCGCGTGCAGGGCCGACGCCGTGGCGCGGCCGATGCCGCTGGATGCGCCCACCAGCCAAACGGTGCGGCCAAGCCAGTCGGCCATGCGCGGGTTCAGTGCCATGGCCTACCTACCGCTTGACAAATGAAAGCGTCACTTCGCCCAGACCCACGCCCCACTTGCGCATGGCAGCCTTGTTGAGCATGACCCTGTCGTTCATCAGGTACATCCAGTCGTCAAACTGAACCTCGATCACGCGGCCGTCTACCGGCAGCGCCATCGTGTAAGTCCAGTTGAATGCATTGCCGCTTTGCTGACCCTCGGCACTGCCCACTACGTCATCGGCCTGCCCGGTGTAGCGGCCGCTGGTGTGGCGCGTGAGGCGCCAGATGCGCCGCTGGGTGCTGCCGTCTGAATAAGTGAAGGCTTCGTCGAGCGTGCCGGCGTCGCCTTGCCAGCTGCAGGTCATCACTACCGTGAAGCGCTTGACGACCTTGCCGGAACGGTCCGTGAAGATGCCGTAGGCGTCCAGCGTGCCGTTGAAATAGTCGCGCAACTCCAGCACGGGCGCTTCTTTGGCGTAGTCCTGAACCTGCGGCGTGCTGCATCCGCCGAGCAGGACGGCGGTGGCCGCAGCTGCAAGCAGGGTGCGGGCAATGAAGGTGGAGCGGTGACGCCCGGGTAACGCGTGAGGGTTCATGGTTTGGGCGGCTGGGCCGCAGGTTGGAGCAAAAGGAAATGCAGTGAGCCCGCCGCCAGCGCTTTCAGCGCGCAGGGCAGCAGGCAGTAGGCGCTTGTCAGCAGCGCCAGCGCGTGGGAATCGCGAGCGCCCGGCGCATAGCCCAGCCACCCCAGAAGCGGCAGGGCCAGGCCGGCGGCCAGGGCCAGATTGATCTTGGTTGCAAAGTTCCACCAGCCAAAGTAGCTGGCGTCGGCGCGGCCCCGGTCGCCCGCGGTGTCAATCACGCCGGCCAGTAACGCGCCGGGCAGGGCCAGGTCACTGCCCAATGCGGCGCCCGACAAGGCACACACCAGCAGGAACCACAAGGCGTCACCCGCGCCCAACTGACTGGCGCCCAAAAACGCCGCAATGGACAAGACCATGCCCGCCTGCCAGGTACGCGCCAAGCCAAGCCGCCCTACCAGGCGCAACCACAAGGGCATGGTCAGTGCGCCACAAAAGAAGTAAACCCCCAGCGCGGCCGACTGCCACACCTCGGGGGCCTGCAGCCGGTCCTGCACAAAAAACAGCACCAGCGTGGCGGGAATGGCGCTGGCGATGCCGTTGAGCAGATACACCAGCAGCAGGCGGCGAAACTCTGCGTTACGCCAGGGGTGCCAGAGCGCACCCGGGCCTGCCCGCGCGCCCTGACGCGCACGCAGCGCGACCACGATGGGTCTGGGAGCACGGTTCCACAGCCAGCAGCCAGCAAACAAGCCCGTCAGCAGCAACGCCAGCATCGCACTCACGCCCCAAAGCGCAGGCGCCAGCGCCGCCAGCAGCACGCCCAGCAGGCCCAGACCCTCGCGCCAGGCGACAACGCGGCTGCGGTAGAGCGCATCCCCGCCCAACATGGCACCCCAGGACTGGTGCGCCACAGTCAGGGCGCTGTAGGCGCCATAGGTCACCACCAGACAGACGCCAGCCCACAGCAACAACATCGAGGGCGCGCGCGGCAGCGGCATGAAGAGCAGCGAAAAGCCCAAAGCCAGGGCCAGCGCGGCCAGCGCGCCCATGCGCAGCACGGCGCGCAGCGAGGTGGCGAACAGACGATCAATCAGGCGGCCCAGCAGCGGGTCAATCACCGCATCGAGCAGGCGCACGCCCAGCAGCAGCGCGCCCAATGCAGCCAGCGGCACACCATACTGACGTGCGTACAGATTGGGCATCAGCACGTACAGCGGTAGTGCACAAAACGCCAACGGGAATCCCATCATGCCGTAGCGCAGACCGTCGCCCACGCTCCATGCTGGCGCTGCCATGGCAGCGCTCATGGTGTGCTGCCGCCCGTCATTGGCCTGGCCTTGGCCAGCAGCGCCTGGCGCAGTTGCGGCTCGGAGGTTTGCGGCGCCAGCCAGATACCGAAAAAGAGTTTGGCAAACGTGCTGTCGCCGATCTCCCCCAAGCGGCGGCCATTGCTCCAGAACTGGGCGCCGGTTCCGGGCAAATGCACACCGGTAATGCGGTCACCCGCTTTCACGTCCGGGAACAGCGCTCGCATCCGGGCTTCCCAGCGCGCCTGCAGCTCTGTGTCCAGCGGCGTCTGGCGACGCATTTCAGCAATGGAACGTGCGGCAATGTCAGCACCTTTGAAGTCGCGCCGGTAGGCAAGCTCGAGCGCAAAAGCACTTTGCTCGTAAGCCGAATCGACAAAGCCGGGCGCCACCCACAAGGTCGCCTGATAGACCTCGAAGCCCCAAAACGTCATGCTGGCCTGCCCCGACAGCAGCGCCACCGGCAGTCCGGCTTGCAACTCGGGTGGCAGCGTGGCCGCTTGTGACTGCAGAAGAAAAAGTCCGCCACTGCCCGCCAACAGGGCGCAGGCAGCTGAATGTTTCATGGCAATTGCGCAGCCGGTTTGACCAGCGTGTACTGCACCAGGCTGATGTCGCCGGTGTCAAACGCGGCTTCGCAGTACGCCAGGTAAAACTCCCAGATACGCATGAAGCGTTCGTCAAAGCCCAGCGCCGCCACTTCGGCCTTGCGCGCCAGAAACTGCTTGCGCCAGCGGCGCAGTGTCTCTGCGTAATCTGCACCAAACGCAAATTCGTCGACCACCTCCAGCCCGGCCGCCTCGGCCTGGC
>CAITZZ010000134.1 GCA_903897005.1 uncultured beta proteobacterium | reverse complement strand
GCCAGCGCGTTCAAACGGATGTCCGAGCGCATGAGCGAGTCCGGTGGCACACTGGACCAGATCGCACAGGGAACAGATGCACTGCTGGCCACGGGTCAGTCGCTCAATACCACGCTGGTGCCGCGCATCAACCGTACGGTGGATGACACCGCCCGCACGGTGCGCCACATTGGCCGCGCGGTAGAAACCGTGAATGACAACCCCCAGGCCCTGTTGCTGGGCAACGGCGCGGTGCCGCCCGGCCCGGGTGAGGCCGGCTTTGTCGCGCCCACGACACGCTGAGGGAACCCTGTCACCATGCGCCCCAAAAACCGACGACCGGTATTCGAACCACATTCAACTGGGAAATGCTATGAAATCAATAGCTAATAGTTTATATTTTACGGGGGCTAGAGCCCTATTTGTCTGTATAGCGCTGGTACTCGGGGCCTGCTCGCCCTTGCAGCCGCACCCGCGTGCCCTGGTGTTCGACTTCGGCCCCGGTTCGGTGGCAGCCACTGCGGACAACCGCATGGCCCCATTGCCGTCGCTGGTGTTGGCAGAGGTTGAAGCCAATGCCGCACTGGACAGCACTGCCGTGCTTTACCGCCTGGCCTACAGCGACGTGCAGCAACTGCGCCCCTACGCCCAGGCCCGTTGGAGCATGGCTCCAGCCCTTCTGCTGCGTCAGCGCCTGCGAGAGCACCTGGGCCAGCGACGTGCCGTGCTCAATGCGGCGCAAGGCATGGTGACTCCGCTTGCGGCTCTGTCCCTGCACCTGGAACTTGACGAGTTCAGCCAGCTGTTTGACTCCGTCGATCGCAGCAGCGGCCTGGTGCGTTTACGCGCCACGGTCGGGCAGCCTGCAGGGGGCACCGAGCGCCTGGTTGCCCAGCGCAGCTTTGTCGTGCAGCGCCCAGCCAGCACGGCCGACGCTACCGGTGGGGTGCGCGCGTTGACTGCGGCGGCGGATGCAGTGGTTGATGAGATCGCGGTGTGGCTGGAGCAGGTAGAGAACGGCTTGGGGGCGAAGTAGGCATGCCGTTAAGCCCCAGCGTGAACGCGAGGTGGAAATTGGCTAAGCCAATCGACAGGGAGGTGGAATAGTTTCAATCGGACCTGCTGGAATCTGAGAGGCAAATGAAGGCTGGCAAGTCTGCGCGCGACCGGAGTGGGGCGCAAGCGGGTATTCGCGAGAGGCAGATTTCCGGAAGTTCAATCACAATCTATTTGCTTGCGCCTGTTGGAATGCGGGTGGTGCTGTCGATGGGCATCACGACCAAGCCAGCAAATGGATGTTGCCGGCGACCGCTTTGCCCGACTCCAGGCGCACCTGCGCGGATTCCTGTGCGACCACCGACCAGCCGGCGCCTTCGGCGCAGCGGCGGACGAACTCGGGGGTGTGAGCGTAGCGGCCGCTGCGCTGCAGTTGCCAGTCGCCCTCGCTTGCCGTTTCAGTGGAGCAGGCAAACAAGGTACCGGGGCTGGCGCGCGCCATGGCGGCTTTGAAAAGCGCGTCCAGCGTACCCATATAAATGAGCACGTCGGCGGCGACGAAAAGGTCGAACGTTTCGCGTTCGGTTGCGAGGAAGTCGATCAGGTCGGCCGCGACCAGTCGCGCGTAGAGATTCTTCTTGCGCGCCTGTTCCAGCATCTTCGGCGACAGGTCGATGCCGACGAGTTCGTCCGCGTTGGCGAGATGCTGGCCCATCAGTCCGGTGCCGCAGCCCAGGTCGGCGACCCGCGCGAAGCGGCGCTCCCCGGCGTGGATGCCGAGCAGGCGCTGGAGTTGCTGCGGAATGTCGTATGCAAGTTTGCCAACCAGTTGATTTTCGAAAATGTCGGCACAGCCGTCGAACAGCGTGCGGATCGCGTCGCCAGGCGGATAGGCCAGCGGCCGGCCTTCGAGACGCGCCAGCAGGAAGGCGGCGTTGCCGTTGCCGGGCTGGAGTTCGAGCGCCTTGCGGCAGTAACCGAGCGCCTCGTCGCTGCGCCCCTTCTTGTCGGTGACGCTTGCGAGCAGGCTCCAGGCCGACGCCAGCGGTTTTATGCCGACCACGTTCAGCAGGCAGACCTCGGCATCGTCGAGGTTTTCATTGGCGGCATGGAAACGACCTATGCCGAACCAGGCCTCGGCGCTGCGCGGGTCGAGTTCGATCGCCCGGGTCCAGGCGGCGAGCGCACCGTCGACATCGCCCGCGAGCCGCCGCAGGCTGCCGAGGTTGCTCCAGACATAGGGAGAGCGCGGATTAAGGGTCGCCGCAACATTCAGGTGCTTTTCCGCTGAGGGTAGGTCGCCGCGTTCGGCCAACAGCGAGCCGAGCAGGTAGTGTCCGTCGAGGTTGCCCGGGTCGCGCGCCAGCACCTTGCGGTAGAGCCTTTCGGCGGTGTCGTGCATCCCGGCGGATGCCGCGGCCGCCCCTTCGGCAATCAACTTACGGCTCTTCTTCATGATCGGTCCTTACGGATTGGCATTTCAACCACGCGCAGTATCGCACCTTGGAATAGTCACCCTCGATCCGCATAAAACCCCCAAATTGCTGCCCTGCTTAGCAGGTTCACCGCCAATAGGTCTGGACTGCACAGTGATTTCCGATGCGCACCGACTGCCAGCCACAGGCCTTCCCTCAATGAGAGTACAAATCGCCGTTTCACCGTTTCACCGTTTCGCTTTTTCACCAATTGATGCGCTGGTCGACCATGTATTCTGAAGTGGGTTACTCCGCCCCATCCCGTCAGTTCTCAGTCTGGCTCGATTTTCGCCCCGTCATCAAACTGCGAATCACAGTCCTCCCACAGCGTTGGTCCGGATGCTGGGGCTCGTCTGTTGTCAATGCCGGCTTTGGGAGGAGAAAGTTCAGCTAACGCTATTGCCGCTTTGTGTCTGTAGCCTGTATCCACGCTCCGGTCACCACGCCAAATTGGGGCCAGAGCACACGTTCGCTGCGAGACCGGTGATTCGAACCCAATTGCGCTTGCAGCGCTCGGCCAACTTGGGACCGAATGCACGCGCTGCTTCGCCTCAATGCCCCAGCGCGGGGAACAGCTTCACCAGCCCGTCCGACATCACCTCCACCGCCAGCGCGGCCAGAATGAGACCCATCAGGCGGGTCATGACGTTGATGCCGGTCTTGCCCAGCACGCGGGCAATCGGTTGCGCCAGCGCAAAGCAGGCGGCGGTGGCCAGGGCGATGACCACGCCGTAGCCGACTAGTGTGGCGAGTTGCCAGAACGTCTTGGCCTTTTCGGCATAGATCACGACGGTGGACATCGTGGCCGGGCCGGTGAGCAGCGGGATGGTCAGCGGCACCACGGCGATGCTGGCACCCATGGCGGCCTTTTCGGCACCGTCTTGCATCTCATGGGTGGTGGCTTTGGCCTCTGCGGGTTGGGCATTGAGCATGTTGAGCGCCGAGGTCAGCAACAGCATGCCGCCGCCCACCTGGAAGCTGGCCAGCGAGATGCCGAAGAAATCGAGGATGTGCAGGCCGGCCATTGCGCTGGTGGCAATCACCACAAAACAGCTGAAGCTGGAGATGAGGATGGTGCGCTGGCGCTGTTCCCTCGGGAAGCCCTGCGTGTAGTGGATGAAAAACGGCACGATGGCCAGCGGATTGACGATGGCCAGCAGCGTGATGAGGGGTTTGTAGTCCATGGAGTGTCGTCGTTGGGGTTAACGCCCGCCGGTCACGTCGACCAGGGAACCTGTGGCGTAACCGGATTCGTTGCCCATCAGCCAGACAATGGCCTGGGCCACTTCCAGCGCAGTTCCGGGGCGCTGCATGGGCACTTGCGCGGCCAGGCGCTGGGCGCGGTCGGGCTCACCCCCGCTGGCGTGGATGTCGGTATCGATGATGCCGGGGCGCACGCCATTGACGCGAATGCCCTCGGCCGCCACTTCCTTGGCCAGACCCATGGTGAAGGTGTCCATGGCCCCCTTGCTGGCGGCATAGTCCACATACTGACCTGGTGAGCCGATGCGCGCCGCCGCACTGGACACATTGACGATGGTGCCGCCAGCGCCGCCATAGCGCGTGCTCATGCGCTTGACGGCCTCGCGGGCACAGACAAAGCTGCCAACGATGTTGGTGGTGAACATGCGCTGCAGCCGCTCCACCGCCATGGCGTCGACCCGGCAGGCCACATCGACGATCCCGGCGTTGTTGACCAGGCTGGACAGGGGCCCGAGCTTGGCGTCCACGCGGTCGAACATGGCCAGCACCTGTGATTCCACTGCCACGTCCGCCTGCACGGTGATGGCAGTGCCGCCATTGGCGCGGATCTGGCGCACCACTTCATCGGCGGCCAGTGAGTTGCGGGCGTAGTTCACCGCCACGGCGTAGCCCTTTTGCGCGGCCAGCAGCGCGGTTGCCGCGCCGATGCCGCGCGAGCCTCCGGTGATCAAAACAATGGGTTGCATGGGCTCGAGTGTCTGCCTAAAGCGGGCGGATGCTGCCGTTGAGCACCGCCGGTGTGTAGTACTGCTGGAAGCCTTTCCACACCACGCCGGATCGGGCCGCGCGTTCCAGTGCGGTGCGCAGGGTAGCCTTGTCCTGTGGACTGAGCGCACTGTTGGACAGGTAAACGCCGCTGTTGCCCCAGGGCAGTTCACGCAGCGGCTCAAACTGCAGTTTGTCGATCAGGTCCCGCACCCGCTCATCATCCTGCAGGGCGCCGGCCAGGATGCTGGGGGCCATGATGGTGGCTTCGGCTGCACCGCTCCTGAGCAGGCGCGCCACCGATACTGCGTCGACTTCCATGATCAGGCGGGCTTGCTGGCCCAGCGTGGTTATCAGATCCTGGTAGGCGGCCCCGTAATCAAAGCCACGCACCAGTGCCACCTTGAAG
>CAITZZ010000133.1 GCA_903897005.1 uncultured beta proteobacterium | reverse complement strand
GGCCAGTCCGCGCTCACCGGCGTCCCAGTCGCCCGGCGGGGCATTGAACAGCACTTGCTGCAAGCCGTGCGCCCGCAGTCGCATGGCAATTTCACTCGCCTCCCAGGCGTAGGGAAACAGGAACTCCACCGCCTTGAAGCCGTCCCGGGCTGAGGCTGCAAAGCGGTCCAGAAAAGCAAGCTCCGGATACAGCAGTGACAGGTTGGCGGCAAATTGAGGCATGGACTTGGGGCGCAAGGATGGAAGCAGAAGAATAGCGTGTTTCCAGAGTCGGCGGGGGGACAGGCCGTGGTCTTGCGGCCCGCCTCCTTTGTCGTACAGTCCTTGCTTGTATTCCAGCGACACAAAAAGACACTTTTTGACACGGGAGAGTTATCGAAATGCAAACAGCCAAAGCCATTGAACTGCACGGCAAACCGGTTGCCGGCGGAAAGTTCCCCTTGATCTGCACCCCGCTGGTCGGGCGCACACGCGAGCAGATACTGGCCGAGGTGCAAGTCGTTCTGGCCAAAGGGCCCGACATTCTGGAGTGGCGTGTCGATTTTTTCGCGGACATCACCCACACGGCCGAGGTCATCAGCATGGCCAGTGCCATCAGGACGGCGGCGGACGGCGTTCCGCTGCTGTTCACGCGGCGCTCGATCCGCGAGGGCGGCGAGAAGATTTCTCTGTCTGAAGAAAAGGTGATCGCGCTGTACCAGGCCGTTTGCGAGAGCCGCCAGATCGACCTGATTGATTTTGAGATGAGCAACGACGCCGCCCACATCGCTCTGGTGCGTGAGGCGGCCAAAGCCAATGACATCAAGCTGGTGCTGTCCTTCCACAACTTTTCGTTCACGCCAGGACTGGAAACGCTGGGTCAGCGTTTTTTGCAGGCCGAGCAACTCGGTGCCGACGTTGCCAAGGTGTCGGTCATGCCGCGCAATCTGGAAGACGTGCTGACCCTGCTCAGCGCCACCTTGAGCGCCAGCCAGAAGCTCAGAATCCCCTTGATCAGCATGTCCATGGGCCCTTATGGCTCGCTGACGCGCCTGTTTGGCTGGACTTTCGGCTCGGCGCTGACCTTTGCGGTGGGTGCCAGCAGTTCGGCGCCAGGCCAGGTGCCGATCGAAGACCTGAACACCGTGCTCGCGATCGTGCAGAAGTCACTAAACGGACAGAAATAGGACGGGGCATGTCTTGCTCATCGAAATCACCAGGCGTTCTGATCAGCGAGGTCGGCCCCCGTGATGGCCTGCAGGCGGTCAAGGCAAGCATGCCGACAGCCGACAAATTCCGTTGGATCGACGCGCTGGTCGCGGCGGGTCTGCGCGAGATCGAGGTCGGCTCCTTTGTGCCGGCCAGGCAGCTGCCACAAATGGCCGACGTGGCCGAAGTGGTGCGCCATGCGCTGACCCATTCGGGCCTCACCGTGATGGCGCTGGTGCCCAACCTGCGCGGCGCCGAGGCCGCCCTGAAAGCGGGCGTTCACAAGCTGACGATTCCGGTCTCTGCCAGCGCAGCGCACTCGCTGGCCAATGTGCACAGAACGCGCGAGGAAATGATCGAAGAGCTTCGCGCCATCGTGCGCCTGCGTGACGAAATCGCACCCCAGGTCAGGGTGGAGACCGGCATTTCCACCGCCTTTGGCTGCACCCTGCAGGGTCTGGTGGCAGAAGACGACGTGGTCTGGTTGGCAAGCCAGTGCATTGCCGCAGGCGCGGACGAGTCGGGTCTGTCCGACACCACCGGCATGGCCAATCCGGCGCAGGTGCGCCGCCTCTTCAAGCGGGTGCGCGCCGCCATTGGCGACCAGACCGGCGCCGCTCACATGCACAACACACGGGGACTCGGTCTGGCCAACTGCCTGGCCGCCTATGACGTAGGCGTTCGCACGTTTGACAGTTCGCTCGGCGGTCTGGGTGGCTGCCCGCACGCGCCCGGTGCTTCGGGCAATGTGGTGACAGAGGATCTGGTGTTCATGTTCGAAGCGATGGGCGTTTCCACTGGCGTTGACATTGAAAAACTGATGGCGGCCCGCGCACCTTTGATCGCCGGCCTGCCGGGTGAACCGGTCTATGGCATGACGCCGGCAGCGGGTTTGCCCAAGGGCTGGCGACAGGCCCAAGCCCTAGCCAGGGCGCTTACACTTTGACTCCCCAAGGGAGAGAGCGCCGACTATGAAACTGTGGATCAAGAGAACTGCGATCGCCGCCAGCGTGCTGGCTGTGGTGACAGGCGGGGGCTGGCTGTACCTGCAGAAGAACCCCCGGCCGGAGGAGCCCAAGTTCCGCACTGCGCAGGTTGACTTTGGTGCCATCACCCAGGTGGTTCTGGCCACCGGCACCTTGCAGCCGGTGATCACGGTGAACGTAGGCACCCAGGTCAGCGGCACCGTGCTGGAACGGCGTGCCGACTTCAACGACCGCGTGAAAAAGGGCCAGATCCTGCTGCGCCTGGACCCGGCCACACTGCAAGCCCGACTGCGCCAGACGCAGGCGGGTCTGGCCGCCAGCAACGCAGCCCTGGTGCTGGC
>CAITZZ010000132.1 GCA_903897005.1 uncultured beta proteobacterium | reverse complement strand
CCCACGCGCAGCATGGTGTGTAGAAATCTCATGCGCCGGATTGTGACGGAAAAAAAAGGGCCGGTCTTGCGACCAGCCCTATTAAGGGATCCCTGAACCTGTTGGTTACGAAAGGACCCGAGGAGACAACCTGTGAGAACGAGGTGTTCTCGAAAACTCTGCTTGTCCGAAGTATCTCAGGGTTTCCCCTTGCTTTCTAGAGTCAAGGCCCCAAAAGGTGACCTGCCTCAAAGATCCTTCAAACAAGACTTGAAATTCAGCGCTTTTTCGAAGCCGGCTTGGCAACGTCAGCGGCAGAGGCCGCAACTGCATTGAAATTCGATTGCGCGACGTCAGTGGCTTGCTTGACCGCCTTTTGCACCGATTCCAGTGCGTTATTGGCGGCAGCCACGGCACTCTTCATGACGGCAACAGCGGTTTCAGAGCCGGCCGGGGCATTCTTGGCAGCGTTGTCGACCAAACCCATGAACTTTTTCTGCGCGTCCGTTGCCTGGCCTTCGAAAGTCTTGCCGAGATCAGCGCCGGCACCGGAAGCGATGTCATACAGATGACGGCTGTAGGCGGCGGTCTTTTCAGCCAGCGGCTGGAACAGGCTCGATTGCAGGGCCAGCAGTTCCTGTGCGTCCTTCACGCTCAGCAGTGCCTTGGCATGATCAGAGGTTTCAGCCAGAGCGGCTTTGGAAGCGGTCAGATTGAGTTCAACAATCTTTTCAACACCTTCAAAGGCTTTGGTGGTCAGGCCCATCAGGGTTTCAACATTGGCTTTTTGTGAAGCCAGGATTTGTTCGACGGTCAGCATATAAATTTCTCCAGAATGAGTAGGACTACGGATATCTGCGCCGAAACCTGGCCTGAGCCGGATGTATGTTGCAGTGCAGCATCGTTTGAATTATAGGGACAGCAGTGCCACATGCAAGCACTTTTTGCTGCGACGCAACATATTAGACCGGAAAATCTAAAATCGGGGTCGGCTCCGCACACTGGCAAAATCGGGCACCATGAGCGAGAACAAACATGAAAAGCCGCAAGCCGCGCCGCGCAGCGCCTACAAGGTATTTCGCAGTATCACAACGCGCTGGATGGACAACGACGCCTACGGCCACGTCAACAATGTGGTCTATTACAGCTGGTTCGACACTGCCGTCAATGCCTACCTGATAGAGCAGGGCGTGCTCGATGTCGAGCATGGGCAAACCATCGGCCTGGTGATTGAAACCCGCTGCAACTACTTTGCGCCGCTGGCTTTTCCGCAGACGGTGGAGGCGGGCATTCGCGTGGCTCAGCTGGGTTCCAGCAGCGTACGCTACGAAGTGGGCCTGTTTGCCCAGGGGCAAGCCTTGAGTGCAGCGCGCGGCCACTTCGTGCATGTCTATGTGAACCGCGAAACGCGCCGTCCGACCGCTTTGCCGGCGAATTTGAAAACCGTACTGGAGACTCTTCTATGACGCAGCCTGCTCTGGACCCGTCCGTGGTGGACGCAGCCATCACTTCACGCATGGCAGTTCGTGCCTTTACTGCGCAGGCGGTACCCCGTGAGACCATTGCCGAGGTGCTGCAAGTGGCCAGTCGTGCGCCTTCGGGCACCAACACGCAACCGTGGAAGGTGTACGTATTGCAGGGTGCCAGCCGTGACGCATTGGTCAACAAAGTGTGCGCTGCGCACGACGCGATCCAGGCCAATCCAGCCTTGCTCGCACAGTACCAGGAGCAATACGACTATTACCCGGCCAAGTGGTTCAGTCCCTACATCGATCGGCGGCGCGAAAACGGCTGGGGCTTGTACGGCCTGCTGGGCATCGGCAAGGCTGACCGCGACAAGATGCAGGCACAGATGCAGCGCAATTTCAGGTTCTTCGATGCGCCGGTCGGTTTGATGTTCACGGTGGATAGCGGCATGGGGCGCGGCTCCCTGCTGGACTACGGCACTTTCTTGCAGAGCATCATGGTGGCGGCGCGTGCGCGTGGACTGCACACCTGCCCGCAGCAGGCCTGGAATATGTTCAACAGCATCATCCTGCCGCATGTTGGTGCCACAGCGCAGGAAATGCTGGTCTGTGGCATGGCCATGGGTTACGCGGATCAGTTGGCCGTGGTCAACACTTTCCACACACCTCGCGTGCCAGTCGACGAGTTTACGCACTGGCTCGATTGACCGGCCTTGCCGGGGCGGGTAAATACAATGGCGGCGCCACCTTTGGCGCGATAAAGTGACAGCATGATCATTACCAGTCTTCTTGATACCGATCTGTACAAGTTCACCATGATGCAGGCCGTGCTGCATCAGTTCCCTGGTGCCCAGGTGGAGTACAAATTCCGGTGCCGCAATCCGGGCATCGATCCCGCCACCGGCCGCGCCAGCCGGGCGCTTGGCGCCCACGTCAATGAAATTCGCGACGAGATCCGGTCCTTGTGCAGTTTGCACTTTCAGGATGCCGAACTGACCTACCTGCATTCGCTTCGCTTTATCAAGAGTGACTTTATTGATTTCCTGGGGCTGTTCAAGCTGAACGAAAAGTACATCAGCGTCACAGCGCGCCCGAGCGGCGAGATCGATATCTCGATCCGTGGTCCCTGGCTGCACACCATCCTGTTCGAAATCCCGGTGCTGGCCATCGTGAACGAGGTTTACTTTCGCAACACGCACAAGTTGCCCGACCTGATGGAGGGGCGCCGGCGGCTCGATGTCAAGATAGGGCAGTTGCGCGACGCGGGTCTGGGCGAGCTGAAAATTGCTGACTACGGAACACGCCGGCGTTTTTCCCAAGCATGGCACGAAGAGGTACTGCGGGTCTTGGCGAGTCGGCTCGGGACCGCGCAGAGCCCCGGCAACGCGGTGGGCATGTCCGGCCAGTTGGCTGGCACCAGCAACGTGCTGTTTGCCATGAAGTTGGGCCTGACACCGCTGGGCACGATGGCGCACGAATACCTGCAAGCCTGCCAGGCGCTCGGACCGCGTCTGCGCGACAGCCAGATCTACGCCTTCGAATCCTGGGCCAAGGAATACCGGGGCGACCTTGGCATTGCCCTGAGCGATGTCTACGGCATGAGCGCCTTCCTGCGCGACTTTGATCTGTACTTTTGCAAACTTTTTGATGGCGCGCGGCACGACAGCGGCGACCCTTTTCAGTGGGCCGAGCGCATGCTGGAGCACTACCACCAGCGCCGGGTCGATCCGCGCACCAAAACCTTGATCTTCAGCGATGGCCTGACGGTGCCGCGTACGATCGAGCTGTACCAGCAGTTCAAGGGGCGCTGCCAGCTGGCGTTCGGTATTGGCACCAATCTGACCAATGACCTTGGCTATGAGCCGCTGCAAAACGTCATCAAGATGGTGCGTTGCAATGGTCAGCCGGTGGCCAAGTTGTCTGATGCCCCCTCCAAGGACATGTGCGAAGACGAGAAGTACCTGGCCTATTTGCGCCAGGTGTTCGATATTTCGTCCGCCCGATAATTCAGCCCGTCACCGCTCTCACCCATTACAAGCAAGGTAAACCCTCATGTTGACTGCCATCTCCATCATCTTTGTTCTGGCCTATCTGGCCATTGCCCTGGAGCATCCTCTGAAGATCAGCAAGTCGGCGTCGGCGCTGATGGGTGCCGGCTGGTTGTGGACGGTGTACGCACTGGCCAGTGGCGACGTGAATCAGGTCAATGCCGATCTGAACCGCTCGCTGATGGGAACGGCGCAGATTGTCTTCTTCCTGATGGGCGCCATGACCATTGTCGAAGTGGTCGATGCGCATGATGGTTTTCTGGCCATCACCTCGCGCATCAAGACGACCAGGCTCTCGTCGTTGATGTGGATGGTGGGCTTCGTCACCTTCTTTCTTAGTGCGATCCTGGACAACCTGACCACGACCATCGTCATGGTTTCGCTCATGAAGAAGTTGCTGGACAAGCGTGAAGACCGCATCTACTTTGCCGGCATCATTGTCATTGCCGCCAACGCCGGTGGCGCCTGGACGCCGATCGGTGACGTCACCACCACCATGCTCTGGATTGGTGGGCAGATCACGACCCTGTCGATCATGAAGAGCGTATTTCTGGCGTCCATGGTCAGCATGCTGGTGCCGCTGGCTATCACCAGTCGGGTGCTCGGGTCCCGTCCAGTCATCGCGCCAGCGCGCAAGGACGTTTCGGAAAATTTGCGATCGACAAGCTTTGAGCGCAACCTGATGCTTTTACTGGGCCTGGGCATTCTGGTTGGTGTGCCGGTCTTCAAGACCGTGACCCATCTGCCGCCTTTCATGGGCATCCTGTTTGGCCTGGGCATGTTGTGGATGGTGGGGGATCTGCTGCATCTGAAGAAGGAAGAAGGCAAGAAGCGCCACTTGACGCTGGTGCATGCGCTGACACGCATCGACATGAGTTCGATCATCTTCTTCATCGGCATTCTGATGGCCGTTGCCGTGCTGGAGCACACCCATGTGTTGAGTTCCCTCGCACAGTGGCTTGATAAGGTGGTTGGACGGCAGGACATCATCGTGTTGATCATCGGCCTGGCCAGTGCGGTGGTGGACAACGTGCCGCTGGTGGCGGCGTCCATGGGCATGTACACCCTGGCGCAGTACCCAACCGACAGCTTTCTGTGGGAGTTCATCGCCTACTGTGCCGGTACCGGCGGCTCGATCCTGATCATCGGTTCGGCCGCAGGCGTGGCAGCCATGGGCCTGGAGAAAATTGATTTCTTCTGGTACGCAAAGAAGATTGGCGGTCTGGCGCTGGCGGGCTATCTGGCCGGGGCGCTGGTCTATGTTGTGCAGTACCGTTTGTTTCATTAGCAAAAATTGTCCTTGTCATCACGGAACAGGAAGTTGTCATCCCGGACCCGGCAGTTGTCATCCCGGACCTGATCCGGGATCCATGGATTGCGGATCAAGTCCGCAATGACAAGCCAGATGTCTGCAATGACCACCAGAAATAGCAATGACAACCAGAAATGGCAATGACAGGCGACTCAACCCGGAGACAGTCCATGAAACCAAAAATTCTCATTTCCCGCGCCATCTTCCCCGAAGTGATCGCCAAGCTGGCGCAACACTTTGACGTCACGTCAAACCAGGACGATGTGCTATGGACCCAGCCGGAACTGATAGCGCAGCTGGCGGGAATGCAGGGCGTCTTCACCACCGGTGGCGAACGCATTGATGCGACCTTGCTGGCGCAGTGCCCGCAACTCAAAATCTGCGCCAATATGGCGGTCGGCTACAACAATTTTGACCTGGATGCCATGAGCGCCGCCGGGGTGCTGGGCACCAACGCACCGGATGTGCTGACCGAGACCACGGCTGACCTCGGTTTTGCCCTTTTGATGGCGACGGCCCGGCGTATGGCGGAGGGTGAGCATTTCTTGCGCGCCGGTTTGTGGACGCGCTGGCGTTATGACATGTTCATCGGCGCCGATGTTCACGGTGCCACCCTCGGCATTCTGGGCATGGGCCGCATCGGTCAGGCGATTGCCAGGCGCGGTGCCCATGGCTTTGGCATGAAAGTGATTTATCACAACCGGACACGGCTCGACGCCGCGACCGAAGCCGAGTGCAAGGCAGCGTACGTCAGCAAGGAAGAATTGCTCAGGACGGCCGATCATCTGGTGCTGGTGCTGCCGTATTCAGCGTCCTCGCACCACGCCATCGGTGCTGCCGAATTGGCGCAGATGAAGCCGACGGCGACGCTGGTCAATATCGCACGCGGTGGCATTGTCGATGACGCCGCGCTGGCGCTGGCCCTGCGCAACAAGGTGATTGCGGCAGCGGGTCTGGATGTGTTTGAAGGCGAACCCAAGGTGCACCCCGATCTGTTGACGGTACCCAATGTGGTGCTGACACCGCACATCGGCAGCGCCACGCTGCCAACCCGTTTGGCGATGGCCAATCTGGCGGCTGACAACCTGATTGGCTACCTGATCCACCAGAAGCCGGTGACGCCTTTGAACCCAGGGATAACCCTTAGAAGGCAGTCGGCAGAAGTTTGATTTAGAGCAATTTCCCTCAATATTGCCCGTCAATCGGCATTGGGTCGCGCCTGGCTGAAGTTAGCATAGCCCGCAAAGCATGTTGCTATGAGCCAAACAAGCACCGCCAGGCACACTGAATTCAAGCTGTTGCGCTACTTCACCAGCGCCAGTCTGGTGGCGTTCCTGGTGGCGGCGGCGCTGCTTGGCTACGTCTTCCGCACGCTGTCCATTGACTCCATTGTCAAAGGATATGAACGTCAGCATGTCAACCTGGCCCAGGTTATTTCCAATGAGATGTGGGAAGACGCCTTCGGGCCGCTTGCAATGGCCGTGGCGGGCAAGTCGGTCGCAGAGATCCAGGCGACCCCGCAAATTCCCGGAATTCATCAAAAAGTATTGATGCTGCTCAGTGGCAGCAAGATTTTCAAGATCAAGGTCTATGACCTCAGAGGCATGACCATTTACTCTACCGAGACCAAACAGATTGGCGAGGACAAGAGCGCCAATGCCGGGGTCATCGACGCGTTGCGCGGTCTGAACAGTTCGGAGTTGTCACACCGCAATCGCTTCAGCGCCTTTGAGGGTGAGGTGCAGGACCGTGACCTGATCGAAACCTATGTGCCGCGTCTGGACCCGGCGAGCGGCAAGGTGATCGGCATTCTGGAGATTTACGGCGATGCCACAGATGTGCTTGCAGATATTGGCAAGCGACAGTGGGTCATGGTGTTCTCCGTCATCGCTCTCTTAAGTTTGCTGTATCTGGCGCTGTATGCCATTGTGCAGAATGCCGAGAAACGCATTGCCGAAGAAACGCAGCAGCGCGAAATGGCGCAGCAGGCTCTGGCATCAAGCGAGGAGCGCTGGAAGTTTGCCCTTGAAGGTTCCGACGCCGGCGTTTGGGACCGCAATCTGCAAACAGGCGAAGTCGTCTATTCCAGGCGTTACCGCGAAATCTATGGGTATGGCGAGGATCAGCTGATTGATCATTGGGAGACCTGGGAAGACCGGGTGCACCCCGACGATCTGCCGCTGGTTAGCGCTGACCGTGAGGCGTATCTGACAGGCAAGACGGAAACCTACTCCAACGAGCGACGCATGCGCTGCCAGGATGGCAGTTGGAAATGGATACTTTCCCGCGGTATGGTGGTGTCACGTGATGCGCAGGGAAGACCCGTGCGCATGATAGGGACCCACACCGACATCTCAGAGCGCAAGGCGGCGCAGCAGCGCTTGCAGATGCTGGCGCATTTTGACCTGCTCACCGGACTGCCCAATAGAGGCCTTTTTTCCGACCGTTTGCGCCACGGCTTGGCCAAGGCTAGGCGCGACAAGACACGTCTGGCACTGATGATGATTGACCTGGATGAGTTCAAGCCGGTCAATGACCTGTACGGTCACCAGATCGGAGACTTGCTGTTGAAGGAAGTCGCGACGAGGATGCTGGCCTGCGTGCGCCGTGAAACCGACACGGTGGCACGCCTGGGCGGCGATGAATTTGTCGTCATATTGTCCGAAGTCGAACAAGCACGGGATGCCACCACCGTTGCTGAAACCATCAGGGATGCCCTGCATCAGACTTTTGACATAGGCGGGCGCCTGATCAATATCTCGTCTTGTATCGGTGTGGCTGTTTTCCCTGAGCATGGGCCAGAAGAGGCGCTCCTGATCAAGAGCGCCGATGTTGCCATGTACCGGGCCAAGGAAAACGGTCGCAACCGTGTTGAACTGGCCTAAAACTCACAGCACTATTTCTTGGCTTTGTCCATCGAATCCTGCATCGCCTTCATCGGATCGCCGTCACTTTGCTGATCGTTGGCTGGCGGCGCCAGTTCACCCATGACTGGATCTGAGGCAGGTTTGGTCGGGGCTTCGGCCTGAACTTCCAGCACGATGCTGTCCAGATTGACCTTCTCCGTCTTGTCGAGTCCGCTGGAGACAATGCCGGGGAAGGCGATGATCAGACCCACCATGACGATCTGGATCAGCACAAAGGGCACGGCACCCCAGTAGATCTGCATCGTGGTGACGGGTTGAATCAGCTTCTTGGTCAGCTTGTCGGTGTATTCAGTGATGGGTGCCACACTGCGCAAATAAAACAGGGCAAAGCCGAAGGGCGGATGCATGAAGGAGGTCTGCATGTTCACGCCCAGCAGGACGCCAAACCAGATCAGGTCGATGCCCATCTTCTCAGCCACCGGTGCCAGCAGCGGCACCACGATGAAAGACAGCTCAAAGAAATCCAGGAAGAAGGCCAGGAAGAAAATCAACAGATTGACGACAATCAGGAAGCCGATCTGCCCGCCCGGCACTGAGGTCAAAAGATGCTCAACCCAGCGGGAGCCATCGACGCCCTGAAACACCAGGCTGAAAACCGTGGAGCCAACCAGAATGAAGACCACGAAGCTCGACAGCTTGGTGGTTGACATCAAGGCCTGTTTCAGCAACTTCATGTTCAGGCGACCCCGGCTCATGGCCATGATCAAAGCGCCTACCGCGCCCATGGCGCCGCCTTCGGTCGGCGTAGCAACGCCGAGAAAAATCGTGCCCAATACCAGGAAGATCAGCAGCAGCGGCGGAATCAGCACAAAGGTCACGCGTTCGGCCATGCGCGAGAGCAGTCCCAGGCCCGTGGCTTTGTTGATCAGTGCAATCACAAAGGCCAATATCACGCCAGCGCAGAGCGACACCACAATGGTTTCATCGGTTGGCACCGTCAGCGCTGTGTTGCCCGTGATCCAGTTATTGACGGACGCATAGTTCATGCCGAGGTAAATCGCCAGGCCGCTCGAAACAATGGTGAGGAACAACAGCGAGCGCAGGCCGCTCTGGCCGTTGTCTTCACGGATGGTGCGGGCTTCGATCGGCAGGGCAGGCACCCAGTTGGGACGAATGAAAGTCAGTAGCACAACGTAGCCAACGTAGAGGCCCGTCAGTGCAAAACCGGGGATGAAAGCGCCCTTGTACATTTCACCCACGCTGCGGCCCAGTTGGTCGGCCAGAATGATCAGCACCAAAGAGGGTGGAATGATCTGCGCCAGCGTGCCGGAGGCGGCAATCACGCCCGAGGCAACACGGCGGTCGTAGCCATAGCGCAGCATGATGGGCAGCGAGATCAGGCCCATGGAAATCACTGACGCGGCCACCACACCGGTGGTTGCGGCCAGCAGGGCGCCGACAAGGATCACTGCGATGGCCAGACCACCGCGCAGCGGGCCAAACAACTGCCCGATGGTATCGAGCAAATCCTCGGCCATGCCACTGCGCTCCAGGATCAAGCCCATCAGCGTGAAGAAGGGAATGGCCAGCAGCGTGTCGTTCTTCATGATGCCGAAAATGCGCAGCGGTAGCGCTTGCAGCAGGGCTTCAGGCAGGATGCCGAGTTCGACGCCGACAAAGCCAAAGAACAGGCCGCAGGCGCCCAGACTGAATGCCACCGGAAAACCGAGCAGCAGAAAAACAATGAGACCCCCGAACATGATGGGGGCGATGTTGTTGATTAGGAATTGCATCTGTTTCTCCCGATCAGGCGGCGTTGGCTTTGGCAGCTTTTTCTTCAGCCAGCTTTTGAATGGCTTCGGCCAATTCTTCTTCTGCCGTCTTCTCGATCTTCTTGAGCGTCGGGTCCGGGATCAGTCCCTGCAGAAAAGCGATGCGCTTGATCAGCTCGGAAATGCCCTGCAGCATGAGCAGAAAGAAGCCCAGCGGCATCATGGCGTAGACCGGCCACAGGATCAGGCCGCCAGCGCTTGGTGAAACTTCGTTGGAACGGTAGCCCTGCAGAAAAAATGGAATACCGAACCAGAGCACGGCAGTGCAAAACGGCAACAGGAAGAAGATGAAACCCAGCACGTCGATCCAGATCTGCGTGCGCTTGGACCAGCGGCTGTAGATGACATCAATCTTGACGTGTTCGCCGTTCAAAAGTGTGTAGGCTGACGCCAGCAGAAAGGCGGCCGCAAACAGATACCACTGCACCTCCAGATAGGCGTTCGAGCTGACGTTGAAAGCCTTGCGCACCGCAGCGTTGACCGCACTGATGACGGTGGAGGCCAGAATCAACCAGATCACGTTCTTGCCGATCTGGGTGTTGATCCAGTCGACGGTCTTTGATATTTTTAGAAGCGCATGCATGGGGTTTCCAACGTTAGAAAATTGCAGGCGCCTATTTTAGGGGGCTTGACTGTCCAGTTCTGTCAGCTCAGCTGAAGTAAATACCCTTGAGCGGGTGTGAAAGGCCTTGCCCTCCGGGCCTTCGAGCGAGAAGGTGCCACCGTGGCCCTCAATCACGTCGATGATGAGTTGGGTGTGCTTCCAATACTCGTACTGCGATTTGCCGATGTAAAAAGGGCAGCCGCCGATGTCTCCCAGATAGACATCGCCGGCGCCCATGGTGATTTCGCCCGGCAGAAAGCAGTTGGCGGCGCTGTTGTCGCAGCATCCGCCCGACTGGTGAAACATCAGATGCTCGCCGTGCTTGCTTTTCAGGAAGGCCACGAGTTCCAGCGCCGCCGCTGTGGCAATGACTTTTTCAACCATGCATGTCTCCTCCAAATGGAAAAAGGGGCGGTTGCCCGCCCCCAAGGTTGTCATCCCGGCCCCGGATCAGGTCCGGGGTTTCAACATCCGGGATCCAGTGCCGCACGGACTCTGGATTGCGGGTCGAGTCCGCAATGACAAGCACGGTCGCAATGACAAGCAGGGTCGCAATGACAAGCGGGGTGGCAATGACAACCGGGGTCGCAATGACAGCCATGCCTGTCATCCCGGGCTTGACCCGGGATCCAGTGCCACACGTACCCTGGATTGCGGATCGAGTCCGCAATGACAGGCATAAAGATCAGAAGAATCCCAGTTTGCTTTCGCTGTAGCTTACCAAGAGGTTCTTGGTTTGCTGGTAATGGTCGAGCATGACCTTGTGCGTTTCACGGCCAATGCCGGATTCCTTGTAGCCGCCGAAGGCAGCGTGCGCCGGGTAGGCGTGGTAGCAGTTGGTCCAGACGCGGCCGGCCTTGATGGCGCGGCCCATGCGATAGGCCACGTTGCCGTTGCGGCTCCAGACGCCGGCGCCCAGCCCGTACAGCGTGTCGTTGGCAATTGCCAGTGCTTCGGCTTCGTCCTTGAAGGTGGTGACAGCCAGCACCGGGCCAAAGATCTCTTCCTGGAAGATGCGCATCTTGTTGTGGCCCTTGAACAGCGTGGGCTGCACGTAGTAGCCACCGGCCAGATCCCCGGCCTGTTGCGACTGCGCACCACCGATCAAGACTTGGGCGCCTTCCTGCTTGCCCAGATCGAGGTAGGACAGGATCTTGGTCAGTTGCTCCTTCGAGGCTTGGGCACCAATCATGGTGTTGGTATCCAACGGATTGCCCTGGACGATGGCGGCCACGCGCTTCAAGACACGTTCCATGAACTTGTCGTAAATCGACTCCTGAATCAGGGCGCGCGACGGGCAGGTGCAGACTTCGCCCTGGTTGAAAGCAAACAGCACCAGGCCTTCGATCGCCTTGTCCAGAAAACCGTCGTCCTTGTCCATGATGTCGGCAAAGAACACATTGGGCGACTTGCCACCGAGTTCCAGCGTCGCTGGAATCAGGTTGTTGGCAGCGGCCTGCGCAATCACGCGCCCCGTGGTGGTGGAACCGGTGAAAGCAATCTTGGCGATGCGCTTGCTGGTGGCCAGCGGCAGGCCCGCTTCACGGCCATAGCCGTTGACGATGTTGAGCACGCCGGGCGGCAGCAGGTCGGCAATCAGTTCAGCCAGGATCAGGATGCTGATCGGCGTTGATTCGGCTGGTTTCAGGACCACGCAGTTGCCAGCGCCGATCGCCGGGGCCAGCTTCCAGGCGGCCATCAGGATCGGGAAGTTCCAGGGAATGATCTGCCCGACCACACCGAGCGGCTCCTGGATGTGGTACGCCACCGTGTTCTCGTCGATGTTGCTCAGGGCGCCTTCCTGGGCACGCACGCAACCGGCGAAGTAGCGGAAATGATCAACCGTCAGCGGAATGTCGGCAGCCATGGTTTCGCGGATCGGCTTGCCGTTGTCAACGGTCTCGGCGTAGGCCAGCAGTTCCAGGTTGGCCTCGATGCGGTCGGCAATCTTCAGCAGCACATTGGCGCGGCTGGCGGCATCGGTCTTGCCCCAGGCATCGGCGGCCGCGTGGGCAGCGTCCAGTGCCAGGTCGATGTCTTCGGCGGTGGAGCGTGCGGCCTGGGTGTAGACCTTGCCGCTGATGGGCGTGATGACGTCAAAGTACTGACCCTTGACTGGCGCTACAAACTTGCCGCCGATGAAGTTGTTGTATTGGGCCTTGTAGGCAATTTTGGCGCCAGGAGCGCCAGGGGCTGCATAGATCATGGTGTGTCCTCGTTGTGTTCGAAAAAGCTGAAGATTTCCCTTGCGGGCATCCTTCTCCTTCAAGTCCCGTGCCAAGTTCCAGCTGAAAACAGAAGTCATTGATTCCAAAGAACTTTTCAGCTGGCTCGATTCGCGCAGTGTTGTTCGTGTTGGTGCGGTATGCGACAACTGTCACAGAATGAGACAGTTTTCGGACGCTTTGATCTATGCAAGTTGTTTCATATCGCTGGGTCTTGAATCGATGGCTACCATGGCGACTTTCGCAGCGGCATAGATCGCACGGGAATCCGTTCAGGAGACAAGCTTGCGTACCACTTCACCGGCTCTGGCCTTGCGCCAGGCGCGCCTGCATTTGCAGGAACACGGCGACTTTCGGCTCGACGGGATAGACGAGCGCGTCGCTCGCTCCTGGCGGCGCAGCATGTCCGCCGGCCTGTTGCCCAATGCACGGCTGACCGAGACCGAACACGCCAGCGCCAGCGGCTTGCGTGACGCGCTGGCCTTCAACGTCGACCTCCTGTCGCACTCCAGACCGGTGATGGAATTCCTGTTCGAGCAGGTGCGCCACAGCCAGGGCATGGTGATTCTGGCCGATCAGCGTGGCACCTTGATGCACACGCTGGGTCACCCGGAGTTCCTGGGCAAGGCCGAGCGGGTGGCGCTATCGTCGGGTGCCTGTTGGCAGGAGAAGTATCGCGGCACCAACGCCATCGGTACAGCGCTGGTCGAGAGCAGCACGGTCGAGATCCATGGCGCCGAACATTTTCTGGAGCGCAATGGCTTTCTCACCTGCACAGCGGCGCCGATCATGTCGGGCAAGGGTGAACTGATGGGTGTCATCGATATTTCCGGTGACCATCGCGGCAGCCATCCGCATACGCTGGGACTGGTCAACATGGCGGCCAGCATGATAGAAAACCGACTGCTTTCGGCAACGTGCCGGCGCCAGATCCGTCTGCACCTGCACGCCCAACTGGAGGGTATCGGTAGCGTTGCTGAAGGCATTGTTGCCCTGTCCGACGATGGCTGGATCGTCGGCGCCAATCGCGCCGGCCTGGCTCTGTTGCGTCTCCGATCGCTCGATTTGGGCGCGACGCCACTGAGCAGCGTGATGGAGGTGCGTCTTGACGAACTGCTGTCACGCCACCGGCGTCGTGCGGGGCAGCCAAGTCAGGTGCACCTGCTTGACGGGTCCGTGCTCTTTGTCCAGCTGCAGACCGACAAGCTGACCTTGCCGGCGGTTCAGGTCGCAGCCGCCGCTACCGTCCATGTTGTTGCGTCAGATGCACTGAGTCGGCTTGACACGGGTGACCTGCGTTGGCACAGCGCTACCGAGAAGGCACGCCGCGTGCTGGACAAGCCGATACCCTTGTTGATTCAGGGTGAGTCCGGTGTTGGTAAAGAACTTTTTGCACGCGCTGTGCACGACAGCAGCGCACGCCGTGGCGCGCCCTTCGTGGCCATCAACTGCGCAGCCTTGCCAGAGAACCTGATTGAGGCCGAACTGTTTGGCTACGCTCCTGGCGCCTTTACCGGGGCGCGGCGCGAGGGTAGTCTGGGGCGTCTGCGTGAAGCGCACGGCGGCACGCTTTTTCTTGACGAGATTGGTGACATGCCCATGGCGATGCAGACACGCCTGTTGCGTGTCCTGCAGGAGCGGCGTGTTACGCCACTGGGTGCGGGCCACGGTGTCGACGTGGACTTCGCACTGATCTGCGCCACCCATTGCAAGCTTCGGGAACAGGCGCAGAGCGGCGCTTTCCGAAGTGATCTGTATTACCGCATCAACGGCCTGACCGTGCTGCTACCTGCCTTGCGCGAGCGTACCGATTTCGAGGCTTTGACGTTGCGCTTGCTGCGCAATCTGCAACCGGACCTGGCCATCACCGTGGCGTCCGATCTGCTGCAGTGTTTGAGTACGCATGACTGGCCTGGCAACCTGCGTCAGTACGTTAACGTATTGCGCACGGCGATCGCCATGCTGGATCCACACGAGACCTGCATCAACTCGCAGCATTTACCCGACGACCTGGTACAGGACCTTGGGCCGCCAGCGGCAGCGCTACCATCGACGAGCGCTGTGAAACCCCCAAGGTCAGACAACGCTTCACACCATCTGGGTGAACTTTCGCGTCTGGCAATCCGGCAGGCGCTGGAGGCGAGCCGCGGCAATATGTCGCAGGCGGCCAGGCGCCTGGGGATCAGTCGCCAGACCCTGTACCGCAAGCTCAGCGACTGAGCGCAGTGCTCGCGTGCACTTTCTTCTGGCGATAGTCCCACCAGGGCAAGACACGACGCATGGCCAGCACTTCGCCGCTCTGCAAAGCCTTGTAGCCGGGGATGCTCTCCATGGTGGATTGCCATTCGGGCATCTTCAGCAGTTGCAGCAGCGCCAGGGTCGTGGCTTGCGTCAGGGCCGACTTCAGACAGACCAGGTGGTAACGTTCTTCTGCCAGCGGCACAAAGTCAAGCCCCGCGCCTTGCGCGGCTGCGGCAATGCCCAGACCAGCGTCAAATTGACCCGCCGCCACTGCGTTGGCTACGGCCGCATGTGAGGGCTCGGTATGCTCATAGCCCTTGATGGACGCTGCTGGCGTAGCGGCACGCGTCAGTAACTCATCGAGCACCACGCGCGTGCCGGTGCCCAGCGCACGGTTCGCAAAGCGTGCCTGCCTTTCAGCGATGTCCTGCAGCGAGTGCAGGCCCAGCGGGTTGCCCCTGGCGACCATCAAACCCTGAGTCCGTTGTGCAAAGCCGATGATCTTGTGCAGACCCGGCTTTAGCAGCGGCTTGTAGGTGCGTTCGGTGAGGGTTTTGGCGCCGCTGTCGAGCAGCGTATGAAAACCCGCCATCTCGCAGCGGCCTTCGTTCAGTGCCCGAATTGCATCGACGCTGCCGGTAAAGCGAATGTCCAGGTGCAACTGGCCCTGCGTCTGCGTGTAGGCCTGCTGCAGCGCGTACTCGCGCAGCGCGCTCAGCGCCTCGTCGTGGCTGGCGTAGAGCGTGACCACATGAACCGAGTCGTCAAAGGCCTGGGCATAGGTGCGCTCCAACTCGGCGCGCAGTGCTTCAATCTGCGGTGCCAACCGGGCTTGGGCTTGCCGCTCGGCCCACATCAGCTTGGCACCAAACTCGGTGAGCCGGGCTGATTGTCCCTTTTCCCAGACCACCAGTTCGTTGCCAAGCTCGTTCTCCCAGCGCTTGAGCTCACCCCAGACATGGCGATACGACAGGCCCAGTGCCCGTGCTCCGGCCGAGATGGAACCCTGGCCTGAGACTGCCTGCAGCAAATCGATCAAGGGATTGCGTACCAGCGCCGGGCTGCTGTCGCGCGAGAGGGTGTAGTGAAATTGGAGCCTATGCACGTCGGTTCATATCGGTGGTAATTCAATTGGTGGCTACGATAGTCTAAATGACATCATTCACAGAAAGCGCGTCTACCGCGCTACAACTTGTCATTTCGCTTGACAAGGGACTACTCAGCATCGTTGGACGTTCCCTCTCGGTCAGTGCCACCGCCTGTGCGATCGCCTGTGTGCTGGGCCTGCTGCTGGGCGCCTGGCTGGGTGTGGCGCGCTTTGCCGGCCGCCATGCACTGCTGACGCTGCTCAATACTTTTCTGGCGGTACCTTCGGTGGTGGTGGGCCTGGTGGTGTACCTGCTGCTGTCACGCTCCGGACCACTGGGTTATCTGGGCTGGTTGTTCAGCTTCAAGGCGATGGTGCTGGCGCAGGCGATTCTGGTATTGCCGGTGGTGACGGCCCTGACGCGACAGGCGGTGGAAGACGTTGAAAGCGCACACGGCGAGCAATTGCGTTCGCTCGGCGCCGGCTCCCTGCTGCGCAGCCTGCTGCTGGCCTGGGACGAGCGTTATGCGCTGCTGACTGTGATCATTGCGTCTTTTGGCCGAGCCATCTCGGAGGTTGGCGCGGTGATGATTGTGGGCGGCAACATCGATGGCTTTACCCGTGTCATGACGACCGCGATTGCGCTGGAGACCAGCAAAGGCGACCTGCCGCTGGCGCTCGGCCTGGGCTTGATTCTGCTGGCTGTGGTGCTGCTGCTCAACGTGTTGATTGGTCTGCTGCGGCGCTGGCGTGAAGACTCAGAAGGCAGTGCTGCAGTCAAGGTGGCGCCCGTGTTGCAGGTCTCTGCATGAGCGCCTTGTTTGAGTTGCATCAGGCGAGTGTGCATTTTGGGCGTTCCGAGCGCGCCGTGCGAGCCTTGTCTGATGTGACGCTGCGCATTGCACCGGGCGAGCGGGTGGCCCTGGTGGGTGCCAACGGTTGCGGCAAGAGCACGCTGCTGCGTCTCTTGCACGGTCTGTTGCGCCAGACATCGGGCCAGGTGCGGGCAGCGCCGCTGAAGCAGCAGGCCATGCTGTTTCAACGGCCGCACTTGTTGCGCACGACGGTGCAAAACAATATTGCCTTGGGTCTGTGGTTGCGCGGTCGGCCCTGGGCGCAGGCCAAGACCCTGGCCTTGTCAGCGCTGGCGCGGGTCGGCTTGACGGAACTGGCCCAGCGCAACGCGCGCAAACTCTCCGGCGGGCAGCAGCAACGCGTGGCGATGGCGCGCGCCTGGGCGCTCGATCCCCAGGTCTTGTTGCTCGACGAGCCTACTGCCAGTCTGGATCCGCATGCCAAGCGCGAAGTCGAAGCGCTGATGCAAGAGTTTGCCAACTCTGCTAGCGCGATGACGCTGGTCTTTGCCAGTCATAACCTGGGTCAGGTCAAGCGCCTGGCGAGTCGGGTGATTTATCTGGAACACGGACGCTTGCTGGCTGATTTGCCGGTAGCCGATTTTTTTAACGGCCCCTTGTTGCAAGAGCAATATCCGGCCGCCCATTTGTTTGTTAAAGGAGAACTTGTATGAAGATTTTGAAGTCCGTACTGGCAACTGCGCTGCTTGTCGCCTGTGTGGCCACTCAAGCGCAATCTATCGTTGTGGCGTCGACCACCTCGACCGAGCAATCGGGTCTGTTTGCCTACCTGCTGCCGGAATTCAAAAAGGCCGGTGGCATCGAGGTCAAGGTGGTGGCGCTGGGCACCGGCCAGGCCATCGACATGGGGCGCCGCGGCGACGCCGACGTCTTGTTTGTGCATGATCAGGTCGCCGAAGAGAAGGTCGTGGCCGAAGGCTTTGCCGTCAAACGCTTTCCCGTTATGTACAACGACTTTGTGCTGATTGGCCCAGCCGCCGATCCAGCCAAGACCAAAGGCAATGACATCGTCGAAGCGCTGAAAAAATTGTCGGCGGGCAATGTGTTCTTTGTTTCGCGTGGCGACAAGAGCGGTACCCACGCAGCGGAACTGCGCTTCTGGAAGATGGCCGACCTGACTGACAAGAAGGGCAGCGGCTACAAAGAATGTGGCTGCGGCATGGGCCCGGCGCTCAACATTGCTTCGAGCAGCGGCGCCTATGTGCTGGCCGATCGCGGCACCTGGCTCAATTTCAAGAACCGGGCCGATCTGGCGGTGCTGGTGGAGGGCGACAAGCGCCTCTTCAACCAGTATGGCGTGATGCTGGTGAATCCGGCCAAGCACCCGCACGTCAAAGTGGCAGAAGGGCAAAAATTTGTTGACTGGCTGGTCTCCTCCGCCGGCCAGAATGTGATTGCCGGCTACAAAATCGGCGGCGAGCAGCTGTTCTTTCCCAACGCGAACAAACCTTGAGACGGAGGCGCACGTGGCCCAACCTATCGGCATCCTTTCAGAGAGTGAAGGCGCGCCGCTTTGAGCGTGCACGGATGTTGAGCGCCTCCACCGCGAGCGAGAAAAGCATGGCGACGTAGACGTAGGCTTTGGGAACATGGACGTCAAAAGCCTCAGCCACCAGCAAGGTGCCGACCATCGTCAGAAAGGACAAGGCCAGGACCTTGATGGAAGGGTGCCGGTCAACAAAGTCACCAATCGACTTGGCTGCCAGCATCATGACCGCTACCGACGCGACCACGGCGCAGACCATGATG
>CAITZZ010000131.1 GCA_903897005.1 uncultured beta proteobacterium | reverse complement strand
CTGCGCTCGCCAGCGTAACGCACCGCCTCGGCCAGCGCCGCCTGCCCGCAGCCCAGCGCCATGGCGCCGGTGATGATGCGAATCTCGCCCAAGGTCTTGCGCAAATGGCCTTCGCCATCGCCCTCTTCCCTGCTCAAACGGTGGCTGTCGGGCACAAAGCATTCGTCAAACGCGACCTCGGAGGTCGGCAAGGCCCAGACGCCCATTTTGTGAATCTCGCGGCCTACCGTCAGGCCCTTGAATCCTTTTTCGACCAGAAAGATGGTGAGCTTCTTTTCCTCGCCTGCCTTGGCAAATACGGTGAAGAAGTCGGCCATGGGCGCGGAAGTGATCCAGGTCTTCTGGCCGTTGATCACATAGCCGCCATCGACCTTGCGGGCGCTCGTGGCAATCGACCCCAGATCGGATCCGGCATTCGGCTCGGTCATGCAGATGGCGCCAATCTTCTCGCCACGCAAGGCCGGCTTGAACAGGCGCTCCAGAATGTCTGCGTTGCCCAGCATGTGCAGGAACTTGGTGCCCATCAGTGACTGCATGGCCACGGCGCCAGCCAGCGACATGGAGCCGCGTGCCACTTCCTGCAGTGCCAGGCAGAACTCGGTTAGCGCCATGCCGCTGCCACCCACCTCTTCAGGGTAGCGCATGCCGAAAAAGCCGAGATCGGCCAATTCCTGAAACAAGGCGCGTGGAAAAGCTCTGGCCTCGTCCAGCGCGGCCGCCTGCGGTGCGATGCGCTCGTCACAAAAGCGCGCAAAATTGTCGCGCACCGAGCGCTGCTCGGCGCTGAGTTCAAAGTCCATAATCGCGCGCCGCCGCCTCCGGTGTGATCACCCCATCGCGCACTTCCTGCGCCAGCAGCGCGCGGTCGCGCAGCAGCGGGTCGCCGTAACCGCCACCGCCACTGGCCACCTGGTGGTAAAGCGTGCCCAGCGGCACACCGGTAATGAGGTCCTTGTTCCTGGGTACCACCGTGGTGCCGTCGGGGTAAGTCAGTCGGATGAAATTCAGGCCTGCATCCTTGCCGCCAAACAGACCAAAAGCCGGCTCGAAGTCGCCGTCGCCAAAGGTCACCAGTTGCGTATCGGGTGAACCGATGCGAAAGACAGTCTCCACACCCAGGCCGCCGCGCCATTGGCCCGCACCGGCAGAATCGACCAGCAACTCGTGCTTGATCAGGGTATGCGGCGTTTGCTGCTCGAACATCTCGTAATCCTGGTCCAGCACACCGCCGGAGGCATCAATCATGCCGATGTGATCGTAGCCGTCCGTGCCCTTCATGGCGCCGGAGCCACCCTTCAAGCCCATGAAGCCGATGTCCACGTACTTTTCGTTGCTGCGCGGGTCGATGCCGGTGGTCAGCGAGGCCAGCAGGTTGTTCCAGCCGGCGGTCACACGCTCCGGCATGACCGGTGCCAGCGCGCGCTGGATCGCGTCCGCATTGGGTGGGCACAGGTGATTGCCAAAGGTGGTGGCCTTGGGATAGGCGGCGTTGAGGATGGTGCCTTCGGGGATGATGATCTCGATCGGTTGCACCATGCCTTCGTTGTGCGGAATGTCCGGATTCACCATCTGCAGCAGCGTCAGGATGGTGGCCGAAGCGCTGGAGGTGAAAGTTCCATTGACAAAGCCATTGGTCTGCGCGTCGGTTCGCGTGTAGTCAAACTTGATGCTCTTCTCACCCACTGTGATGTCGACGCGAATGGTGAACTTCGATCCCGGGTGACGGCCGTCGTAGTAGACGTAGCCCTCGCCCGCGTACTGCCCCGGCGGGATCTTGGCGATCTCCGCCTCCATCATCTTGCGTGTGGCCTGGAACAAGGCCTGCTTGTGCAGTTCGAAACTGGGCCGGCCATACTTCTTGAGCAGTTCGAGCATGCGCCGCTCGCCCACGGTGCAGGCGCCCATTTCGGCCTTCATATCGTGCTGAACGATGTCCAGTCGCACATTGGCGAAGATCAGGCCCCACACGTCCTTGCGCAGCTTGCCGCGCTCCACCACCTTCACCGGCGGAATCCGCAGCGCCTCCTGCCAGACCTCCACGGCGTTCGGGTTGTAGCCGCCGGCGACGTTGCCGCCGATGTCGGCTTGATGCCCCTTGACCGCCGTCCAGGCGACCAGTTCGCCATCCAGAAAGATCGGCTTGAAGGCCGCCACATCGTTGTTCTGATTGCCCAGGCTGAACACATCGTTGTGAAAAATCACGTCGCCCGGATAGAGCTCATCGCCGAAGAATTCCTTGATGTACTTGCACACCGGCGCCAGCGAGAACGCAAGAATCGGCAGATTCTCGGTCTGCTCCAGCATATTGCCGTCGGCGTCGTACAGGCCGGTGACGTAATCCTTGGCCTCGCACAGAATCGGCGAGCGCGTGGTCTGCGCCATGGAAATGCTCATCTCGTCGGTGATCGCCTTGAAGGAGCGGGCATAGACGGACAACAAAATGGGATCGATCTTGCTCATACGCCAAGCTCCTCTTTCATGCACGATGCGACCAGATCGTCGCGGCCCTTTTTGTACAGGGCAAAAGAACCCAGCGCATCAACCACGCAGTCAAATGAAGCGCTGACAAAAATGGCCGTGGTTTCCTGTTCGATCAGTGCCGGCCCCTGCACCCGATTGCCGTAGGCCAGTTGATGGCCATCGAACACCTTGATCTGGGCAAACGCCTTGCTCTCGGGAATGTAGACCGACCTCTGGCTTTTCAATGCGTGCTCGGCAGCGGTGCCGGCCCAGGCCTGCTTGCGATAGCCTGGCTTGTCGGTCAGGCCCACCGCCTGCACCCGCACATTGATGATTTCGATGGCCGTATTTTCCTGAGCCAGCGAGTAGCCATACAGGCGGTTGTGCTCAGCATGAAAGGCATCGGCGATGGCCAGCACATTGTGCGTCTGAATCAGTTCCTGCGGCACCAGCACCGAAACTTCGTGGTACTGCTTGAGGTAGCGGCAGTCCAGCCGCACGCTGTGGCTGCGCTGAGCCGGGGCGATCTGT
The DNA here is from genome assembly GCA_903897005.1 of uncultured beta proteobacterium. Taxonomy (GTDB): domain Bacteria; phylum Pseudomonadota; class Gammaproteobacteria; order Burkholderiales; family Burkholderiaceae_C; genus Rhodoferax. The sequence continues at coordinate 11,252 of CAITZZ010000131.1, read as the reverse complement.
TCGTGCTCGAGTTGGCGCGCGCCATCCTGCAGCATGTCGTCAATGATGACAGCAAGGCGGCTCCAGTCGACCGCCTCCAGCCGCGCCACAAAGGTGCGCACAAAGTCGTGTTTAAGTTCGCTCAGCAGCATGCCAAAGGCACACAGCACGGAGGACTCGCGCGGCACGATCTGCAATGGAATTTCGAGCTCGTTGCAGATCAGGCAGGAGTGGATGGGCCCCGCACCACCGGCCGGGATATAAGGGAATTCACGCGGATCGAAACCGCGCTTGATCGTGACTTCACGCACACCCTGCGCCATGTTGTTACAGGCCACGCGGTACATGCCGGCAGCCGCCTCTTCGATCGACAAACCCATCGGCGTGGCGATATGTTCCTCGATCGCAGCGCGGGCCGCTGCCATGTCGAGCCGCATCTTGCCGCCGGCAAAGAAACCGGGATCGAGATAACCCAGCACCACATTGGCATCGGTGGTGGCGGGCAGCTTGCCGCCCTTGCCATAGCAGGCCGGTCCCGGGTCGGCCCCGGCACTGTGCGGCCCCATGCGCAACATGCCGCCCTGGTCGAGCCAGCCAATCGAGCCACCGCCGGCGCCTATGGTGTGGATATCGAGCATCGGCAGCGCAATCTTGTGGCGCGCGATCTCGCCGTCGTTCTTGACCAGCGGGCTGTCAACCGCCACCGAGGCTTCGAAGCTGGTGCCGCCCATGTCGGTGGTGATGCACTTGTTCTGCCCGTGCACGCGGACGTAAAAAAGACCCGCCACCGGGCCGCCAGCGGGTCCGGAGAGCAGGGTCAGCGCAGCCTTTTCCCGCGCCAGTTGGGGCGAAATCACGCCGCCATTGGACTGCATGATGAGCAGCAGCCTGGAGAAGCCGATGTCCTTCAGACGGGACACCAGCTGGTCCAGGTAGTGGTTGAGCTTGGGGCCGACGTAGGAGTTCAGCGCGGTGGTGCTGACGCGCTCATAAAAACGGATCGAAGGCAGCACGTTGCTTGACACCGACAGGTAGGCACCTGGCAATTCGCTGCGTACCAGCTCCGCCGCGGCCAGCTCATGCTGGGTGTTGGCAAACGAGTTCATGAAGCAGATCGAGACCGCCTGCACACCTTCGCGCTTGAACAGTTCGATGGCCCGGCGCACCTCGTCGAGATCGAGCGCCTGCGCCTCCTGGCCGTTGCGGTCAATCCGTCCGGCCACGCCGACGCGCAGGTAACGCGGCACCAGGGGCGCGACGTTGGTGTAGCGGTTGTTGTACTGTTCCTCGCGGATGCCACGACGCATTTCCAGGGCGTCGCGCACGCCCTGTGTCGTCAGCAGCGCGCTCTTGGCGCCGTTGCCGGTCAGAGTGGCGTTGGTGGTGACGGTGGTTCCATGCACGATCGTGTCGATGCTGCGGGCGAACTGTTCCAGGGAAAGCGCTGGACGCATGTTCGCTGCCATGTCGCGCAGGCCGTTGACCACCGCGATGGACGGGTCGCTCGGGGTGGAAAGCGACTTGAAGATCAGCGGGTCAGCGCCGTCACGCGTGAGAACGAAATCGGTGAAGGTCCCGCCGACATCGATTCCAATTTTGGTGCCACCACGACGCGCGCCGGCGGCCGTTGGAACTTCGCTTTGCTCTGTGTTTTGACTCATGGTCCTTCCTTTTTCCGGTCAGGCGGCTTCAACGCCGGGCTTGCGCTGCACAGCGCTTCTGATCTGTTCGCGCATCAGTTTGCCCAGCGCTGTGCGCGGCAGGCTGTGCGTGATGACTACCTCGCGCGGCAACTTGTAGCGCGCCACCCTGCCCTCCAGCAACTCGGCGATGCGCTCGGCACTGACGTGGCGGCCCGGACTTGGCACCACCACGGCCACCACCGACTCGCCCCACAGTTCGTCCGGCCGTCCGACGACCGCCACCTCGGCGATTTCAGGACACTGGCTCAGCACGTTTTCGAGCTCTGCCGGATAGATATTCTCACCACCCGAAATGATCATGTCGGTGCGGCGGCCATCGACATAGAGATAACCATCCACGTCCTGATGACCTACATCGCCACTGTGGTACCAGCCATCAGACAGGGCTGCCGCAGACTCGGCAGGCTTACCCCAATAACCCGACATCACATTGGGCCCACGAATGCAGATCTCTCCCGTCGCCCCTGGAGCCACGTCGCGCCCCGCATCATCGATCAGACGCAGTTCGCAATGCAGGGCTGCCTGTCCCACCGAGCCGGCATGCTGGCTGGCATCGGGCGCGCGCTGGTAGGCCGCTATCGGACAGGTCTCGGTGGCACCATACACCTGCAGCAGCGGAACGCCGGGCCGCAGATGTCGTTCATATTCGGCAGCACCAATGATGGTAGAACCCGTGGTGATCGAGCGCAAAGTAGCTGAACGAAACGGGGCCCAGCGCGCGTCGCTCGCCAACAAATCAAGTTGCGCGGGCACCAGCACGGTCAGCGTGACACCTTGTGTTTGCAGCGCATCGATCACGGCGCCGGGCTCAAAGCGCGGCTGCAGGATGACGGTGGCGCCGCAGTGCAAGGCAGGCAGGGTCTGGATATTCAGACCGCCGACGTGAAACAGCGGCAGACTGGTAAGAATCACATCGGCACTGCACATATCGTGCATGTGAGCACTGTTCACAGCGTTGAAGAAAAGTGCGTTTTGCGTCAGCACCACGCCTTTTGGCTGGCCGGTGGAGCCCGACGTGTAGCACAACAAAAGCGGGCTGTCCATGCTGGCGAGGCTGACTGGCGCTGCGCCGGCCGGCACCGCGCTCAGCAGTTCATCAAGCGCCGTCCAGCCCGCGCGCGCCGGACCCATACAGATACAAGCACGGCCACCCAGGGCCTCGCGCAGCGTGGCGCTGGCTTCGACAAAGGGCTGGTCCACCACCAGCAGTCGCGGTTGGCAGTCGGAGAGCATGATGCGGTGCTCCGGCGGTGCCAGACGCCAGGACAGCGGCACAAACAGGGCACCCAGGCGCGCGCAGGCAAACAACAGCGCCACTTGCTCGGCGCTGTTGTAACCCAGATGCGCCACCCTGTCACCCGGCGTCACGCCCTGCGCAGCCAGCGCTGCCGCCATCTGCTCGATGGCGCCATGCAGGTCACGATAACTCCAGGCGCGTTCAGCACAAAGCAGCGCGGTCTTGTCCGGTGCATAGGCGGCGTGTCGTTCAATCCAGTGCGACAGGTCCAAGCTCTTCTCCATCAGTGCAGATGTTCGATGGCGCCGCTTACTTGCGGTCAACCACTTCCAGCACCACCGCCATGGCCGAATCGCCTGCCGCACAACCGGTGAACAGACCGCGCCCACCGCCGCGCAGCGCAAGTTCCTCGATCAACTCGATCACGGAGCGCGTACCCATCGGCGCCTGCGGGTGGCCCCACACCAGCGAGCAACCGTAGTTGTTCATGTCGGCGCTGTTCACACCCATGCTGCGGGCAAAGTACAAGTCGTTCAGGGCAAACGGGTTGTGCGTCTTGATGGCGTCGATCTGGCCCATCGTCAGCCCGGCCTGCGCCAGGGCGCGCTGGGCCGCCGGCACCGTCGCCTCCGGCATGCGCGCCAGCGCCACGCGGGCCTGGCCAAAACCGAGCAGGCGCACCGCCATCTTCGGGTTGATGGACAACTCGGCCGCGCGCTGCGGTGTGGCCACCAGAATCGCAGCATTGCCATCAGCCGGATGGGTCTGGGCGCCAAAGGTCACCGTACCACCCTGACGCACTGGCACCAACTTGGCCAGGCCTTCGGCTGTTGAGTGGCTGATGCCTTCATCGCCCGCCAAGGTACTCATGGTCTTGCGCAGGTTCGCCGTCGGCACTTCGAAGGGCAGCGTCATAAAGCGGCGTAAAAAGGCCGAATCGTCCTGCAAAGCCATGCGGTACTGCTCCTCCCGCCGCAGCACGATCTCATGCTGCTCGGCCGTGCCAAAGCCGTGCGTCGCAGCGACGTTCTCGGCGGTTTCCAGCATCGCGTGACCCCCCAGCGGATCACAATTGAAATTATCCAGGACCCAGTCTTCGCCGGCCCCGGTTCCGCCGACACCCTTGGGATTGGGGTAATAGACGTGCGGGCCATTGGAGGTGCGGTCGCAGGTCAGTCCAAGCGCGGCGCTGGCCATGCCGGACTGCACTTCCTGGACGCAAGCCAGCAACACGCGCACGCCGGTGGCACAGGCCTGCATGATGGTGGGACCGCCGACCTGTGCCAGGCCGGCCAGGCCGGTCAGCCATGGCAGGCCATAGAAGGCGTGTTTCTGCGGCACCGACAGGCCGAGCACGCCGTAGTCGATCTGCTCGCCCTTGACACCACGGCGCGCCAGTTCCTGCCTGGCTACATGCGCAGCAAATTCAATGCTGTGCAAGTGGGAAAAACTGCCCTGCCAGCGCACAAAGGGCGTGCTCCAGTAGAGTCCATAAGGGATTTCGACATTCAGGGACATGATTTTGCCTTCGTTGCTGTCAGGGTAGAGCTCTGGCGTCGGCCGCGCCGTCAACGCGCGTCTCGCGCTCGATCTCGTCGAGTTCGCGCCGCAGGAATTTGCGCGCCGCCTCCAGGTGCTCACGCATCACGCGCTCCGCACTGGCCGGATCGCGGCGGCGCAGCGCTGCGTGAATCTTCTTCATGCCCGACAGCGTGGCCTTGCGCGCCGGATCACTGCCCAGCGTCAGGACCCGCAGGTAGCGCACGTGCCCGGCGTACAGCTCAATGGCCCGAACCAGGCGCTGGTTCGTGATCAGCCCCTGCCAGGACTGGTGAAATCGTGCATTGGCGTCGCGGAATGCGTCTGCATCGCTGCTCGCCTGCGCCACCTTGGCCTGAGCAAATGCGAGTTCCATTTCCTGCAGCGCAGTGGGCTGGTAAGCCGATTGCGCCACCCAGGCCAGTGCGGCGGGCTCCAGAATACCGCGCAACTGATAAATTTCGTCGACGTCCGCATCCGACAGGATGGGCACCATGAAACTGCGCCCCTCCCCGGCGATCAGGCCTTCGCTCAGCAAGCGCGCCAGCGCTTCGCGCACCGGAGTGCGCGAGACCCCGAGGCGTAAAGCCAGGGTCGCTTCCTGCAAAGGCTGTCCGGGACGCAGGACACGGCTGCCCAGGTACTCGCGCAGCGTCTGGTGCACCTGGTCGGCCAGTCCCGCTGGGCGGTTGATCGGGGTCAACTGGGTTGTCATGATGTATTTCTGCTGTGCCTCTGATCGACTGCATTTCGTATTTGGTATACGTTATACGTTTATCCAAACCGTGTCAACTGTTTCATTGAATCTTGGCGGGAGTCAATGGGTCGCGCGGTTTGCGCAGGCGCGCTGCAACAGGTACCGGTCGGTCGGGTCGGAGGGGCAGCGGACCTGCCAAAGGAGATGCGTCAGGCGCCGGTTGACACCGGCAGAGCGAGCGCCGTTACCGGGAATGATGCTGCGCCCGTCGCAGTTCGACGGGGCCGATGCCGTGGCAGCCTAAGCGGCTGCGGCTGCGCCGCGGCGACGCGTTGCGCCCGCCACCATGATCAAACCAGCCAGCATCAAAGCGTAGGTTTGCGGCTCGGGGACCGGCGTGACGCTGCCGCTGAAGGGGTTGTCGTTCACTTGACCGCTGCCATTCCAACTACCCACGACCACCTGACCGCCGATAAAACCGCCTCCCAAGGTATTGAACTGTGCCAAAGGCGCCAGAAAGGACGCATAGACGCCACTGACAAAACTGACCTGGGTGGCCTCCGGCAAGTTGAAAAGAACATGCCCGACAGCAAGATCGGTGGCAAGATTGAAGTTCGTGTAGCCACCTGCCTTGAAGTCGACGCTCTGTCCATGCACGTTCAGTATCACCGTGGTATTGGGACCAAAATTGTCGAGTCGCATGTTGTTGACGACGTCCGTGCCATTCAAATCGAATACCGCCACGTCTGCGTGATTCGCATTCAATACCAGCGTGCTCCATTCCATATAGCTGTTCCCGCTGTTGGCCAAAGTGTCAAAACTTTGGGACAGGTTGCTCAGTCTCTGCTGCTCCGCCGCGAAATTGATGCCCAGTTGAACGCTGCCTGGAGCTGTTTGAACAGGTGTCGAGCGTTGTCCTTCCAGCAATCCGGTGGCGGTACCGCCGTAAGTGATGCTGGCGGGTGTCGTCCAGTTATTGGAGGCGGCAGTCAGCCAGTTGCCGTTCGCATTCAGATTTCCGGCGACCTGAACGTTGCCGCCAAAGGAAGCGCCTGCGCCGGTCGTGAGGTTGCCACCCACCACAGTATTGCCCCAGATCCCACCGTTTGCAAAGTCGAGATTGCCGCCGACTGTCAGTCCAGCCCCGGCATAAGTTGGCACCAGTGGTGTCGTCGATGTCCAAACGGAGGGTACGGTGGTGTTGATCGAATAGGCATTGATGTTGGCGTTGCCCCCGACCGCGACCCGACCCTGGACATCAGCACTTGGCACGAAGAAGTTTCCGAACGACAGAAGGTTGAGGCTGGACTCCAGGCCCAGACTATTGGTTTGAGCCTGTGCCAGTGGCGCCAAGCCGAACATCAGTGCAGCCAGCACGGGCAATCGAAAAAATTGGTTGTATTTGCTGTTCATGGTAGGCCCTCCAATAGGCGTCGTCACGGAACTCTGAAGCGCTGACCCGATTGTTGAGTGCTTTCCTGCTGGCGTGAATGGCTTGATGGCACTGTTTCGCTAGTAGCTTGCGACCAGGGTCCGTCGTTGATGGCCTAGTAGCTGTGTACCAGCCCGCATCGGTCGCAGCCTGCCAGCGCTGACAGAAAGCGAAGCGAGCAATAAAGTAGCTATGAATCATGTAGCAAGCCGCGATTTGCGTTATAGTTTTCTTCCCCGCAATCAAATGTGCAAACGTCAAAGACTCCTGAGTCGCTCCGGTCGCGCATCCAGGGATCCAACCCCGACCCGCTTGCAGAGATTTGAGGAAAGACGTTTGATATGAGTGCCAAGGAAGATCTCGCTGTTGCTCAATTGCTCGGCTTGCTGGAGTCACGGTATGCGATTCGGGTCCTGTGGGCGCTGCGCGACGGTCATGCGCAGACTTTTCGACTGCTGCAGGACAGCGTGGGTGGCATCACACCGAACACGCTCAATACCCGGATCAAGGAGTTGCGTCAGGCAACGCTGGTGACGCACGGCAAGGACGGCTATCTCTTGACGCCCCAGGGAGCAGATCTTCTCAAGCGTTGGAGTGAGGTACCGGCCTTCGCTGTGAAGTGGGCCGCCAGTCAGGCCAAGAAGTCCACCTGAGCGGCGGCTCGCAGCGCCGAAGCCTGCGCTGTTCGCTGGCATAATTCGACGCTGCGCCGGCGATGGCACTACGCAATTCAACACCGAAACCACGCTATCACTCTGGTAGCAAAGAAAGAGCACAATATGAACACCACCTCCTCCGGACTGCAGTACCTGGACACCGTCGTCGGCACGGGTGAACTGGCCAGCAAAGGTCAAAGCGTCACCGTCCACTACACCGGATGGCTCTACAACGAGGGCGTCCAGGGCGCCAAGTTTGATTCCAGCAAGGACCGCAACGACCCTTTCGTCTTTTCACTTGGCGCCGGCATGGTGATACGTGGTTGGGACGAGGGCGTTGCCGGCATGCAGGTGGGTGGCGCACGCACGCTCATCCTGCCACCCGAACTGGGCTACGGCGCCCGCGGGGCTGGCGGTGTGATTCCACCGAATGCGACTTTGAAGTTTGATGTTGAATTGCTGGGCGTGTCAAACTGAGGTCCTGCCGGGACTGGCTGGGCACTCGGTCGCCCTGACCCTGCCTCCAGGGCGCCCTCCGAAGCGCTCTTGAATTGCCTGCCGGCGCCCCAACATCCAAGGCGTCAACGAAAACATTTGGCTCATTAGCATGTCTGAAAACGATTCAAAACAACCCACCCCGAACCCGGCCACTGATCCGAATAGTGCAGAGGCAGCTTCTGCGCAGTTGATGGACGAGGCAGACGCCCTGTCCCGTGCCCAGGCCGACCTGGCGCTCCTGCAGGCCAAGAGTGCAGACCTGGCGGACCAGTTCCTGCGTGCCAAAGCCGAGGCCGACAATGCACGTCGCCGGGCCGAGGAAGAGATCTCCAAGGCGCGCAAATTTGCCGTCGAGAGTTTCGCCGAGAGCCTGCTGCCGGTGGTAGACAGCCTGGAAGCCGGACTTTTGATCAAGGACGCGACAGTGGAACAGATCCGCGAGGGTGCCCAGGCGACGCTTCGCCAACTGTTGGCAGCGCTGGAGCGCAACAAGGTACTGGTTGTCAACCCGGGCGCTGGCAGCAGGTTCGACCCTCATCAGCAGCAGGCCATCAGCGTCGTACCGTCCGACCTGGATGCCAACACGGTGGTCTCGGTGCTGCAAAAAGGCTACCTGATAGCCGAGCGCGTGTTGCGTCCGGCACTGGTCACGGTCGCGGCGTCTAAATAATCGTTTTGTTTGACTTGAAAAAGATCAAGTTATCCACAAGTTAAAAACATCGAAATTTTGCATAAGGAAGAATCATGGGAAGAATCATTGGTATCGACTTGGGTACAACCAACAGTTGCGTCTCCATCATGGAGGGCAATACCCCCAAGGTTATTGAAAACGCCGAGGGTGCGCGCACCACGCCGTCTGTCGTAGCCTATCAGGAGGACGGTGAAGTGCTGGTCGGTGCCTCGGCCAAGCGCCAGGCCGTGACCAACCCCAAGAATACGCTGTACGCGGTCAAGCGCCTGATCGGTCGCAAGTTCGTCGAAAAGGAAGTTCAGAAAGACATCGATCTGATGCCGTACAAGATTGCAGCGGCTGACAACGGCGACGCTTGGGTCGAAGTGCGCGGCAAGCAGATTTCCGCCCAGCAGGTCAGTGCCGATATTCTTCGGAAAATGAAGAAAACGGCCGAGGATTACCTTGGTGAAGCAGTCACCGACGCCGTCATCACCGTGCCAGCCTACTTCAATGACGCACAGCGCCAGGCGACCAAAGACGCCGGGCGCATCGCTGGCCTGGATGTGAAACGCATCATCAATGAGCCAACCGCTGCTGCCCTCGCCTTCGGTTTGGACAAAAACGAAAAGGGCGACCGCAAGATTGCCGTCTATGACCTCGGCGGTGGCACCTTCGACGTCTCGATCATAGAAATTGCCGATGTTGATGGCGAGAAGCAGTTTGAAGTTCTCTCAACCAACGGCGACACATTCCTGGGTGGCGAGGACTTTGACCAGCGCATCATTGATTTCATCATCGCCGAATTCAAGAAGGATCAGGGCGTTGATCTGGGCAAGGACGTGCTGGCACTGCAGCGCCTCAAGGAAGCGGCCGAAAAAGCCAAGATCGAGCTCTCCAGCAGCGCGCAGACCGACATCAACCTGCCCTACGTCACAGCCGACGCTTCGGGTCCAAAGCACCTGAACATCAAGTTGACGCGTGCCAAACTGGAGTCGCTGGTAGAGGAACTGATTGAACGCACCATCGGCCCATGCCGCACGGCCATCAAGGATGCTGGCGTCAACGTAGCTGACATCAACGACGTGATCCTGGTCGGCGGCATGACGCGCATGCCCAAGGTACAGGAGAAGGTCAAGGAACTGTTCGGCAAGGAGCCGCGCAAGGACGTGAATCCGGATGAAGCGGTTGCCGTCGGTGCCGCGATTCAGGGTCAGGTTCTCTCTGGCGACCGCAAAGACGTTCTGCTGCTCGACGTGACACCCTTGTCGCTGGGCATCGAAACGCTGGGCGGTGTCATGACCAAGATGATCACCAAGAACACCACCATCCCGACCAAGTTTGCACAGACTTTTTCGACCGCCGACGACAATCAGCCGGCCGTCACGATCAAGGTATTTCAGGGTGAACGCGAAATTGCGGTGGGCAACAAGATGCTGGGCGAATTCAACCTGGAAGGGATTCCGCCCGCTTCGCGTGGCACACCACAGATTGAGGTCTCGTTTGACATCGATGCCAATGGCATTTTGCACGTGGGTGCGAAGGACAAGGGCACAGGAAAAGAGAACAAGATCACCATCAAGGCCAATTCCGGTCTGAGTGAGGCCGAAATTCAGCAAATGGTGAAAGACGCTGAGCTCAACGCGGCTGACGACAAGAAGAAGCTTGAGTTGGTGCAAGCGCGCAACCAGGCAGATGCCAACCTGCACAGTGTGAAGAAGAGCCTGACCGAATACGGTGACAAACTGGAGGCTGGTGAGAAGGAGAAAATTGAAGCGGCCATCAAGGATCTTGAAGAAGCCATGAAGAGCGACGTGAAGGCTTCCATCGAGGAAAAGAGCACCGCCCTGATGACCGTCAGCCAGAAACTGGGTGAAAAAATGTACGCCGACATGCAGGCCAAGCAGGCCGCTGAGGCCGCTGCCTCTGGCGAAGCCGGGGCAACCGGGGCGCCGGGGGCGCAAGGCGGCTCCACGCATGCGGCGGATGACAATGTCGTCGACGCCGAGGTCAAGGAAGTCAAGAAACCTTAAGCGCTTGCGCTGAAAGCTGTTGTCAGACGCCGCGTTGAACATCTGCAGGTTCAACGCGGCGTTTGTGTTCAACCCAAGCAATAAAAAACCATGGCCAAAAGAGACTACTACGAAGTCCTGGGTGTTCCCAAGAACGCCTCGGATGAAGAAATAAAGAAGGCTTATCGCAAGCATGCGATGAAGCACCACCCGGATCGCAACCAGGGTGACTCCTCCAAGGTCGCGGAGGAGAAGTTCAAAGAGTCCAAGGAAGCCTACGAGATGCTGTCGGACCCGCAGAAGCGCGCCGCCTACGATCAGCATGGCCATGCCGGGGTCGATCCCAATATGCGGGGTGGCCCAGGCGCCGAAGGCTACGGTGGTTTCGCAGAGGCGTTTGGTGATATTTTTGGCGATATGTTCGGCCAGCAACGCGGCCGCTCCGGTGGTGGCGGTCGCCAGGTCTACAGGGGCAGTGACCTCAGTTACGCCATGGAAGTCACGCTGGAAGAGGCTGCCAGCGGCAAGGACGCTCAGATTCGTATCCCCAGTTGGGAAAGTTGCGACACCTGCAAGGGCAGCGGTGCCAAGCCGGGCACGCAAGCCAAGACCTGCGGCACTTGCAGCGGCTCTGGCGCGGTGCAGATGCGCCAGGGGTTTTTCAGCGTGCAGCAAACCTGCCCGACTTGCCGTGGCGTCGGTAAGGTCATCCCTGAGCCCTGCATTGCCTGCCATGGCCAGGGCAAGATCAAGAAACAAAAGACACTGGAAGTCAAGATCCCGGGTGGCATCGACGGCGGCATGCGCATCCGCAGCGCCGGCAACGGCG
>CAITZZ010000130.1 GCA_903897005.1 uncultured beta proteobacterium | reverse complement strand
GAGTCAAAGTAGGGTGAAGCGGCGGTGCTGGCGCAGCTGCTGGCGCAGTACTTGGCATCGAAGCCCAGCGCCAGCGCGCTGGTGATGCTCATGGCGCAACTGCCGACAACGCGTGAGGGCGCGCTCCAGGTCAGCAGGGTCGCCTGCACCGCGCTGGGCAGTTTGGCCTCGAGCTCCGCCTTGACTGCCGCAAAGTCCGTGGCAGAAATGGTGTCCACGCCGGTTGTGAGCGCCACCCGGATGATGTTGGTCGCCGGTATCCCCCTTGCAGTCTGGTAGTAACTGGCGATCGCCTCGGAAAGCGGATCTCCTGCTGCCACGACGACGGCCAGCTGGCTGGCACTGATGGAACGCGCGGGCAGGTTCAAGGTGAGGCTAACTGGCGTGACCGGCGTGACCGGCGTCGATGCAGAGCCACCGCCGCCGCCGCAGGTGACCAGCGTCAGTGTGCAGAGCAGAACGGCAATGAATTTGATACGGGTCGTCATGGGCTCATGTTGAACGGTTCACGCCGCCCACTTGGAGGCATGGCATAGAGGCGATCATAGTCAACTCAGATGTCCCGGCGCTGAAGCGCCAGTCGCGGCAAGGCAGTCTGGGCGTTCGCGCTGGTGGCACGGGCCAGTTCGGGCGCATCGATGCCGCGCAGCCGTGCCAGTTCGGCGCCGATGCGCGGCAATTCGCAAGGCTCGTTGCGCGCCTGCGCGAGGCCATCAGCGCGCTCAGCGGCGCTGCGGTACAACCAGTGCGGCGGCATATCCGGCGCATCGGTCTCCAGCACCAGCGAATCGAGCGGCAAGTTCACGGCCAATCGACGCAGTTGCAGCGCCCGCTCATAGGTCAGCGCACCGCCAAAGCCCAGCTTCAGCCCCAGCGCCATGAAGGCCTGTGCCTGCTGCTCACTGCCGTTGAAGGCATGGGCGATGCCGGACCAGGCTGTTCCTCCCGCAGTGTCGCGCAGGCCCTTGAGCACTAGATCAACCGAGCGGCGCACGTGCAGCAGGACCGGCAGATCATGCTTGCGGGCGAGCTTCAACTGCTCGGTGTAAAAGTACTGCTGGCGCTCTCGCAGGGGACTCACGCAGAGCTCAGGCACAAAGAAGTCGAGGCCGATTTCACCGACCGCCACCAGTTGTGGATCTGAACGATATTGCGACAGAGCCTCATCGAGCGTGGCCAGGTCACTGTCCAGTGATTGGGCCACGTACATCGGGTGAATACCCAGCGCGTAGCTGTCACCAGTCTCGTGTGCCAACTGGCGCACAGCGGCAAAGCCGGCAGCACAGACTGCCGGCAACACGCAATGCGCTACGCCAGCTGCTCTGGCGCGCGCACGCACCGCCTGCACATCACTTGCAAACTCGCTCGCATCAAGGTGACAGTGGGTATCGATCCAGAAGCTCATACAGTCCAGTCCCTTGTCATCGTAGCCCAGTTCAGCGCATCGGCTACTTTCCCCCACTCACTCTCCCCCGCCTCTCTCCCGCCCCGCCGGGCGGAAGAGAGGAGCCAAACAGCCCTATTTGGCCGCGTGCGAAAGCATTGCAGTGCATCTCGTTTGACAAAGCGACATTGGTGTCTTACCCCAATAGCTCCTGGCTTGTCATCCCGGACTTGTGGTTTGTCATCCCGGACTTGATCCGGGATCCAGTGCCACACCACCACTGGATTGCGGGTCAAGCCCGCAATGACAACGGGGACAGCAATGACAACGGGGACAGCAATGACGACAGGGACAGCAATGACAGCGGCGAAAGCAACGAAAGCTCGGCTGGATTGAACTTGACTTGATCTGATACAGCCTGCGTGACCGATCGAGTCGCTACGATGTCGAACATGGATGCCGTTGCCAGCACCAAAGAAGTCATCTTCAAGGCCGAGGGGCTGACCAAGATCTATCGCATGGGCGAGGTCGAGGTGCATGCCCTGCGCGGCATCGACCTGCTGCTGTACGCGGGCGAACTGGTGGTGCTGCTGGGGCCTTCGGGTAGCGGTAAATCGACCCTGCTCAATATCCTGGGCGGGCTCGATGTGCCCACGGCTGGCCACGTCTGGTACCACGGCGAAGACCTGACAAGCGCCAGCGACGCCGAGCTGACCGCCTTCCGGCGCGAGCACGTCGGCTTTGTGTTCCAGTTCTACAACCTGATTCCGAGCCTGACGGCGCGCGAGAACGTGGCCATCGTCACCGAGATTGCGCCACAGCCACTGGCGCCAGCAGAAGCGCTGGCCATGGTTGGGCTGACGGAGCGACTCGACCACTTTCCGGCGCAGCTCTCGGGCGGCGAGCAGCAGCGCGTGGCGATTGCGCGCGCCATTGCCAAGCGGCCGGTGGTGATGCTGTGCGACGAGCCGACCGGCGCGCTGGACTCCAGCACCGGCATCCGCGTGCTCGACGCGCTGGAGCAGGTCAACAACACGATGGGCACGACCACCGTCATCATCACGCACAACGTGGACATCGCACGCATGGCACACCGCGTGCTCTACATGGCCGACGGGCGCATCGTGCGCGAGCAGGTGAACGAGCAGCGCATCGCGGCGCGGGAGTTGCACTGGTGAGAGCAGTACATCGCAAGGCGCTGCGCGACCTCTGGCACCTGCGCGGTCAGGCGCTGGCGATTGCGGCGGTGATTGCCGCAGGCATTGCGATGCTGGTGATGTCGGCCGCCACCCTGCTCTCACTGCAGGAAACGCGCGACCGCCTGTACCAGGACTACCGCTTTTCCGACGTCTGGGCTAACGTCAAGCGCGCACCCGAGGCGCTGGCCGAGCGCGTCGCCGAACTGCCGGGCGTGGCAGAAGTCGAAACACGGTTGACGACCGGCGCCAAGATCGAACTGGCGGGCTACCAGGAGCCGATTGAGGCCATCGTGCAGTCGCTGCCGAATCAGGGCGAACCGCAACAAAACCGGCTTTACCTGCGCGCCGGTCGCATGCTCTCGCCCTGGGCACACGACGAGGTGCTGGTCAGCGAGGCCTTTGCCCAGGCGCACCGCCTGCAACTTGGCGACCGCCTGCGCGCCACGCTGTACGGCCGCACGCAGTGGTTTCGCATCGTCGGGCTGGCGGTTTCGCCGGAGTACGTCTACCAGATCAAGCCCGGCGCCATGTTTCCGGACTACGAGCGTTACGCCATCGTCTGGACCAGCCGGCGCGCGCTGGAAGCGGCGCTCGACATGAGCGGCGCCTTCAACCAGCTGACCGTCAGGCTGACGCCCGGCGCCAACGAAAAGGACGCACTGGCCGCCATCGACCGCTTGCTTGTCAAGAGCGGCGGACGCGGTGCGCACGGCCGCATGGAGCAGCTCTCTTACCGCTTTCTGTACGAGGAATTTCGCCAGCTCGGCACCATGACGCGGCTCTTTCCGGCGATCTTTCTGGCGGTCGCGGCCTTTTTGCTCAACGTGGTGTTCACACGCCTGGTGGCAACCCAGCGCGATCAGATTGCCATTCTCAAAGCCTTTGGCTACAGCACCTGGGACGTGGCACTGCATTACGGCTTGATCGTCTCGCTGATTGGCCTGCTCGGCGCCGCCATGGGCGTGGCCCTGGGCGCCTGGATGGGCACCGGCCTGGCCGCCATGTACCAGCTCTACTTCCGCTTTCCGTTTCTGGATTTTCACGTCAGCCTGCCAGTGGTGCTGGCCGGCATTGCCGTGAGCCTGCTGGCCTCGCTGCTGGGCACGGCGCGCGCCGTCCTGGCCGCCGCCCGGCTGCCCGTGGCCGACGCCATGCGACCGGAAGCGCCGGAGCATTTTCGGCGCAGCCTGATCGAGCGGCTCGGGGCGCAGCACTGGCTCTCGCAGCCGACGCGCATCATCTTTCGCCAACTGGACCGGCGCCCGGTCAAGGCGCTGCTGACCGTGCTGGGTCTGGCACTGGCCGGTGCCATTCTGATGATGGCGCGTTTTCAGGAAGGCTCCATCAACCACATGGTCGAGCTGCAGTACCGCTTGTCGCAGCAGTATGACCTGAGCGCCAACTTCATCGAGCCCGCACCGCGGCGCGCCGCCAATGAGATCGCCGCCCTGAGCGGCGTGCAGCGCGTCGAGGGCCTGCGTCAGGTAGCGGTGCGTCTGAAGGCCGACCAGCGCGCTGTACAGACCTCGATTCTGGGTCTGGCCAGCGATGGCCGGATGCGCATGCCCGTCGACACCGAGCTGCGCCGCGTTACTTTGGCCGAAGAGGGCCTGG